>CAZYBG010000027.1:2341-39362 GCA_964645155.1 uncultured Rhodobacterales bacterium | reverse complement strand
GGGAGGCCGAGCGCGCGGCCTCCGAGGCCCGCGAGGCACGGGCCCGCGCCGAGGCCCGCGCCGAGGCGGCCCGCGCCGGTGCCGAGCAGGCCGTGCACCGGATCGCGGAAGAACAGGACACCACTCCGCAAGACCTGCTTGCCGCGCTCGACGCCGATCCCGCGCGGATGCCCGGCGCAGACCTGATCGAGGCCGATGTCGCGCGCCTCCGCCGCCAGCGCGACGCGCTCGGCGCCGTGAACCTCCGCGCCGAAGAGGATGCGCGCGAGGTGCAGACCGAGCACGATACCCTCGTGAGCGAGAAGGCCGACCTTGAGGAGGCGATCAAGAAGCTGCGGGCCGGGATCAGCGGCCTCAACCGCGAGGGGCGCGAGCGGCTTCTCACCGCGTTCGAGCAGGTGAACGCCAACTTCGCGCTTCTCTTCACCCATCTCTTCGGCGGCGGCGAGGCGAAACTCGTACTCGTCGAATCCGACGACCCCCTCGAGGCGGGGCTCGAGATCATGTGCCAGCCGCCCGGCAAGAAGCTCTCGACGCTGTCGCTCCTGTCGGGCGGCGAGCAGACGCTGACGGCGCTGGCGCTGATCTTCGCGGTGTTCCTCGCCAACCCGGCGCCGATCTGCGTCCTCGACGAGGTCGACGCGCCGCTGGACGACGCCAACGTCACGCGGTTCTGCGACCTTCTCGACGAGATGTGCCGGCGGACCGACACGCGGTTCCTGATCATCACCCACCACGCCGTGACGATGAGCCGGATGGACCGGCTCTTCGGGGTGACGATGCAGGAACAGGGCGTCAGCCAGCTTGTCAGCGTCGATTTGAAGCGGGCCGAACAGCTGGTCGCCTGACGGCGGCTGGCTTCTAGGGCGGTGGCGCTTCGCCCTCCAGACTCGACGAGGCATTGAGCGCGGCGCTGTCGAGCCAGACCCGTGCCCGGTCGACGCTTTCGCGATAGGAGGTCACGCTTGCCTCGAGCGCAGGCGCCCGCGCGGCGATCTGGTCGGCATAGACATAGACGAGCGCGAGCCCGGCGGCGATCAGCAGCGTCAGCCCGAAGCCGTTGCGGAACCCGCTCCGCCGGCGCACGGCGGCATCGGCCGCCGCGACATCGCCGTCGGCGTCCGCCTTGCCGTCCCATGTCGAGTTGATCGTCGCGAGGTCGGGCAGCTCGGCATGCCGTTCGCGACGGGGCTGTCCTGCGACCTCGATCTCCTCGAACTGGTCCAGCGACGCCATCCGGGCACGCACCTCGACCTCCCTCTCGCCCTGCCCCCGGCCGAGATCCGTTCCCGCGAGCGCCGGATCCGGGGTCGCCGGCGTGGCGGCAGTCGCCGTCTCCGACCGCCGCGCCCCGACCTCGCGCTCAGCCTCCTCGCGCAGGACATCGAGCACCGCCTCGTCGAGCGAGCGGCGCTGCGGCAGCGCCGCGCCGGGCGTACCGGCGAGGGCCGCCGCCAGCGCGGGGCCGTCATCATCCGCACCCATGCCCGACGCCAGCAGCGCGGGTTCGGGCCGCGGCGCCGAGCCCTCCCCGATGCCGCGGTCGTCGGCCGCTTCAGCGCCATGCGCGTCGCCGTGGGCGTCCTCAGGCTGTTGCTGGGGCACAGGCTGCGCCTCGTCCACCCGATCGTCGTCGTGCAGCCGCGCGCTCGCACTGGCGCCATCGTCGGTCATTGGCGTTTCGATCTCGGCAACTTCGGCCCCCGGGGCCATCGGTTCCGGCGCAGCGGGCGAACCGCCCCCGGGCTCCTCGCCTGCCGCAGCGGCCGGCGCTTCCGCCACCGTCCCCGACGGCTCCCCGTCGGCGTCGGCGGCGGGTCCTGAGCGCAACTGCCACCACGTATGGCCGCAGTTCGAACACTGAACGTCGCGACCCGCTTCCGGAATGACGCTCTCGTCCACCTCGTACTGCGCCGTGCAGTTCGGGCAGACGAGCCGCAGCTTCTGTGCCATCATCGTTCCCCTGCCTCTGCGGCGCAGCATCGCCGCAGATCGGGCATATCTTGTAGCATCGTATCGCCGAAATCAAAGAGTTTGCGGATGGCGCGTGTTGAAACCGGCCCTTCGCTCGGGCATGACTGACCCTCGCAGCCCGGACAACGCCACCGATGATCGCCCTTTCCGATGTCTCGCACAGCTACGGCGCAGAGCCGCTTCTGACCGGCATCTCGCTCGAGCTGGCGCCGGGAAGTTTCCATTTCCTCACCGGGCCGTCCGGCGCGGGCAAGACGACGCTGCTGAGGCTCTGCTCGATGCACCTGCGCGCCACCCTGGGCACCGTCAGCGTCTTCGGGCAGGACGTCGCGACGATGGGGCGCGACGAGGTCGCCCGCGCCCGGCGGCGGATCGGCGTCGTCCACCAGGACTGCCAGTTCCTCGACCATCTTCCGGTGTTCGACAACGTGGCGCTGCCGCTCGCCGTCTCCGAGACGGAAACGCGGATGGGGCCGTCCGAGATCGGCGAGCTGCTCGCCTGGGTCGGCCTGGCCGACCTGGCCGAGGCGCTGCCTCCGCAGCTTTCGGGCGGCGAGCGACAGCGTGCCGCGCTGGCCCGCGCCGTCGTCACCTCGCCCGCCGTCATCCTCGCCGACGAACCGACCGGCAACATCGACTGGGAGATGTCGCTCAGGCTCCTCCGGCTCCTGGTCGAGCTGAACCGAATGGGCCGCGCGGTGATCGTCGCGACGCATGACCTGAACCTGATCCGCGCCGCGAAGGCGCAGGTGCAGGCCCGCGTGCTGCGGCTGCGGGGCGGAACGCTGCAACTCGCAGGGGCCGACTTGTGAACGCGGTCCTCGCCCGCGCGATCGAGATCTTCGGCGACGGCCCGGCCGCGCGGATCGTCCCGCCCACCGGCTTCACCGCGCGGCTGACGGTCTTCACGGCCGGCGCCATGGCCTTCCTCGCGGTCTTCGCGCTGGCGCTCTCGCTCGCCGCCAGCCGCCTCGCCGACCGGTGGCAGGGGGCGCTCGCCCGGACCGCGACAGTGCGCGTCTCGGCGCCGCCCGAGCAGATCGAGGCGCAGGTCGCGACGGCGCTCGCCGTGCTCGGGCAGACACCGGGCGTCGCCTCGGCGCGCCGGCTCGACCGGGCCGAGCAGGAGGCCCTCCTCGCGCCATGGTTCGGCCCCGACCTGCCGCTCGACGCCCTGCCGGTGCCCGAGATGATTGAGGTCGTCGAGGCGGACGAGGGCTTTGACGCCGAAGGGCTGCGCCTGCGTCTCGCCGCAGAAGCTCCGGGCGCGATCCTCGATGACCACACCCGGTGGCGCGCGCCGCTGGTCGAGGCGGCGGGCCGGCTGCGCATGCTCGGCATCGCGTCCGTGCTGCTGATCGGCGCGGCAATGGCGGCGATGATCGCGCTGGCCGCGCAGGCCTCGCTGTCGGCCAACCGAAAGGTGATCGAGGTCCTGCGCCTCGTGGGCGCGCGCGACGCCTTTATCGCCCGCGCCTTCGTGCGCCGGTTCACCCGACGCGCCGCGCTCGGCGCCCTCGCCGGATCGGCGGCGGGGACACTGGCCATCCTGCTGCTGCCCGGCGTCGATGATGCCGGCGGGTTCCTTACCGGGCTCGGCTTCCGGGGCGCCTCCTGGCTCCTGCCGCTCGCGATCCCGCCGCTGGCCGGCCTGGTGGCGTTCGTCGCGACGCGGCTCGCCGCCCTGCGCGTGCTGAGGGTGCTCGAATGATCGGCTATGCGGTTCAGTGGCTCCGCTCCCTCGTCTTCATCGTGCTGATGTATCTCGCCATGGCGGTGATCGCGATCGTCTTCCTGCCATGGGCGCTCGCGAGCCCTGCCGGCGCCTTCGCCGCCTGCCATGCCTATTGCCGTTGGGTGCGCTGGAGCGCGGCGGCGATCGTCGGGCTGCGGACCGAGGTTCGGGGCAGCGTCCCGACCGGCGAGGTGGTGGTGGCGGCCAAGCACCAGTCGTTCCTCGACATCATACTGATCTTCGGCGCCGTGCCGCGCGGCAAGTTCATCATGAAGCGCGAGCTTCTCTTCGCGCCGATCCTCGGCCAGTACGCCTGGCGCATCGGCTGCGTGCCGGTGGACCGCGGGCGGCGCGGCCAGGCGATCCAGAAGATGGTCTATGACGTTGCGCGCGGCCAGCGGAGCCCGGGTCAGCTCATCATCTACCCGCAGGGAACGCGGGTCGCGCCGGGGGTAAGGAAACCTTACAAGATCGGGACCGCGATTCTCTATGAGCAGCTCGGCCAGCCCTGCGTGCCGGTGGCCACGAATGTGGGGCTGTTCTGGCCGAAGCGGGCGATCTACCGCCGTCCGGGCATCGCCGTGGTCGAGTTCCTGGAGCCGATCCCGCCGGGCCTTGCCAGCGAGCCTTTCATGCAGCGGCTGGAAGAGGCGGTCGAGGAGGCCTCGGACCGTCTGACGGCCGAGGTCCCGCCGGCCTAGGCCGCGAGCCCCTTGGCACCCATGCCGAGGAACTTCTTGCGGCGGTTGTCGATCAGTGCCTTGCGATCGAGTGCAGAGAGCTCCTTCAGCATCTCGGCCAAGGCCTTGCGCACATTCGTCAGCGCATCGCTCTTGCCCCGCTGCGCGCCGCCGACGGGCTCGGCGATGATCCGGTCGATCACGCCCAGCTTCTCGAGGTCCTGCGCGGTCAGCCGCAGCGCCTCGGCGGCCTCCTTCATCTTCTCGGCATCCTTCCACAGGATCGAGGCGCAGCCTTCGGGGCTGATGACCGAATAGATCGAGTGTTCCAGCATCGCCACCCGGTTCGCCGTCGCGAAGGCGACCGCGCCGCCCGATCCGCCCTCGCCGATCACGACCGAGATCAGCGGCACGCCGACCTGCAGGCATTTCTCGGTCGAGCGCGCGATCGCTTCGGCCTGGCCGCGCTCCTCGGCGCCCTTGCCGGGATAGGCGCCGGGCGTGTCGATCAGCGTGATGACCGGCAGCCGGAAGCGGTCGGCGAGATCCATCAGCCGTATCGCCTTGCGGTAGCCTTCCGGGCGTGCCATGCCGAAATTGCGCTCGATCCGGCTTTTCGTGTCGTTGCCCTTCTCGTGGCCGATCACCACCACCGGCCGGTCGTCGAACCGGGCGAGGCCGCCCATCACCGCGTGGTCGTCGGCGAAATTCCGGTCACCGGCGAGCGCCGTGTAGTCGGTGAAGAGACCATCGATGTAGTCCCTGCAATGCGGTCGGTCCGGGTGCCGTGCGACCTGGCATTTCTGCCACGGGGTCAGCCCCTTGTAGAGGCTCCGGAGAAGGTCCGACGCCTTCTTGTCGAGCGCCACTGCCTCCTTCTCGACATCCATCCCCTCGTTCTGGCGGGCAAGCGCACGAAGTTCCTCGGCCTTGCCCTCGATCTCGGCGAGCGGTTTCTCGAACTCGAGGTAGTTCATCGCGGCGGACGCTCCGGCTGCATCCGCGCAGATATGACGGGGCGGCGGGGCTTTTGCAACTCGGCGGCGAGGCAGCGCGCGCCGCCGCCTCCGGAACTTCCGCAAGACTTTTTCCTGGCAGCTGTGCGATCCAAGGCCACCGCAACCAGACCGCGGGGGAGGACATGCGCCCAGGTTCCTACGAGACACGGATTCTTCGGGTCCTCGACCACATCCGCGACAATCTCGATGGCGACCTGTCGCTCGACACGCTGGCCGAGGTCGCGGCGATGAGCCGCTTCCACTGGCACCGGGTGTTTCACGGCATGACCGGCGAAACCCTCGCCGAGGCCGTCCGGCGGCTGCGCGTGCACCGCGCGGCCTGCTGGCTGGTCCAGACCAGCCTTCCAATCGACCGCATCGCGCGCCAGTCGGGCTACGGCAGCGCGCAGGGCTTTGCCCGCGCCTTCGCCCTCTACTACGGCGTTCCTCCCGCCACGTTCCGCAACCGCGGCGCCCTCGTGGCGCTCAACCCACCCGACCGCAAGGGAGCAGCCCTCATGTATCATGTCGAGATCACCGACGTTCCCACCCACCGGCTTGCCGCGCTGGTCCACGAGGGCCCTTATCTCGAGATCGGCAGCACGTTCGGAAAGATCAGCGCGATTGCGGCGTCGCGTGACCTCTGGCCCGAGGTACGCGGCATGGCGGCCGTCTACTACGACGACCCGCGCGCCACCGAGGCCGGGGCCCTGCGCAGCCATGCCGGCATCATCCTTGGCGACGGCACCGCCATCCCCGAGGACCTCGACGAGGTCCATACAAAGGCCGGGCCTGCGGCCGTGCTGCACTTCAAGGGCCACTATGCGGGGCTGCAGGCGGCCTATGACCACCTCTTTGGCGACTGGCTGCCCGGATCAGGCAGGGCGACCGCCGACGCGCCCTGCTACGAAGTCTACCTGAACAATCCGACCACGACGGCGCCGGACGATCTACTGACCGACATCGTCGTACCCTTGGCCTGACGGCGCAGCGGGGGGCGGTCACCTCACCGCCCCTCTGTCATCTCGGCCTGGCGCACGATCACCTCGGCCTGCCGCATGCTGGCGATGTCGACCAGCCGCCCCTTGTAGACAGCCGCCCCCTGGCCAGCAGCCTTCGCCTCCTCCATGGCGGCAAGGATCTCGCGCGCCTCGGTCACCGCTGCGTCGGACGGGGTAAAGACCTCGTTGGCGAGCGCCACCTGCCTCGGATGGATCGCCCACTTGCCCACCATGCCCAGCGTCGCGGCCCGCCGCGCCTGCGCCCGGAAGCCTTCGTCGTCGGAGAAATCGCCATAGGGCCCGTCGACCGGCAGAACCCCATGCGTCCGGCAGGCCGCGACGATCGCCGCGGTCGCCCAGTGCCAGGGGTCGGGCCAGTAGCGCTGCCCGTCGCGCAGCATGTAGTAGTCCTCCTGCGTGCCGCCGATGCCGGTGGTCTGCATGCCCATGCTCGCGGCGAAATCCGCCGCCCCGAGGCTCATCGCCGTGAGCCGGGGCGAGGCCGCCGCGATCTCGCCCACGCGGGCGATGCCGGCCGCGCTTTCGATGATGACTTCGAAGCCGATCCGCCTCTCGCGCCCCTTCGCCGCCTCGATGGCGCTGACCAGCGCATCGACCGCGTAGAGGTCGGCGCCGTTGCCGACCTTGGGGATCATGATCTGGTCGAGCCGCCCGGACGCCTGCTCCAGCAGGTCGACCACGTCGCGGTACCACCACGGCGTGTCGAGCCCGTTGATCCTGACGCTCAGCGTCTTGTCGCGCCAGTCGACATCGCCGATCGCCGCGATCACGTTGCGCCGCGCTGCGGCCTTGTCGTCGGGCGCGACAGAATCCTCGAGGTCAAGGTTGATCACGTCGGCTGCCGAGGCCGCCATCTTCGCGAAGATCGCGGGCCGGGAGCCGGGGCCGAACAGCTGGCAGCGGTTGCGCCGGGCCGGCGCCGGCGGCTGGATGCGGAAGGACATTCGGAACGGCCTCGAAAGGAAATTTCGTCACGGGTCGCCGCCGGGGTAGTTTATTGCGGAATGCCGCGCAAGACCCATATGCCACCCTGGCATCCGGCCCCTCCACTGGCCCCAGAACGCAAGAAAATTCGCCAGTCGGCGCACGTCGCGGCAGGAAGATGCGGCTGGCGGCCGTGCGATCGCGCGATTCCCCAGATGATCCCGCCGCCCCGCCGATAAGGTAGGGGCCGAATCCGCGCGAGGTCCTCATGATCCCAACACCCTACCTCCTCTTTCTCGGCGACGCGCCCGACCAGCTGGCCGCCAAGGTGGCCCAGGGCATCCGCGACTGGCGGCCGGACCATGCCATCGGGCAGTACCGCATGGAGGGCTGCCGCGCCGACTTGCGGCTGCCCGACATGGACCTTGCCGAGGCCCATGCCGCCGGCGCGCGGACCCTGGTGATCGGCGTCGCCAACCGCGGTGGCGTGATCTCGGAGCGCTGGAAGGCGGTGCTCCATACCGCCCTGGAACAGGGTTTCGATCTCGCCTCGGGGCTTCACAACCTGCTGCGGGACGAGGCCGACCTCGTCGCGACGGCGGCGCTGCACGGCCGCGCGCTGCATGACGTGCGGGTGCCGAACGTCCGCTATCCGATCGCCAACGGCAAGGCGCGCAGCGGCAAGCGGCTGCTGGCCGTCGGCACCGACTGCTCCTGCGGCAAGATGTACACGACGCTCGCGATGGAAGCCGAGATGCGCCGGCGCGGCCTCAAGGCGACGTTCCGCGCCACGGGGCAGACCGGCATCCTGATCACCGGCGACGGCGTGCCGCTCGACGCGGTGATCGCCGACTTCATGGCCGGGTCGGTCGAATGGCTGACACCGGACAACCACGCCGACCACTGGGACCTGATCGAGGGTCAGGGCAGCCTCTATCACGTGAGCTATTCCGGCGTGACGCTCGCGCTGATCCATGGCGGCCGGCCCGACGCGCTGGTCGTCTGCCACGAGCCGACCCGCACGCACATGCGCGGCCTGCCCGACTACGCGCTGCCGAGCCTCGAGCAGGTGCGCGACACCGCGCTGATGCTCGCCCGCGTCGCCAACCCGGCCTGCGAGGTCGTGGCCTACTCGATCAACACCCAGCACATGCCGGAGGTCAAGGCCCGGGGCTACCTGCGCGAGGTCGAGACGCGCCTTGGCCTGCCGGCGACCGATCCGTTCCGCTACGGCGCGGCACGGCTGGTCGACGCGCTGGGTGCGGTCTGACGCATGGAGATCGCCGTTTCTGCCGACACCTTCCGGCTTTCGGAGACGTTCACCATATCGCGCGGCTCGCGGACCGAGGCGCGGGTGCTGACGGTCCGGGTGACTGACCGCGGCGTGACCGGCTGGGGCGAGTGCGTGCCCTATGCCCGCTACAGCGAATCGCTCGAAAGCGTGGCCGCCCAGATCGCGGGGCTGCCGCCCGGCATCACGCGGCCGGCCCTGCAGGAGGCGCTGCCGCCCGGCGCCGCGCGCAACGCGGTCGACTGCGCGCTGTGGGACCTGGCGGCGAAGCGCACCGGCCGGCGCGTGTGGGAGATCGCGGGCCTCGCCGCACCGGGCACCGTGGTGACCGCCTACACGCTTTCGCTCGACACGCCCGAGCGGATGGAGGCGGCCGCGGCCCGCAATGCGCATCGCCCGCTCCTCAAGATCAAGCTCGGCGCCCCGGGCGACATGCCGCGGCTCGAGGCGGTGCGGCGCGGCGCGCCGCGTGCGCGGATCATCGTCGACGCGAACGAGGGCTGGACGGCGGAGACCTATCGCGACCTCGCGCCGCACCTCCTCCGCCTCGGCGTCGAGCTGGTGGAGCAGCCGCTGCCGGCCGGCGACGACGCGGCGCTGGCCGAGATGGCGCGGCCGCTTCCGGTCTGCGCCGACGAAAGCTGCCATGACCGGACAAGCCTCGCCGGGCTGACGGGCAGGTACGACATCGTGAACATCAAGCTCGACAAGACCGGCGGGCTGACCGAGGCGCTGGCGCTGCGCGAGCAGGCCCGCGCCGCGGGCTTCGGGGTGATGGTCGGCTGCATGGTCGGCTCGTCGCTCGCCATGGCGCCGGCGATGCTCGTGGCGCAGGGCGCCGAGGTCGTGGACCTTGACGGCCCGCTGCTCCTGGCCGAAGACCGCCCGCATCCGCTGCGCTACGACGGCGCAACGGTGTATCCACCCGACGAGGAGCTTTGGGGATGAGCCGGACAGTCTACGTGAACGGAGAGTGGCTGCCCGAAGAGGCCGCGAAGATCTCGGTGTTCGACCGTGGTTTCCTCTTCGCCGACGGGGTCTACGAGGTGACCTCGGTGATCGACGGGCGGATCATCGACTTTCCCGGCCATGCGGCCCGCCTTGCCCGGTCGCTCCGCGAACTGGAAATGGAAAGCCCGGTCGCCGACGACGCGCTGCTCGGGCTCCATCGCGATATCGTTGCGCGGAACGATCTGACCGAGGGCATGATCTACCTGCAGGTCACGCGCGGCGCCGCCGACCGCGACTTCGCCTTTCCGAAGGACGCGACGCCCTCGCTCGTCATGTTCACCCAGGCGAAGGGGCTTGTCGATGCGCCGGCGGCGCAGACGGGCTTTCGCGTCGTCACCGTGCCCGACATGCGCTGGGGCCGGCGCGACATCAAGACGGTGCAGCTGCTCTATCCGTCGATGGCGAAGATGATGGCGCGGAAGGCGGGCGTCGACGATGCCTGGATGGTCGAGGACGGGACGGTCACCGAAGGCACCTCGAACAACGCCTATATCGTGAAGGGCAACCGGATCATCACGAGGCACCTGTCGAACGACATCCTTCACGGCATCACCCGTGCGGCCGTGCTGCGCTTCGCCCGCGAGGCCCAGTTCGAGGTGGAGGAACGCCCGTTCACTCCGGCCGAGGCGAAGGCGGCCGACGAGGCGTTCTCGACCGCGGCCTCGATCTTCGTGATGCCGGTCGTGGAGATCGACGGCGCGCCGGTCGGCGATGGCAAGCCCGGCCGCGTCGCGCGCCGGCTGCGCGAGATCTACATCGACGAAAGTCGCAAGGCCGCGCTCTGACGCCGGGCGGGGATGCCGCGGCGCGCGCGGCGCGGCGACAGCTGCCAGCCGAGCCGCTGCAGGGTACGAAGAAGGATGATGGTGTCGAGGACGACGCCTTGCCGACGCAGGTAGGCCCGGTCGAGCCGGGCCTTGGCGGGGATGCACAAGGTCGTGTAGAGCCGCTCGCACTCATCGGCCGACGCGCAGCCCGCCAGCAGGACCTCCTCGCGGCGATGGTAGAGCAGCGTCGCGAGGCCGGTGAGGCCCGGGGGGGCGCGGAGCACCTCGGCATAGAGGTCCGGAAACTGCTCGACATGGCGGCGGAGCGGCGGACGCGGGCCGACGAAGCTCATCTCACCCTTCAGGATGTTCCAGAGCTGCGGCATCTCGTCAAGGCGCGTGCGCCGCAGCCACCGGCCGAGGGGCGAGAGCCGCCGCGTCTTGTGGCCGCCGGTGGCGCGGCCGTCATCGGCGCCCGGCGGCATCGTGCGGAACTTCCAGATGATGAACGCCCGCCCGGGCGCGCGCATCCGCTCGGCCCGGTAGAGGACCGGGCGCCCCTCGGCCAAGAGGATGGCCGCAGCGACGGCAAGCCCGAGTGGCCAGAGGATGCCGGCGAGCGAGAGGGCGAGCGCCACATCGAAGATGCGCTTTCCCCGGATGCGCCGCTGCGTCGCCTCACGCATGGAACAGTTGCCGCGAATGGCGCCCGAGCAGGAAGAGCCCGGCGACCTGGCAGGCGGCGGCCACGCCGAACACATAGGCCGGCACGGCATAGTCCGCGTGGTAGGTCGGGAAGAGACCGGCCCGCATCTGCCCGACGACGTGGACGAGCGGGTTCCACCAGAGCCAGTCGCGCCAAGGCGGCGGGATGGCGTGGAACAGGAACAGCACGCCGGAGACCAGAAAGAGCGGCCGGTTCAGGATCGCCCAGATCCGCTCCCACCACGGGGCCCGCTCGAACAGGTAGCAGTTCAGCGTGCCGATGCCCGACGCCAGCGCGACCGCCATGCCGAAGGCGAGCGCGATCTCGCCGATCTCGGGCCGCATCGTCACCCCGGTCAGCGCGATGGTGGCCACAAGGACCATCGCGACGACGGCGACCTGGGTCAGCGTCGCGAGGATCAGCCGGGCGAGCAGGACATGCGGTAGCCGCACCGCGGGATAGACGAGCAGCGGGCGCGAGAACCGCACCGCCTGCGCCACCTTCTGGCAGATGTCGTGATAGGCGAGGAACGGCAGGCAGCCCGACGCATAGAAATAGGCAAAGCTCGTCCCCAGCGGCGGCGCGTGGAAAGCCAGCGAGAAGACGACGGTCAACAGCAGGATGCCCGCCACCGGCTCGGCCACGGCCCAGAGATAGCCGGTCGCCGAGCGGCCCGGCGCACATTCGATCTCGCGCAGGATCAGGGCGGCGACTGTGCGGAGGGGTCTGGGGCGGCTCGGGGCCAACGGCGTCCTCCGGGGATCGGTCAGCGAATTGGTAACCGGCAGTTGCTAGCAGGGGCGGTGCGGGCACCCCTCGGGTTCCAAGCTGTAGCGGAGAGGAGCTTAAGGATGAGTGACCCGGCCAAGAGCAGGAGCCCGCTGACGGTCGTGCCGGAGACCGCCCCGCCGCCGCAGCCGCGGCCCCCCGCGGGGCCGGCGCGGCCGCGGCGGCGCCATGCGGGAATCCTCACGTCTTTCCTTGCCCTCGTGGCGGCGCCGGTCCTCCTCGCTGCATGGTACCTGCACGAGGTCGCGCTCGACCGGTATGCCTCCCGCGTCGCGTTTTCGGTCCGCACCGAGGAGGCGCCGCAGTCGCTCGCGCTCCTCGAGGGCCTTGGCAGCCTCTCGCGGTCGAGCACGTCCGACACCGACGTCCTGCACGATTTCATCCTCAGCCAGCCTATGGTTGCGGCGGTCGACGCCAGGGTGGACCTTCGCGCCGCCTTCACCCGCAGCGAGGATCCTGTCTTCGCGCTCCCGACGGGCGCGACGATCGAGGACCTGACCCGCTACTGGAAGCGGGTGGTGAAGGTCGACTACGATCCCGGCGAGGGGTTGATCGCGGTCAGGGTGCTGGCATTTGCGCCCGACGTCGCGCACCGGATCGCCGTCGTCCTGCTCGAGGAGAGCGACCGCCTCGTCAACCGGCTCTCAGGCATCGCGCGGGCCGATGCCACGAGGCACGCGCAAGCCGACCTCGCGCTGGCGGAGACACGCCTCGTGAGGGCGCGGCAGGCGCTCACCGCGTTCCGCGCCGAACGCCAGATCGTCGATCCCCGCGCCGATATCGAGCGGCGGCTGACCCTGATCGCCGCGCTCGAGACGCAGCGCACCGAGGCCGAGATCGAGCGCGATATCCTCCGCGCGACGACGCGCGAGGGCGACCAGCGGATCGCGCAGGCCGACCGCCGGATCGCGGCCCTCGGCCAGCGCATCTCGGACGAGCGCGCGCTGTTCCGCAGCCGGCCCTCCGCCGGCGCCGGGGCGAGCACCTACGCGACCCTCGTCGCCGACTACGAGCGCCTCAGCGTCGAGGTGGAGTTTGCCGAGCGTGCCTATGTGTCGGCACTGGCCGCGAACGACCTCGCCGCGGCCGAGGCAAGGCGGCAGGCGCGCTATCTCGCCGCGCACATCGCCCCGACCCGCGCCGAAAGTGCCGAGTACCCCCGGCGCCTCGGCCTCCTCGCGATGCTCGCAGGCGCCACCCTCCTCGGATGGGCAGCGCTGGTTCTTGTGTATTACGGGTTCCGCGAACGGCGGTAGGGGGACGCCCGTGATCCGGCTCTGCAACGTCTGGAAGACCTTCACCGAGGGCGGCGCCCGCCGCACTGTGGCGCGCGGCCTGACGGCCACCCTGCCGTCGGACCGGCCGGTGGCGCTGCTCGGCCGAAACGGCGCCGGAAAGTCGAGCCTCCTGCGGATGATCGCCGGGTCGATCGCGCCCGACGCCGGCTCCATCGTCACGACCGGCTCCGTCTCCTGGCCGGTCGGCTTCGCCGGCAGCTTCCACGGCGAGATGACGGGTGCGCAGAACACCCGCTTCGTCGCCCGGCTCTACGGCGCCGACACCGACGAACTCTGCGCCTATGTCGAGGACTTTGCCGGCCTCGGCGCGCAGTTCCGGAGCCCCGTGCGCACCTATTCCGCCGGAATGCGCGCCCGGCTTGCCTTCGGGGTCTCGATGGGTCTGCCGTTCGACACCTACCTGATCGACGAGGTGACCGCGGTCGGCGATGCCGCCTTCCGCGAAAGGAGCGAGGCCGTGCTGGTCAACCGTCTGGCGACGCGCGGCGCGATCGTCGTCTCGCACAGCATGCCGCTGGTCCGCCGGCTCTGCCGGCACGGCGCCGTGCTCGAGGAAGGCCGGCTGACCTGGCACGACGATATCGAGGCCGCGATCGCGCAGGCCCAGGCGCTGATGCAGCGGCCGGCGAGCGCGACCGCGTGACGGCCGGCCGGACGGGGCGCGGCGCAAGCGACGCCATCGTCTGTGGAGAGGGACCGCCATCGGTCCGGCACGTCAGGTGCGCAGGTTCTTCGCCGACTGCTTGATCGCGTCGTACTGGCCGCTCGGGCGGAAGCGCCAGAGGTACTCCGGCAGCACCGCCTCCATCGCCGTCGGCGCGATGCCAAGGTCCTGCAGCCCCCGGGCGCCCGGCGCGACCACGTTGTCCACCCGCAGGCTGCGCACCTGGTCGCGGGTGATGAGGCCATTGTGGAACAGCCCCAGCGTCACCGCCTGGAGCCCGTCGAGCCCGGCGGCCATGATGCCCGCGGCCCAGAACGGCACGTTGACCACCGGCCTCCGGCGATGGATCACCGGGAGCATCCGCTGCATCAGGTCGCGGAACGTCGCGACGTCCGGCCCGCCGAGTTCGTAGATGCCGGGCGCCGCTGTACCGACGACCCCCGCCACCGCGGCGCCCGCCACATCGTCGACATAGACCGGCTGGAACCGCGTGCCGGCGCCGACGAGCGGCAGCACCGGACCAGAGCGGGCCATGCCCGCGAAGCGGTTGAAGAACTGGTCCTCCGGCCCGAAGACGATCGAGGGGCGCAGGATCACCGCCGCCGGGAACGCCGCGGCGACCGCCGCCTCGCCGCTCGCCTTGGACCGCGCGTAGAGGCTTGCGCCCTCCGGGTCGGCGCCGATCGCCGAGATGTGGACGAGCCGCGCCGCCCCCGCATCGGCAGCAAGGCGGGCGATGCGCGCCGCACCCTCGTGCTGGACCGCCTCGAAGCTGTTCCGGCCGCCGGCGTCGAACGTCCCGACGCAGTTCACCACCGCGTCGGCCCCCTGCATCGCGGCGCGAACGCTGTCGTCGTCGCGGATGTTGGCGAAGACCGGCTCGACCTGGCCGACCGTCCCGTAGGGCCGGACGAACAGCGCCTCGTTCGGGCGGCGGACGGCGACGCGGACGCGCCAGCCTTCCTTCGCCATCCGCCGGGCGATGTAGCGGCCGACGAAGCCCGAGCCGCCGTAGATCGTCATCAGCCGCGACATCGCGGGACCTCCGTTCGTTCTGCGATCCTGCATAACGGCGGCATCGCAGGCAGGCAAGGCGCCGGGCCGACGCACCCGTCCGCCCCCGCCGCGCACCCCGTTGACAGCCCCACGCCCTGTGGTTAAGTGCGGCGCCTGCACCTGATGCCCAGGTGGCGGAATTGGTAGACGCGCACGGTTCAGGTCCGTGTGCCGCAAGGCGTGGAGGTTCGAGTCCTCTCCTGGGCACCACCCCCTCCACCGCACGAGGGGAAGATGACCATCCACCTGCATCAGCGCGACCTGCCCGCGGGGATCGACCTCGGCGCCGCCGTCGCCATCGACACCGAGACGATGGGCCTGGTGCCGGGCCGCGACCGGCTCTGCCTGGTCCAGCTTTCGGCCGGCGACGGCGACGCGCACCTGGTGCAGATCGCCCCCGGGCAGGCCGAGGCGCCGCGGCTGTCGGCGCTGCTGGCCGATCCCGCAGTGCTGAAGATCTTCCACTTCGCCCGCTTTGACATCGCCGCGCTG
Source organism: uncultured Rhodobacterales bacterium (assembly GCA_964645155.1). GTDB lineage: Bacteria > Pseudomonadota > Alphaproteobacteria > Rhodobacterales > Rhodobacteraceae > CAZYBG01. Next base: position 23,955 of record CAZYBG010000027.1, on the reverse strand, counting down.
CAGGCCACCTTCGGCGTGGTGACCGGCCCGGTCTGGTGCACCAAGATCGCCTCGCGCCTGACCCGCACCTATACCGACCGGCACGGGCTGAAATACCTGACCCAGGAGCTGATCGACATCGACCTTTCCAAGCAGCAGCAGTCGTCGGACTGGGGCGCCGAGACGCTGAGCGAGGCGCAGCTCGCCTATGCGGCGTCGGACGTGCTCTACCTCCATCGCCTGAAGGACGCCCTCGCCGCCCGGCTGGCGCGCGAGGGGCGCAGCGCGATGGCGCAGGCCTGCTTCGACTTCCTGCCGACCCGCGCGGCGCTCGACCTCGCCGGCTGGCCCGACGCCGACATCTTCGCCCACACATGAGCGGCGATACCTACCTCGCGACAGCCCGGCAGGTGATCGCCAGAGAGGCCGAGGCCCTCGCCGCCCTCGGGCCGGCGCTCGGGGCGAGCTTCGCCGAGGCGGTGGAGCTGATCCTCGCGGCGCGGGGGCGCGTCATCGTCTCGGGGATGGGCAAGTCGGGGCATATCGCGCGCAAGATCGCGGCCACCTTCGCATCGACAGGGACGCCTGCGCATTTCGTTCATCCCGCCGAGGCGAGCCACGGCGATCTCGGCATGATGGCCGAGGGCGACTGCGTGCTCGTCCTTTCGAACTCGGGGGAGACCCCCGAACTGGCCGACCTTCTCTCCTACACCCGCCGCTTCGGCATTCCGCTGATCGGCGTTGCCTGCCGGGAGGACAGCACCCTGATTCGCCGTGCCGAGGTCGGGATCGTCCTGCCCGCCGTGCCCGAGGCCTGCTCGACCGGCTATGTCCCGACCACGTCGACGACGATGATGCTGGCGCTCGGCGATGCGCTTGCCATCGCGCTGATGGAGCATCGCCGCTTCACGCCCGAGCGGTTCCGCGACTTCCATCCCGGCGGCAAGCTGGGCGCGCGACTGCTCAAGGTCTCGGACCTGATGCACACCGGCGACGAGGTTCCGGTCGCACGCGACCGCACGCCGATGAGCGATGCCCTCATCGTCATGAGCCGGCGCGGCTTCGGCGTCGTCGGGGTGACCGGCGCCGATGGCGCGCTGGTCGGGATCGTGACCGACGGCGACCTGCGGCGGCACATGGACGGCCTGCTCGCGCGGACCGCCGGCGAGGTGATGACGCCGGCGCCCCGCACCATCGGCCCCGAGGCGCTGGCCGAGGAGGCGGTCGCCGAGATGAATGCCCGCAAGATCACCTGCCTCTTCGTCGTCGACCCGGCCGGCAGCGGCAACGTCGCCGGCATACTGCACATCCACGACTGCCTGCGCGCCGGGGTGGCCTGAGCGATGCAGGCCGGCGGCGGCTATTCCCGCTTCGTCGCCTGGGCCAAGGTCGTCCTGCCGCTGGTGGCACTCGCGCTTCTCGCCACGCTGTTCCTGATCGCCCGTCGGATCGACCCGGACGCGGCGATCCCGTTCGCCGAGGTCGATGTCGAGCAGTACGCCCGCGAGGCGCGGATCGGCGCCCCCGAGTTTTCCGGCGTCACGGCCGACGGAACCGTGGTCTCGCTGTCGGCCGACCTCGCCCGACCCGACCCCGCCATGCCGTCGCGGATGCTGGCCGACGGGCTGTCGGCGCGGCTCGAGATTCCCGATGGCAGCACCGTCATGCTCGAGGCGGCGACCGGCGCGGTCGACGGTGTGGCGCGGTCGATCACGCTCGGCGGCGGCGTCACGATCGCCACCTCGACCGGGTACCGCATCGAGACGACCGACCTCGCCGCCGACATGGGCGAGACCGGTCTTCGCGCGGACGGCGCGGTGGTGGCGTCCGGGCCGCCGGGGCGGCTCGAGGCCGGCGCGATGGCGCTCACCAGGGCCGCCGATGCCGAGGGCGAGTACCTTCTGGTTTTCAGCGGCGGCGTGAAGCTGGTATACGATCCCGGCGATTAGGGGCAGCCCATGCGTTTCGTCATTTTCATCCTCTGCTGCATCGTCATGGCTGGGGGCATCGCGCGGCCGCTCGCGGCCCAGGGAACGGCGGTCGAGCTTGGCGCGCTGCGGCAGGACACTACGCTGCCGGTGGAGGTCGGCGCCGACCGGCTCGCCGTCGACCAGTCCGACGGTACGGCGGTGTTCTCGGGCAACGTCACCATCACCCAGGGCGAGCTGAAGCTGACGGCGGGCGAGGTCCGCGTCGTCTATGCCGAGGCGACCGACGGCGGGCAGGGGGCCATCGAGCGGCTCGAGGCGACCGGCGGCGTGACCCTCGTCACAAGCGCCGAGGCGGCCGAGGCAGCCGAGGCCGTCTACAGCATCGCGTCGGGCGAGATCGTGATGACCGGCGATGTCGTGCTGACCCAGGGCCGGAACGCGCTGTCGTCGCAGAAACTCACGGTCAACTTCACGGATGGCACGGGCGTCCTCGAAGGCGGCGTCCGCACGACGCTGCAGCCAGGGGGCGGTCCGTGAGCCCGGCGCCCGGCCTGACGCTGGCGGGGGGCGACGCGGGCCTCAAGGTCGTCTCGCTGCGCAAGAGCTACAAGCGCCGGCCGGTGATCCGCGATGTCTCGCTGGAGCTCGGCCGAGGCGAGGTCGTCGCGCTCCTCGGCCCGAACGGGTCGGGCAAGACGACCTGCTTCTACTGCATCGCCGGGCTCATCAACCCCGAAGGCGGCCAAGTCGTCATCGACGGGCGCGAGGTGACGCTGCTGCCGATGTACCGGCGCGCCAAGCTCGGCATCGGATACCTGCCGCAGGAGGTTTCGATCTTCCGCGGGCTCAGCGTCGAGGACAACATCCTCGCAATCCTCGAACTGTCGGTCGCCGAGAGCCACAAGCGCCGGGAACGGCTCGAGGAGCTGCTGTCGGAATTCTCGATCGGGCACCTGCGGCGCGCGCCGTCGATCTCGCTCTCCGGCGGCGAGCGGCGCCGGGTCGAGATCGCCCGCTGCCTCGCCGCCGAGCCGAAGTACCTGCTGCTCGACGAGCCGTTCGCGGGCGTCGACCCGATCGCGGTGGCCGAGATCCGCGGCCTTGTCGCCGACCTCAAGGACCGCGGCATCGGCGTGCTGATCACCGACCACAACGTGCGCGAGACGCTCGAGATCGTCGACCGCGCCTATATCCTGCATGACGGTGTCGTGCTGATGAGCGGCACGCCCGACGAGGTGGTGCGCGACGAGAATGTCCGCCGTGTCTATCTGGGACGCAACTTCCGCATAGGTTGAGCGACCTCCTGCCGAGCCGGTTGACAGCGTGGCATCACTTGTCGCCAAATGCCGTGGATGGAAATCCGTGTCTCCACGCCCGGCACCTCGACTTCGCAAGGCGACCATCCCCGCCAGGAGCACTTCGGCCGACGCGACGGAGCGTTCCGCAGCCCGTTCCAGTTCAGGTTTGCCCCGCGACGCGGCCTTCGGGCACCGCGGGCGTCATGGGTCAGTGTCCAGAGGAGCAAAGATGCGCTACCAGATCAGCGGCCGCCAGATCGACATCGGCGAGGCCTTGCAGGCCCATGTCAGATCCCAGATGAGCGAAGCGATCGGCAAGTATGCGGCGCGTCCGACCGATGCGCAGGTCGTGTTCTCGAAGGCAGCACACGAATATGTCTGCGAGGCGACCGTGCATCTTTCGACCGGCCTCACGGCATCGGCCAAAGCCCACGCGAACGAGATCTACTCGGCGTTCGAGGCGTGCAACGACAAGATGGAAAAGCAGCTGCGCCGCTACAAGCGCAGGCTTAAGGACCATCACAAGGATCGGGCGCAGCCGGTTGAATTCGGCGAGGGGGCCTCATATATCCTTGCGCCGTCGGAAGACGAGGATTCGGGCGTCGACGGATCGCTCCAGCCCGTGATCATCGCGGAGATGGAGGCGAGAATCCCGTCGCTGTCGGTCGGGGAAGCGGTTATGCAGATGGAACTTGCCGGCGCTCCCGTCCTTGTGTTCCGGAACGAGAGGCACAAGGTCCTGAACGTCGTTTACCGTCGTGAAGACGGAAATATCGGCTGGATCGACCCGACAGGCACGAAGTAACAGGGCCGCGGCGCGCCAGCGCCGGGCACCGGAATGCGAGGCCATGCAGCTAGCGGACATTCTGAAGCCGGCCGCCGTGAAGGTCCTTTCGACCGTCACGAGCAAGAAGCGGCTGTTCCAGGACCTTGGCGAGATCGCCGCAGCGGTCTACGGCCTGAACGCCAACGAGGTGGCCGACGCGCTGCAGGAGCGGGAGAGCCTGGGCCCGACCGGCGTCGGCAACGGCGTCGCCCTGCCGCATGCCCGCATCGCCGGGATCGACCGGGTGACCGGCGCGTTCCTGCGGCTGGAAAAGCTGATCGACTTCGGCGCCGTCGACCGCCAGCCGGTCGACCTTATCTTCGCGCTGTTTGCACCGCTCGACGCCGGTGTCGACCACCTCAAGGCACTGGCGCTCGTCTCGCGCACGCTGCGCGACCAAGGCATCTGCGCCAAGCTCCGGTCGAACACCGATCCCGCCACGCTGCACGCGGTGCTGACCGAGGCGCACGGCATCAAGGCCGCGTGAGCGGGCTCCAGTCGGCATAGCCGAAGGCCTCGTAGTCGCGGCCGTATGCCGTGCGCGCCGCCCTCTCGATCTCTTCGTCGTGGATGTCGCCGAGGCAAAAGGGGCCCGGTGCCGCAGGCGTCGGTACCGCCGGCGCGGGCCGGCCGACCTGCGCGGCCAGTTGGCCGAGCCCTTCCGCCAGCGCCTCGGCGCGCAGGATCATGTCGGGCGCGCGGAACGTGGCGAAGCCTTGCAGCACCACCTCCTGCGGGGCCCAGGCGGCATCCTGGCGGATCGAGGTGCGGCCCGCCAGGTTTTCGGCGAGGAAGCCGAGAAAGCCGAGGAACGCGGCGCGGTGCCTGCCCCTGGAATGGTCAGCCGTCGTCTCGCCATCGGGAAGGTCGAGGCGATAGAGCTCTCGCAGCTTCGTGCGGATGGCGCGGTATCCGTCGGGCGCCACGATCTTCGTCACGAACACCCGGTGCGCGCGCGGGAGCGGGTGGGAAACCACCGCAAAGCTGCGGTGGCCCGGCCGCTCCGCCCGCCAGGCGCGCAGCGCCTTGCGGGTGAAGTCGCGCCGGAGCGTGCCCGGCCCCACGCCGTCGATGGCGGCAAGCCAGGCCTCCACCTCGGCGACCGGCCCGCCCTGGATCGGCAGGTGCAGAAGCGGCGCCTTCGCGGCGGCGACATAGGTCGCAATCGCCGGCCCGCGACCCGGGCCCGCCGCCGCCTCGGCCGGCGCGCCTTCGGCCGCGACGGCGGCCAGCGCCGCGACCATCTCGTCGGGGTTCACCACCTTCTCGGCAAGCGGCCCGGGGTTCTGCCGCACCAGTGCACCGCTCGGCCGCTCGATCCGGCCGCGCGCGCCGAGCCAGGCGGCCAGGCCATTGAGGACGGCGGGGTCCGTCAGGCTCGGGTAGTCGATCTCGAACCCGGCCTGTCCACCGACCCGCAGCCGCCGCCGCACGTCGGCATAGAAGGAGCGCAGTTCCTCGAGGTAGACCGCGAAGGCCCGACCATCGAAAACGACGCGGGCGGTCTTCCGGCGGCGCTCGTTGCGCAGCATCCACTGCCCGGTCTGCCCCGCGATGGCGAGCGAGACGAAGCTTTCCACCGGATTGCGGCTGAGGATGATCTTGGCGCAGCCCGGATCGTTCATCGCCGCCTCGAAGGCCCGCGGGTCGTGCCCGGCGAAGAAGCGGAAGCCGGGAATCCCTTCGGTCGCCTCGCGCATCCGCCTGAGGACGACGAGAGGGTTCGCCTCGCGCATGGCGAGCGTCACGCCCAGCAGCTCCGTCTCGCCTTTGCGACCGATGAACTCGGGGTTGAACACCTCGCCGTAGGAGGTAAGGCCGGCGATCTCGTTCAGGCTCGCCTCGAGGAAGTTCGATCCGGTGCGCATCGCGCCCAGGATCACGAACGAGGCGAACCGTGTCACCATGCCGCCTCAGCGCGCCGCCGAGGCGAACGCGCCGCCGTCATGCGCGGTCGGTGCGATGACGGGCGGGAAATCGCCCGCGAGATGGGGGTCCATGCCGGCATTGCGGAGCCGCTGCAGGAAGGCCGGAAGCGCCGCCAGATCGACGATGCGCGGCACCTCGGCCAGCCGGCGGCCCGACCGCGGCGCCATCTCGTCCAGCACCTCCTGAAGGATGTCCGCAGGCGCTTCGAAGAATTCGGCCAGCGACCAGATGCGGACCCGCGCCCGCACGTCGTTCCGCCGGAGCAGGGCGAGATGCCTGGCCTCGACCCGCTGCAGGGTCGCGGCGCGTGCCCGGCGGGCGCGGAAGTCGGCACTTTCGCCCATAAGCGGAACCAGCCACGCGCCGGCGATAAGGGCGATCTGCGCGTTGCGGTCGTAGGCCGCGAAGCGCGCCACGCGCTGCCTGTCGGCAGGCCCGAACTGAAAGCACTGCCGTTCGCCGCGGGTGTTCCAGATCAGGTTCGTCAGAAACCCCTCCGGGTCGTAGTCGCGCAGCGCCGCGCTGGCGGAGAGGCCGCCGTTGTAGACCGGCTCGCCACCCGCGAACCCCACGCCCTCGGGTGCGAAGAGATGGCCGTGCACCCGGGTGCCGATCGACTTGCCCAGCCAGTCCTCGAAGCCCTCGAAAAGCTCGGCAAAGCCGCAGAGCATGGAATAGGGCGCGGCGGTCCTGCCCTCCTCCCAGTCGGGGCGCAGGAAGCGGCTCTGCATGCGCAGGCCAGCCCGCCCCCGCACGCGCTGCTCCGTCGTCCGCGAGAAGAGCTTGTTGATCTTGGCCGGGTTGGGCTCGGCGTTGCCGGTGACCTTGGGGTCGTTCGACAGGAAGCTGCGATAGAGCAGATCGGCCGCCGGCCAGATCTTGCGGGCGACAAAGCAGTCCGACCGGCGCAGGAGCTGCAGGTGGTCGTCGTAGAAGACATGCGGCCTGCCCTGGTGGTCGAACTTCGACAGCGTCAGCGAGCGGCTTTCGATGGTGCGGCCGTGCCGCCGCGCGAGCGTCTGGAAATACGCCTCGTCGGGAATCCAGACGCGGCGAAAGTAGCGGTCGATGCGCGGCCGGTCGGGATCGGCCAGGATCGCGGCCAGCGTGGCCCGCGTCAGGCACCACCATTGCGATCCGAGATGCGGCACCAGTCCTTCCGGCCGCCGCCGGCGGATGTCGAGCCGCCGCTGCAGGCGGACGTAGCCGTCGAACAGGCGGCGCTGCCGTTTCCACGAGAACGGAAAGCGCAGGTCGAACCGCTCGACATCGAGCCCGCCGGTCGCCCACGCGACCTCGCCGCTGTCGACGCTCTCGATGAAATCCACATCGGGCCGCGCCCCTAGATAGGCGCAAAGCTCCGGCAGCGGCCTGAGCGGCAGGCACGAGCCCGAGGCCAGGAAGACGTGCCGGACCTCCGGAAACTCCTCCAGCATGCACTCCGCCGCGGCGATTGTCGCCGCGACGATCGACCAGGTTCCCCATTCACAATTGTGCCGCCGGGCGAAGCGCACGTTCGCAAGCGTCGAAAGGCGCCGCTGGAAGCGGGCATGATCCGCCGCCGCGACGCTGCCGTCGAGGTGTATGACGACCGGGCAGCCGCTTTCGGCCCAGTGGCGCGCGACCTGCGCGCCGCGGTCTAGCGAGGCATGGGCGAGCATCAGGAAGCCCACGCTCATGCCCAGTTCCCCTTCGACATGAGGCCGAGGATCTCGAGCTGCCGCCAGTTCACGTACCGCTCGCTCCACTTGTTCCACAGCGTCGTCTCAGGTCCGAGGGCCGCGGCATAGGCGCGGTATTCGTGGCCGGCGGCATAGTGCTGGCGCCGCTGCAGTTCCTCAAGCGCCTTGCTGCCGAAGGTGTCGATTAGCTTGGCATGCAGCAGGCAGCCCGCCGTCTTCTCGCCGCCGGACTGGTCGTAGACGAGGTTCAGGCCGCGCGGCAGCAGCGCATGCGTCGAATTCACGTAGGTATAGCTGCGGTGCCACCGCACCAGCGGGATCTTGTTGAGCGCGGGCGCCTTTTCCGGCGTATCGCCGAAGAAGGCCCGCGCGCGCGGGCCACCCTGGATCCAGAGCTCGCCCAGAAGCGGATTCCGCCGGTAGGTGTAGTTGCCGCTGTCGAACCAGCCGGCGATCTCGAACGGATTGCGCCCTTCGGCACAGGGCTCTGCCCCGATCGGGGTCTTGGGGTACATGTCGATCAGCATCGCCGAAAAGCTGCGGACGCCGCCGGCATCGAGCCAGTCGGTCAGCGCGGCGAGCGGCCGGGTGTCGCAGAACGGGTAGACGAGAAACTCGTCGGCATCGACTGTCAGGCACCAGTGGCCATGGCCATGTCGCGCCAGCAGCCAGTTCATCCAGTCGGTCCCATAGCGCGCCCGCCGGTAGCTTGCCGTCGTCGACCATGCCGAGACGTCGGGCTGGGCCGCGAGAAACGCGCCCGTGCCATCGTCGGACCCGTTGTCGACGATCAGGAAGTGCGCGATGCCGATCGTCCGGTAGTAGTCGAGGAAGTAGGGCAGCCGCGACCGTTCGTTGCGGACGGTGCAGAACAGCAGCAGATCAGACGCACCGATCGAGGAGGTGCGGTCTGTCGCCGGGACGAGTTCCCGCCGCTTGCGGAGCGCACGGAACCGCCAGCGCTTGCGTTGCAGCCTCAGCCGGTAGGACTCGATCAGGCGCACACAGGTTCCTCGTAATCCGCCGTCACCGGCCGGAAACGACGGCCTGCGACGGTGCCCGGAGCGCCTTTTGTGGTGGTCGGGCCCGAAGCAGCCACAGAATAGTGGGCCGCACGGGCTGCGTAAACAGCCTCACCGCCAGCCGCCATCAGCCATCAGCCCCAGTTCGACGAGTTGCCTCCAGCCCTGGTAGCGCACCGACTGCGGTGTCCAGAGGGTCGGGCCAGCCGCGATCGCGTCATAATAGGCCGCAAAGGCTGCCGGATCGTTGAAATGCTCGCCCCGCGCCCTCTCCTCGGCGGCGCGCGCGATGGCCAGCGGCAGGAACTTGGTGTGGAGGAGAATGCCGCTCGGCGCATCGCCGCCCGGCCCGCCATAGAGCTGGTTGAGCCGCGGCGGCAGCACTGCATGGGTGGAGTTCACGTAGACCCAGCGCCGGTTCCATTTCATCAGCGGAAGCTTGTTGAGCGTGGGGGCGCGCTGCGGCGCGTCGGCGAAGAACGCCCGCGCCCGCGCGCCGCCCTGCACCCAGAGGTTGCCGAGCGGCTGCTGGCGCCGGGCGGCATAGGGGCCGGCGTCGAACCATGAAAGCGTCGTGAACGGGTCGTCGCCCGGGCGGTAGCGGCCGGCGCCGACCGGACCCTCGGGATACATGTCGAGAAGCAGCGCGCCCATGCCTTCGATCCGCCGCGCCTCAAGCCAGGCTGTCAGCGCCGCCAGGGGCCGTTCCTCCCAGCCCGGATAGACCAGGATCTCGTCGGCATCGAGGGTGAGGCACCAGCGGCCATGGCCGTGGCGGATCATCAGCCAGGTCAGCCAGTCGACCCCGAAGCGGGACGCCCGGTAGCTCGCCGTGGTCGCCCAGAGCGAGACATCGGGGGCGTCGCGCAGGATCTGCGCCGTGCCGTCGGTGCTGCCGTTGTCGACCACCAGAAAGTGCCCGACACCCAGCCGGCGATGATGCGCGAGGAAGTGCGGCAGCCGGTCGGCCTCGTTCCGGACGGTCATGAAGCAGAGAACGGTCCGTTCGCCGATCGCCGCGGTGCGGTCGGCTACGGCGCGAAGCTCGCCGCGCCTCGCGAAGGCACGCCAAAGATAGCGCCGGCGCTTCCATCGAAGTCGGTAGGCGTCGACCAGCGCTCCTGCGCCACCCCGGCCCGTCGGAACCGCGCGCGGCGCCTCCGGGCGGTCTATTGCGCCGCCTTCCGCATCGAGACCATCTCGGTCAGGAAGGCCCAGAACTCGGGGCCGAGATCGTCCCGCGCCAGGCCGAAGGCCACGGTCGCCTGCAGGAAGCCCGCCTTCGAGCCGCAGTCGAACCGCTGGCCGCGGAACCGGAAGCCGTAGACGTTGCCCGAGGTCGCGATCTCCTCGGCGATCGCATCGGTCAACTGGATCTCGCCGCCCGCCCCGCCCTTCATGCGGTTGAGGTTGTTGAGCACGTTCGGGGTGAGCACGTAGCGCCCGATGACGGCGAGGTTGGACGGCGCCTCGCCCGCACGCGGCTTCTCGACCATGCCCCTGACCTTGACGAGTTGCCCGCTCTCGGACGCGATGTCGAGAATGCCGTAGGCCGAGGTCTTTTCGGTCGGCACCTCCATCGCGGCGACGATGTTGCCGCCGGTCTCGGCATGGGCCTCGACCATCTCGGCAAGGCAGGACTTCTCCGAGGCGATGACGTCGTCGGGCAGGATCACCGCGAACGGCTCTTCACCAACGAGACGGCGGCCGCACCACACGGCGTGCCCGAGGCCGAGGGCGCGGTGCTGGCGGATATAGGCGATGGCGCCGGATTCCATGTTGGTCGATTTCAGCGCCTCGAGAAGCTCGGTCTTGCCGGACCGGCGCAGCGCGCTTTCAAGTTCGGGCGCGTGGTCGAAGTAGTCCTCGAGCGCGCCCTTGCCGCGCGACGTGACGAAGATGAATTCCTTGATGCCGGCCTCGCGCGCCTCGTCGATCGCGTACTGGATCAGCGGCCGGTCGACGAGCGTCATGATCTCCTTCGGGATCGACTTGGTTGCCGGCAGGAAGCGTGTCCCGAGTCCTGCCACCGGGAAGATCGCCTTGGTCACCTTGCGCTTCATGATCGCCAACTCCGTCCGTTCTCAAATCCCAGCGGCCAATGGGCCGTGCATATCACAGGCCAGGCGGGTTCGGCATGTGTGTCGCATCACTTTGTGACGAAAATCCCACCAAAGCCCGGCGGTTTCGCGCCTGCCCAGGCGCCCCTAGGGGCATCACGGCAGCCCCGCCTCGGCCATGATCTCCTCAAGCCGGCCAACGTCGACGGGGTTGTTGAGTTCCCAGAACCGGCGGCCCAGCGCATCGACCTCGACGCAGAGAACCGCCCGCCCGTGCTCCAGAAAGCGCAGCTGCTCGAGCCCCTCGAGCCGCTCGAGCGGGCCTTCGGGCCAGCTCCTGAAGGCGGCGAGGGCGGCGGGGCGGTAGGCGTAGACGCCGACATGGTGGAACACCGGCGTCTCGGCTCCGGCCGGGTAGTCACGCCCGGTATAGGGGATCACTTCCTTGGAGAAGTAGAGCGCCCGGCCGCCTGCACCGAAGACCGCCGTCGTGCCACCGACGCGGCCGGCGGCCCGGTCGGCCCGGAACCCGGCGAGCGCGGCGCCATCGGTCTTGAGGACCGGGGTCGCCACCTCGACCTCCGGGCTTGCCCGAAGCGCGGCGACGAGCGCCTCGACAAACCAAGGCGGGGTCAGCGGCGCGTCGCCCTGGAGATTGACGACGACGTCCCAGCTGCCGCCCAGAAGCGTCATCGCCTCGGCGCAGCGTTCGGTGCCGTTGCGGGCCTCGGGCGAGGTCATCACCACGTCGGCGCCGAACCCGGCCGCCACGCGCGCGATCCGCGCATCATCGGTCGCGACGACCACGCGGGCGATGCCCGGCACGGCCCGGGCGGCTTCCCACGTCCGCTGGATCAGCGGCTTGGCGACCCCGGTCGCACCGCGGAGCGGCACCAGGGGCTTGCCCGGATAGCGGGCCGAGGCGTAGCGCGCGGGGATGACGATCAGGACGGCCATCGGCTCAGCATCCGGTCGCCGTGCCCGCCTTGCCGGTCAAGCCTTGAGCTCCACACCCGGCGCATGGGCGATGAAGAACGGGTTCTCGAAGCCCGGCTTGCCGTAGGCGAGTGGCGTCAGGTCATCGAACCGGACGACGCGGCCGCCGGCACCGCGGAGCACCGCATCGCCCGCCGCGGTGTCCCATTCCATCGTCCGGCCGAGCCGCGGATAGAGATCGGCCTCTCCGCTGGCGACAAGGCAGAACTTCAGCGAGGACCCCGCGCTCGTCATGTCGCGGACGGCGTAGCGGGCGATGTAGTCGTCGGTCGCCGCGTCACGATGCGACTTCGACGCGACGACCGTCAGCGCGCCGTTGTCGGGCGTGGCCACCGACAGAGGCCGGAGCGGCCCCGGCACCACCCCGAAGGGGCCGTCCTCCTCGACGGCCTGTCCGCTCGCGGTGGTGTAGAAGAGGCGCCCCTTCGCCGGCGCGTAGACGACGCCGCGAAGCGGCACGCCGTTCTCGACATAGGCGATGTTGACCGTGAAGTCGCCGCGGCGCTGGACGAACTCCTTGGTGCCGTCCAGCGGGTCGACGATGAGGAACGTCGCGACGCTCTGGTCGTGCGTGGCGGCCTGCTCCTCGGTCACCAGCGGCGTGTCGGGAAACGCCGTCCGCAGGCCCGCCGCTATCAGGGCGTCAGCTGCCTCGTCGGCCTCGGTTACCGGGCTCGCGTCGGACTTGGCGCGGACCTCGAAGTCGGGGGCCCCGTAGATCTCCATGATCTTCTCGCCCGCCTCGAGCGCGAGGTGCCGCAGGACTTCGGTCAACCGGCCATGGTCCATCGCCACTCTTCCGCCTTGGTTGTCTCGCATCGGAGCCTTCCTTATGATGCAGTCAACCGATCAGCAAGCTGTCCCTGCGCAAGCTGAACCCCGCCCGGGACTTCGAGGCCAGACAGATGTTCGAGCAGCGCGTCTACCGCAATACCGCCAGCTCGGCCGCAGGCACGCTGGAGCTGATCTATCACAGCACGGTCCGCCAGATCCGCAAGGGCCAGAAGGCGGGCGGTCTGGGCCTTCTGACGAACATCCTGCAGACCCTTCTCATGGTCGGCCTGTTCCTCGCCCTGTTCCACGTGCTCGGCCTTCGGGCGGCGGCGATCCGCGGCGACTTCCTGCTCTACCTGATGAGCGGGGTGTTCCTGTTCCTGACTTTCAACAAGTCGGTGGGCGGCACCTTCGGCGCGCCGGGCCCGACATCGGAGATGATGCTGCACGCGCCGATGAACACGATCATCGCAATCGCGTCGTCGGCGCTTGCCGTGCTCTACCTGCAGCTGCTCTCGATCTTCGTGATCCTGTTCGTCTACCACGCGGCGATCCAGCCGATCACCATCCACGAGCCGATCCGGGCGGCGTCGATGATCCTCCTGACATGGTTCGCGGGCTCGGCGATCGGGCTTGTCTTCTCGGCCATGAAGCCCTGGGCACCGGTACCCGTTAACGCCGTCAAGATGGTCTTCATGCGCCTGAACCTCGTCTTCTCGGGCAAGATGTTCGTCGCCAACGCGATACCCGGCTTCATCCTGCCCTACTTCACCTGGAACCCGCTGTTTCACACGATCGATCAGGCGCGGGGTTTCGTGTTCCTGAACTACAACCCGCACTACACCAGCGTCACCTATCCGCTCTATCTGGCGCTCGGAATGGTGATGCTCGGCCTCATCGGGCATTTCTTCACGCGCCAGCATGCCTCGGTCTCGTGGAACCGCAGGTAGTGCGACCGGGTGGTGCGGCCGGGGGCTCAGTCGACAACGCGCAGCGTCAGGTTGATGCGCCCGCCCTCCGGCAGCAGCTGCGACGACCGGAACCGGATCCGGTCGACCCCGTGGAAGGCGAGCCGCGCCGGCCCGGCCAGCATCGCGACATCGCCGGACTTCAGCCAGAGGCTGGCCGTCCGGCCGCCGCGCACCGTCCCGCCGACACGGAACAGCCCCTCGTCGCCCAGCGAGATCGACACGACCGGCCAGGCGAAGTCCGCCTCGTCGCGATCCTGATGCAGGCCCATCCGCGCGCCCTCGCCATAGAAATTGATCAGGCAGCAGTCCGGCGCCCGCGCGAGGCCCGTCACCCGGTGCCAGACCGCGAGCACGGCGGACGGGATCGGCGGCCAGGGCGCGCCGCCTGGGTGCCTCGCCGCGTAGCGATAGCCGCCGCGGTCGGAGATCCAGCCGTAGCGCCCGGCGGCCGTCATCCTTACGCTCATCTCGCGGCCGGCCGGCGTGACCGGGCGAAGGAACGGTGCGGCCGCCGCGACCGCCCGCAACTCGGCGACGAGCGCCGCCTGCGCGGGCGGCGCGAGGTGGCCGGGCCAGACCACGACGCCGTTCAGGTCGATCGGGGCCGATGGCAGGGAATGCTGCGGGTTTTTCATCGATTTGCCGCCGTTTGCGCGCCTTGCAGCCCCTCTGGCCCCCTCTTATATACCCGAAGGTCGAACCGGCCGGGCCGCCATCCCGGCCGAGTCGTGGGATCGGGGAGCGGTGCCGCCCGGTGGGCCGCGCCCCACAACATCGCCGAATGAAAGAGGTAGCAGCAATGGCCAAAGTTATCGGTATCGACCTCGGGACGACGAACTCCTGCGTCGCGATCATGGACGGGTCCAAGCCCCGGGTCATCGAGAACTCCGAAGGTGCCCGCACGACGCCGTCGATCGTGGGCTTCACGGAAAGCGAACGGCTGGTCGGACAGTCGGCCAAGCGGCAGGCCGTCACCAACCCCGAGAACACGGTCTTCGCGGTGAAGCGGCTGATCGGCCGCCGCCTCGGCGACGCCGAGGTCGAGAAGGACAAGAAGTTGGTGCCGTACGCCATCGTCGATGGCGGCAACGGCGACGCCTGGGTTTCGGTCCGCGGCGAGAAGTACTCGCCCAGCCAGATCTCGGCCTTCATCCTGCAGAAGATGAAGGAAACCGCCGAGAGCTATCTCGGCGAGGGCGTCACCCAGGCCGTCATCACGGTGCCCGCCTACTTCAACGACGCCCAGCGCCAGGCCACCAAGGATGCCGGCAGGATCGCCGGTCTCGAGGTGCTGCGCATCATCAACGAGCCGACGGCCGCTGCGCTGGCCTATGGGCTCGACAAGAAGGACAGCAAGACCATTGCGGTCTACGACCTCGGCGGCGGCACGTTCGACATCACCATCCTCGAGATCGACGACGGTCTCTTCGAGGTGAAGTCCACCAACGGGGATACGTTCCTCGGCGGCGAGGATTTCGACATGCGGATCGTCAACTACCTCGCCGACGAGTTCCGCAAGGAGCATGGTGTCGACCTGACGAAGGACAAGATGGCGCTCCAGCGGCTCAAGGAAGCCGCCGAGAAGGCGAAGATCGAGCTGTCGTCGTCGAGCCAGACCGAGATCAACCAGCCGTTCATCTCGATGTCGCCGCAGGGCGGCACGCCGCTGCACATGGTGATGAAGCTCACCCGGGCCAAGCTCGAATCGCTCGTCGACGACCTGATCCGGAAGTCCCTGAAGCCGTGCGAGGCCGCGCTGAAGGATGCCGGCCTCTCCAAGGGCGATATCGACGAGGTGGTGCTGGTCGGCGGCATGACGCGGATGCCGAAGGTGGTCGACGAGGTGACCAGGTTCTTTGGCAAGGAGCCGCACAAGGGCGTCAACCCCGACGAGGTCGTGGCGCTGGGCGCGGCGATCCAGGCCGGCGTGCTGCAGGGCGACGTGAAGGACGTGGTCCTTCTCGATGTGACGCCGCTGTCGCTCGGCATCGAGACGCTGGGCGGGGTGTTCACGCGGCTGATCGACCGCAACACCACGATCCCGACCAAGAAGTCGCAGATCTTCTCGACGGCGGAAGACAACCAGAACGCGGTGACGATCCGCGTCTTCCAGGGCGAGCGCGAGATGGCGGCCGACAACAAGCTGCTCGGCCAGTTCAACCTGGAGCAGATCCCGCCGGCGCCGCGCGGCATGCCGCAGATCGAGGTCACCTTCGACATTGATGCCAACGGCATCGTCAGCGTCAGCGCGAAGGACAAGGGCACCGGCAAGGAGCAGAAGATTACCATCCAGGCCTCGGGCGGGCTGTCGGACGACGAGATCGACAAGATGGTGCGCGACGCCGAGGCCAATGCCGAGTCCGACAAGAAGCGGCGCGAACTGGTCGAGGCGAAGAACCAGGGCGAGAGCCTCATCCATGCGACGCGCAAGTCGCTCGAGGAGCACGGCGACAAGGTCGATCCGACGACCGTCGAGGCGATCGAGCTTGCCATCGGCGCGCTCGAGGAGACGATGCAGGGCGAGGATGCCGGCCGGATCCGTTCGGGCATCCAGAACGTCACCGAGGCCGCCATGAAGCTCGGCGAGGCGATCTACAAGGCCCAGGCCGCCGAGGCCGAGGGCAGCGCCCCGGACGCGGACAACCCGCGCGGCGTCGACGAGGATATCGTCGATGCGGATTTCGAGGACCTGGACGATCGCAAGCGCGGCTGAGCGCGGTGGAAACTCTCCGGGGCCGGTCCGCGAACTGCGGGCCGGCCCCTGCCGTGCCGAAGGGACCAGCATGAATGGCCAAGCGTGACTACTACGATGTGCTCGGCGTCGCCCGGGATGCGTCGGCCGAGGACATCAAGAAGGCCTTCCGGCAGAAGGCCAAGGAGCTTCACCCCGACCGCAACAAGGACGACCCGAAGGCCGAGGCCGCCTTCAAGGAGGTGAACGAGGCCTACGACGCCCTGAAGGACCCCGACAGGAAGGCGGCGTACGACCGCTTCGGCCATGCGGCCTTCGAGGGCGGCATGGGTGCCGCGGGCGCGCGTGCCGGCGCCCGGGGGTTCGGCGGCGGCGACTTTGCCAGTGCCTTCTCGGACGTGTTCGACGACCTGTTCGGCGATTTCATGCGGACCGGCGGCGGCGGCCGGCAGCGGACCGCGCGCGGATCCGACCTGCGCTACAACCTGGCCGTCACGCTGGAGGACGCCTATCGCGGCGTCCACAAGACCATCAACGTGCCCACCTCGGTCGCGTGCGCGGCCTGTTCGGGCACCGGCGCCGAGGGCGGCGCCGAGCCGGTCACCTGCCCGACCTGCTCGGGGATGGGAAAGGTAAGGGCACAGCAGGGCTTCTTCACGGTCGAGCGCACCTGCCCGACCTGCGGTGGCCTCGGCCAGATCATCAAGAACCCCTGCAAGGTCTGCGGCGGCGCAGGCCGCGTCGACAAGGACCGCGCGCTGAGCGTCAACATCCCGCAGGGCGTCGAGACCGGCACGCGGATCCGGCTGGCCGGCGAGGGCGAGGCGGGCCTCCGCGGCGGGCCGCCGGGGGATCTCTACATCTTCATCGAGGTCGCCGATCATCCGATCTTCCAGCGCGAGGGCCTGAACCTGTTCTGCCGCGTGCCGCTCACGATCGCCACGGCCGCGCTCGGCGGCGAGGTCGAGGTGCCGACGATCGACGGCGGACGGAGCCGCGTGAAGGTCCCGCCGGGGGCCCAGTCGGGCAAGCAGATGCGGTTGCGCGGCAAGGGGATGCCGGGCCTGCGCGGCGGGATTTCCGGCGACATGTTCATCGAGATGGCGGTCGAGACGCCGGTGAACCTCACCGGCCGCCAGAAGGAGCTGCTGCGGGAGTTCGACCGGCTGTCGGAGGACAACAACCCCGAAAGCAGCTCGTTCTTCCACAAGGTGAAGAGCTTCTGGGACGGGATGAAGGGCTGACCGCACGGGCCCCAGGCGGCGGGCCTGAGCCGCCGGCCCCGACCCACGGGCTTCCGCGGCACCGGGAGGATCCGCGATGCAGCATCGCCGGCAACATCCGCCGGTCGGGGCCAGTTCGGCCTTGCGGCTCCAGGCGGAATCGTGTCCGTCGGGGGCCGGAAACAACTGGTGCGGGTGGGCATGGCCGAGAACTCGATCCTCATCGCCGCGATGCTCGGCATCCTCGAAGGATTGACCGAGTTCATCCCGGTCTCGTCGACGGGCCATCTGCTTCTCGCCGGGCATTTCCTCGGCTTCCAGAGTGCCGGCCGGACCTTCGAGGTCGTGATCCAGCTAGGCGCGGTCCTCGCGATCCTGTCGGTCTATGCCGCCAAGCTCTGGGCGGTGGCGAGGGCGGCACCGGGCAACCCGGCCGCGCGGCGGTTCATCCTTTCGGTCCTCGTCGCCTTCCTGCCGGCGGCGGTGGTTGGCGTGCTGGCGCACGGGTTCATCAAGACGGTGCTGTTCGAGACGCCGATGCTGATCGCGGTCATGCTGATCCTCGGCGGCATCGTTCTGCTGTTGGTGGACCGCTGGATTCCCGAGACGCACCACGAGGACGCGATGCACTTCCCGCTGTCGCTGGCGTTCCGGATCGGGCTGTTCCAGGTGCTGGCGATGATCCCGGGCGTATCGCGATCGGGCGCGACGATCGTCGGCGCGCTGCTCATGGGAGCATCGAAGCGGGCAGCGGCGGAGTTCAGCTTCTTCCTGTCGATGCCGACGATGCTCGGCGCCTTCGTCTACGACCTGTGGGCGAGCCGCGACATGCTCGATCCCGGCGCGGTGGCCGAGATCGCCGTCGGCTTTGTCTTCGCGTTCGTGGCGGCCGTCCTCGTGGTGCGGTGGCTTCTGGAATACGTGTCGCGCCACGGCTTTGCGCTGTTCGGATGGTGGCGGATCCTGGTCGGAACGGCCGCGCTGGCGGCGCTTCTTCTCGTCGGCTAGGTTAAAGGTAAGCCATACTGTCCTTGTTTTGTGATGACCCAGCTACTTCAGTCTCCGTGGGAGCAATTTTTCTCCATGTAGGTAAGCAGGGCTGACTTTATTTTCGGTCTGCTTTCCGGTACCGGAGTCTTTCGGACGGCAATGGCGGAGACAGGCGCGTGGCAAAGGAACAGATGCTCCGGTTCGTGAGCCTGGGAAAGGAGATGCCGGACAAGCGGCCTCCCGACCTGCGGCGCGCGGACTTTCACGAGATCTATGCCGAATACGCTGACCAGAAGGCGAAGGAGCAGGCCGGTCGCTGCAGCCAGTGCGGCGTGCCCTACTGCCAGACCCATTGCCCGCTGCACAACAACATCCCCGACTGGCTGCGCCTGACGGCCGAGGGGCGGCTGCAGGAAGCCTATGAGGTCAGCCAGGCGACGAACACCTTCCCCGAGATCTGCGGCCGCATCTGCCCGCAGGACCGGCTCTGCGAAGGCAACTGCGTGATCGAGCAGGCCGGCCACGGCACCGTCACGATCGGCTCGGTCGAGAAGTTCATCACCGACACCGCCTGGGAGGAAGGCTGGGTCCGGCCCATCATGCCGGGCGCCGAGCGCGCCGAGAGCGTCGGCATCATCGGCGCGGGCCCGGGCGGGCTTGCCGCCGCCGACCGGCTGCGCCGTGCCGGCCTGCAGGTGACGGTCTATGACCGCCACGATCGCGCGGGCGGCCTGATGACTTACGGGATTCCCGGCTTCAAGCTGGAAAAGCCGGTGGTGATGCGCCGGATCGCGCAGCTCGAGGCCGGCGGCGTGACCCTCCGGCTGAACTGCGACGTCGGGGCGGACATCAGCTTCGATGCGATCCGCGGCCAGCACGACGCCGTGCTGATCGCGACCGGCGTCTACAAAAGCCGCGACCTGGCCGCCCCGGGCGGGGGCGCGGGCGGCATCGTGCGCGCGATCGACTACCTCACCGCGTCGAACCGCAAGAGCTTCGGCGACGAGGTGCCGGAGTTCGAGTCGGGCGAGCTTGACGCCGAGGGCAAGCGCGTGGTCGTCATCGGTGGCGGCGACACGGCAATGGATTGCGTGCGCACCGCCGTCCGCCAGGGCGCGGTTTCGGTCAAGTGCCTCTACCGCCGCGACCGGGCGAACATGCCCGGCAGCCAGCGCGAGGTGGCCAATGCCGAGGAGGAGGGTGTCGAGTTCGTCTGGCTGTCGGCCCCGAAGGCCTTCCTCGGCGACCTGCGGGTGACCGAGATCGGGGCCCCGAACCTCGGCACCGGCCATGTCGAGGGTGTCCGGGTCGAGCGGATGCGGCTCGGCGCGCCCGATGCGACGGGGCGGCAGGTCCCCGAGCTGATCGACGGGTCGGACTACACCGAGGAGGCCGATCTGGTCATCAAGGCGCTCGGCTTCGAGCCCGAGGACCTGCCCGCGCTGTGGGGCGTGCCGGAGCTGGAGGTGACGCGCTGGGGCACGGTCAAGGCCGACTTCCGCACCCACCAGACCTCGATCCCCGGCGTCTATGCGGCGGGCGACATCGTGCGGGGCGCGAGCCTTGTCGTCTGGGCGATCCGCGACGGACGCGAGGCGGCCGACGCGATCCTCGACTATCTGGCGCAGCCGGCCCGAGTGGCGGCGGAGTAGGGAGCGGCCGATGCACAACATGTACACAGCCTGTACACCGGATGTACACCGCCCGCGCGGCCTGCGCCCAACGCTCATGTCAGCGGTGCTGACCTTTTCGGCCGCTCTCGCCGGACCTGCCGCGGCCGGGACCTTCACCCCGCCCGGCGGCTGCGAGGGCTGGCTGACCGTGCAGTCGCGCAGCTGCAAGGTCTCGAACCACTACCGCTGCGAGGCCGACGCGGCCGGCGACCAGTGGCGCGTCGACTTCGGGCTGAACGGCGCCTTCTTCCGCAGCCGGATCGACTACGAGACGCAGTGGGTGGAGAGCCACGAGAGCGACGGGACGATCGACATGCTCGAGCCCGGCGCCGCCGATCCCGCGAGCTTCTCGGAACTGCTGGAAACCGGGCGCGACAGCTACGACTTCTCGACCATCCGGACCACCGGCGTGCGGGAGAACGTCCGCGGCTATGACGAGCTGACCGGGCAGTCCGTCGTCATCGATGGCGTCGAACTCAGGCAGACGAAGTACGAGGCCGTGGTGACCGACGACAACGGCCAGCTCCTGTGGCAGTCCCGCGGCAACGAGTTCGTCCACCCCGAATGGCGGCTGTTCTTCTCGGGCCGCGGCCAGACCGACCTGGGCGAGGGCTGGCTGCCCCGCGACTTCACGCCGGTCGACTTCATCTTTCCGGGCGAGGAGAACTTCATGACCACGATCCCGCTCTACGACTGCGAGACGGTGACTGCCTCGGCCCCCGGCCGGCCCGTTCCCGAGGAGCGCCCCGATGACCTATGACACCACCTGGGTCGCCGCCGAGGAGGCGAAGCGCGCCTTCATGGACGCCCGCAGCCTCTACCGCGCCGAGGACGAGCATTCGTCCTGCGGCGTGGGGCTCGTCGTCGCGATCAACGGCAAGCCCTCGCGGCGGGTGGTGCAGAACGGCATCGACGCGCTGAAGGCGGTGTGGCACCGCGGCGCGGTCGATGCCGACGGCAAGACCGGCGACGGCGCGGGCATCCACGTGCAGATCCCGGTGCCGTTCTTCTATGACCAGATCCGGCGGACCGGCCACGAGCCCGACACCGGCAAGCTGACCGCCGTCGGCCAGGTGTTCCTGCCGCGTACCGACTTCGGCGCGCAGGAGCGCTGCCGCACGATCGTGGAGACCGAGGTGCTCCGCATGGGGCACTACATCTACGGCTGGCGGCACGTGCCGGTGAACACCGAGGTTCTGGGCGACAAGGCCAACGCGACAAGGCCAGAGATCGAGCAGATCCTGATCCGCAACGAGAAGGACATCGACGACGAGGCGTTCGAGCGCGAACTCTACGTCATCCGCCGCCGGATCGAGAAGGCCGCAAGCGAGGCGGGCATCCAGGGTCTCTACCTCTGCTCGCTGTCGTGCCGGTCGGTCATCTACAAGGGCATGATGCTGGCCGAGCAGGTCGCCACCTTCTACCCCGACCTTGTCGACCCGCGCTTCGAAAGCGCGTTTGCGATCTATCACCAGCGCTACAGCACCAACACCTTCCCGCAATGGTGGCTGGCCCAGCCGTTCCGGATGCTGGCGCATAACGGCGAGATCAACACGCTGAAGGGCAAC
>CAZYBG010000027.1:0-2331 GCA_964645155.1 uncultured Rhodobacterales bacterium | reverse complement strand
GGGCAACCTGAACGGGATGCGCAGCCACGAGATCCGCATGGCGTCGAATGCGTTTGGCGAGCTGGCGGGCGACATCAAGCCGATCGTTCCGCAGGGCACCTCCGATTCTGGCGCGCTTGACGCGGTGTTCGAGGTGCTGGTGCGTGCCGGACGCTCGGCGCCGATGGCCAAGACCATGCTGGTGCCCGAGTCCTGGTCGAAGCAGGCGGTCGAGCTGCCGAAGCCGTGGATCGACATGTACGCCTACTGCAACGCGGTGATGGAGCCGTGGGACGGGCCGGCCGCGCTTGCCATGACCGACGGGCGCTGGGTCTGCGCCGGCCTCGACCGCAACGGGCTCAGGCCGATGCGCTATGTCGTTACCGGCGACGGTCTGCTGATCGCCGGGTCCGAGGCCGGGATGGTTCCGGTCGACGAGGGCACGGTGCGCGAGAAGGGCGCGCTGGGGCCGGGGCAGATGATCGGCGTCGACATGAAGACCGGCAAGCTCTTCCACGACACCGAGATCAAGGACCGGCTGGCCGCCGCCCAGCCCTTCGGCGACTGGGTCGAGAAGATCGTCGACCTGAACGCGATGATGCGCGAGATCCCGGAGCGGCCGCTGTTCACCGGGCCGGAGCTGCGCAGGCGGCAGGTGGCGGCCGGCTACACGCTGGAGGAGCTGGAGACGATCCTCGCGCCGATGGCCGAGGACGGCAAGGAAACGGTGGCGAGCATGGGCGACGACACGCCCGCCGCCGTGCTGTCGGACCAGTACCGGCCGCTCAGCCACTTCTTCCGGCAGAACTTCAGCCAGGTCACGAACCCGCCGATCGACAGCCTGCGCGAGCATCGGGTGATGAGCCTCAAGACCCGGTTCGGCAACCTCAAGAACGTGCTCGACGAATCGTCGAGCCAGACCGAGATCCTGGTGCTGGAGAGCCCGTTCATCGCGAATGCCGAGTTCGACGAGATGATGCGCCAGTTCGGCGAGGCGGTGGCGGTGATCGACTGCACCTTCGCCCGCGACGAGCCCGAGGGCCTGCGGCTGGGGCTGGAGCGCAT
The DNA here is from genome assembly GCA_964645155.1 of uncultured Rhodobacterales bacterium. GTDB lineage: Bacteria > Pseudomonadota > Alphaproteobacteria > Rhodobacterales > Rhodobacteraceae > CAZYBG01. The sequence goes on along the minus strand of CAZYBG010000027.1, from coordinate 1,287 downwards.
CCGCGCCGAGGCCGAGGACGCGGTCAGGTCGGGCGCCGCGCACCTGGCGCTGACCGACGAGCGGCAGGGGCCCGACCGGGTGCCGATGCCGATGATCCTGGCTACCAGCGCGGTCCATTCCTGGCTGACGCGGAAGGGCCTGCGCACCTTCACCTCGCTGAACGTCCGTTCGGCCGAGTGCATCGACAGCCACTACTTCGCCGTGCTGATCGGCTGCGGCGCAACCACGGTCAACGCCTACCTGGCGCAGGACAGCGTGGCCGACCGGATCGGGCGCGGGCTGATCGAGGGCAGCCTGGTCGACGCGATGCGGCGCTACCGCGACGCGATCGACGCAGGGCTTCTGAAGATCATGTCGAAGATGGGCATCTCGGTGCTGTCATCGTATCGCGGCGGCCTCAACTTCGAGGCCGTCGGCCTGAGCCGCGCGATGGTGGCCGAGTACTTCCCCGGGATGCATTCGCGCATCTCGGGCATCGGCATCCCCGGCCTGCAGCGCAAGATCGTGGAACTGCATCGCCGGGCCTGGCAGGGCGGGCAGGACGTGCTGCCGATCGGCGGCTTCTACAAGGCGCGGCGGTCGGGCGAGAAGCACGCCTGGGAAGCCACCACGATGCACATGCTGCAGACCGCCTGCGACCGGGCGAGCTACGAGATGTGGAAGCAGTATTCGGCCGCAATGCGGGCGAACCCGCCGATCCACATCCGTGACCTGCTGGACATCAAGCCGCTGGGCCGGGCGGTGCCGATCGAGGAGGTGGAGAGCATCACCTCGATCCGCAAGCGGTTCGTCACGCCCGGCATGTCGCTGGGCGCCCTCTCGCCCGAGGCGCACAAGACGCTGAACGTGGCGATGAACCGGATCGGCGCCAAGTCCGACAGCGGCGAGGGCGGCGAGGACCCGGCGCATTTCACGCCGGAGCCGAACGGGGACAACCCGTCTGCCAAGATCAAGCAGGTGGCATCCGGGCGCTTTGGCGTGACGGCGGAGTATCTGAACGCCTGCGAGGAGCTGGAGATCAAGGTGGCGCAGGGCGCCAAGCCCGGCGAGGGCGGCCAGCTGCCGGGGATCAAGGTCACGGCGCTGATCGCCCGGCTGCGGCATTCGACGCCGGGGGTGACGCTGATCAGCCCGCCTCCGCACCACGACATCTACTCGATCGAGGACCTGGCGCAGCTGATCTATGACCTGAAGCAGATCAACCCGCGCGCCAAGGTGACCGTCAAGCTGGTGAGCGCGAGCGGCGTCGGCACCATCGCGGCCGGCGTGGCGAAGGCCAAGGCCGA
>CAZYBG010000026.1:0-39752 GCA_964645155.1 uncultured Rhodobacterales bacterium | reverse complement strand
ACCAGCACGCCGGGCGCCTCGCGCAGGATGTCGCGCGCCTCGTCCTCGTCGAGGAACTCCTCGAACTCGACGTTCACCGCCTCGGAATGGCCGACGAAGACCGGCACCCGGACGCAGGTCGCGGTGACCTTCACCGAGGTGTCGAGGATCTTCTTCGTCTCGGCCACCATCTTCCACTCCTCCTTGGTATCTCCGGAGTCGAGGAAGGCGTCGATCTGCGGGATCACGTTGAAGGCGATCTGCTTCTGGAACTTCTTCGGCGCGACCTCCTGGCCGGGGACGTACATGCCCTTGGTCTGGTTCCAGAGCTCGTCCAGCCCCTCCTTGCCGGCGCCTGAGACCGACTGGTAGGTGGCGACCACCACCCGCTTCACCCGCGCGCGGTCGTGCAGCGGCTTCAGCGCCACCACCAGCTGCGCCGTCGAGCAGTTCGGGTTGGCGATGATCATCTTGTTGCGATAGGCCCCGATCGCGTCGGCATTCACCTCGGGCACGATCAGCGGGACCTCGGGGTCGTAGCGATAGAGCGACGAGTTGTCGATCACGACGCAGCCCGCCCGCGCCGCCTTCGGCCCGTACGTCTTGGTCGCTTCGGCGCCGATGGCGAAGAGCGCGATGTCCCAACCCTCGAAGTCGAACGTGTCGAGGTCCTTCGTCTTCAGGGTCCGGTCGCCGAAGCTGACCTCGGTGCCGAGCGACTTGCGCGACGCAAGCGCCGCGATCTCGTCGACCGGAAACTCGCGCTCGGCGAGGATGTTCAGCATCTCGCGGCCCACGTTGCCCGTGGCGCCCGCGACGACGACTCGATAACCCATGTCGGTCTCCATTGTCTCGAAGGACGGCGCCCCTTAACGCACGCCGCGCAGCGAGGGAAGAGACCGGCCGCCGAAGTCCCCGGCGGCTGCGGCCGACAGGGCACTGCGCCGCGGCGGGTCAGTCGACCGGCTGCGCGCCGCCGGCTCTGGCGCCCGCCTCGATCCAGGGCGCCAGCCGCTCGGCCGCGGCCTCGGCCTGCGCCGGCCGCGGCGTCTCGGCCAGGCGCCGTTTCCACTCGGCGGTGGCGCGCTCGGGCGAGGTGCGGGCGCCCGCCTCGCTCCATCTGCCGTGGTTCGAAAGGTCTGCCACCAGCGGCTCGCGGAAAGCGCTGGCATAGCGCGCCATCGTGTGCGCGGCAGCGAAGAAGTGGCCGCCCGGCGCGACCTCGGCAAGTGCCTCGAAGGCGGTGTCGACCTCGAAGGGCGTGGCCAGCTCGCAGAGCGCCTCGACCGCTTCCATGTCGCAGATGAACTTCTCGTAGCCGAAGGTCAGGCCCCCTTCCAGCCAGCCTGCGGCATGGATCGTCAGCGTCGCGTTGGCCAGCAGCGCGCCGAAGAGGCCCATGTCGTTCTCGGTCGCCGCCTGGGCATCGTGGATGTTTCCGGCCGACCCGGCCGCCGATCGCCAGGGCAGGCCGATATGGCGCGCGAGTTGGCCCGAGCCGAGCTGCATCCGGACGTGCTCGGGCGTGCCGAAGGCCGGCGCGCCCGACTTCATGTGGACGTTCGAACCGAAGCCGCCGTAGCTGACCGGCGCGCCGGGGCGGGCGATCTGCGCCAGCGCGATGCAGGCCAGCGCCTCGGCGTGCTGCAGGACAAGCGCACCGCCCACGGTGACCGGCGCCATGGCGCCCATCAGACAGAACGGCGTGATGATCGACATCTGCCCGGCACGGGCGAAGTCGATGATGCCCTCGGCCATCGGGTTGTCGAGCAGGCGGGGCGAGTTGGTGTTGATGACGGTCGAGGCCCAGACGCCCGCCGCCCAGTCGGCTTCGGAGAGATCCAGCCCGACGCGGATCATCTCGAAGCTCTGCGTGACCTGCCCCCGGCCGCGGGCGTAGACGAACATCGGCTTGTCGCCGAGCGTGAGCTGCCCCTTCATCATCGCGTAGTGGCGCAGGTGAACCGGCACGTCCTGCGGCTCGGCGGATGATGTGAGCTTGTGCAGCGCGTCGAACGATTGGTGGAGGACCAGCGCCTCCTCGTAGTCGCGCAGGCTGCCGGGGCGGCGGCCGCGGTCGAGGTCGAAGGCGTTGGGGCAGCCCGCGCCGGCCGAGAACAGCATTTCGCCGTCGGCATAGTCGCGCTCGCGATCGGGGTTGGCGGCGCGCAGGCGGATCCGCCGCGGCGCCTCGGCCAGCGTGGCGGCGACGATGTCGCGCCCGACGCGCACCTTCAGGTCGTCGTCGACCAGCGCACCGGCATCGCGGAGAAGGCCGCGTGCCTCGGGCAGGAGCACCATGATGCCGAGTTCTTCGAGGACGCGGAGCGCCGCGTCGTGCAGCATCGCCACCTCGTCGGCCGAGAAGATCGCCTGCGGCGGGAACGGGTGATGCGTCCGGCGGTAATCGACGGCGCGCGGCGCGGGTCGCTGCCCCCGGCGGGCGTGACGGGTCATCGCGCTGCCCCGCCGCTGAGCGATGCGACATAGCCGGCGGTGAAGCGGGCGTAGCCGTCCTCGGTCGTCCGCAGGTGCGCGGCCGCCAGGCGGTGCAGGTCGGGCAGGCGGTGGAACGGCACCGCGGGAAAGGCGTGATGCTCGGCGTGGTAGGGCATGTTCCATGCGACCGCCCGGACCAGCCGGCTGGTGAAGGTGGTGCGCGAGTTCTCGAACATGTTCGCCACGAACGGGCAGCGCCCATGCTCGGCCAGCAGGTAGAGCCGGAGGAACGGCTGCCCGACGAGGGCCGGAACGATCCAGACCCAGAGGAGCGCCGCCGAGCCCGCCAGCGCCGACAGCCCGCCGAGCGCGAGATAGAGCGTAAGCATCGCCCGCGCCTCGCGCGTTACCCCGGTGCGCGCGGCCGGGGGCACGAAGCCGTCGCGGTTTCGCCCCGCTGCGTTGGCGATCAGCACTTTTGCCGCCGCCCACCAGAGCGGCAGCCCCGAGACGTGCAGCACATAGGCGCGCCGGGTCTCTGGTTTGGCCGATGCCAGCTCGGGGTCGCGCTCGGGGTCCTGGGTGTGGCGATGATGCGCGAAGTGGAAAAGCCGGAACCATTCGGCCGGGATCAGCAGCAGAACGCCCGCCGCCTGCGCCACCCGGTCGTTCAGCCACCCGGTCGAGAAGGCGGTGCGGTGGACCGTCTCGTGGAGGAGCGTGAAGAGAAAGACGATGAGTACCCCCTGCGGCAGCACGAGCACCCACCAGCCCGGAACACCCGCCGATATCAGCGCGCCGAGGCCGATGACAAGGCCCGCATGCGCGGTCAGCCGCCGCAGACCGGGCGCATCTTCCCGAACGGTCAGCGCGGCCCGCGTCTCGGACGGCAGGTCCCTGACGAAGGCGTCATGCGTGACGGTATCGGCCAAGCTCTCACCCGTTGCGTCGCCGAGACACGAAGGCCCAGGATGAGGCGCACATCTCGTCGATCGTCCGTTCGGCCCGGAAGCCGAGGAGTGCTTCGGCCCTGCCGGGATCGGCCACGAGGACCGGGACGTCGCCCGGCCGCCGCGGCGCAATGACGAAGGGTAGCTCACGGCCGACGGCACGGGAATAGGCGGCGAGCATCTCCAGCACCGACGAGGGCTTGCCGGTGCCGAGGTTCACGGTGTGGCTCTCCCCCGTGGCGAGCAGATGGCCGAGCGAGACGACATGGCCGCGGGCCAGGTCCTCGACATGAATGTAGTCGCGCAGACCGGTGCCGTCCGGGGTGTCGTAGTCGTTGCCGAAGACGCGCAGCGCCGCGCGTTTGCCCATCGCCACCTCGGCGATGTAGGGGACGAGATTGTTCGGGATGTCCTGCGGATCCTCGCCGATCAGCCCCGAGGCATGGGCGCCGACCGGATTGAAATAGCGCAGCGTGGCGAAGGCCCAGCCCGGGTCGGCGGCAGCGGTCTGCTCCAGGATGCGCTCGCAGGTCAGCTTGGTGAAGGCATAGGGGCTGGTGTAGCTGAGCGGCAGCGTCTCGGGGATCGGCCAGATCTCGGGCGTGCCGTAGACGGTCGCCGTCGAGGAGAAGACGAGCCGGCGGCAGCCGCCCTCGCGCATCGCCTGGAGCAGCGCGATGAGGCCGGTCACGTTGACATCGATGTAGTCGAGCGGCCGCTCGACCGACTCGCCCACCGCCTTCAGCGCGGCGAAGTGGACGACGGCGCCGATCGGATGGGCGGCGAAGATGCGGCCAAGCAGCGCGCGGTCGCGCACGTCGCCGCGATAGACCTCAACCGGCGCGCCGGTGATGACCTCGAGCCGGTCCGGCACGTCAGCCCGCGCGTTCGAGAAGTTGTCGAGGACGACCGCGTCATGGCCGGCCGCGCGCAGCGCCACGAAGGTGTGCGAGCCGATATAGCCGGCCCCGCCGGTCAGAAGGACGGTCGTCGTCATCGCTGTGCCTCGTAATCCCCGGCGCATGCCTGCCCGAGAAACCGGCCGGATTCAACAGCACCCCCCGGTCACCGCGCCGGGACCGGCGCAAGGCGGCCACGACGGGTGTCTGCACGGGACGTGCGGGCCGGCCAGCGACGGGATCGGAAGGATTGGTCGGAGTGAGAGGATTCGAACCTCCGACCCCCTGCTCCCGAAGCAGGTGCGCTACCAGGCTGCGCTACACTCCGACTGGCGGGCGGGTTACCGCCTCGGGTGTGGTTTGGCAAGGGTCAATCGGGGTCGCCGCGGGGTACGTCCGGCGACTGGTCGGGGCGTTCCGCCTCGGGGCTGGCGAGGCTGACGCGGGGTGCGGTTCCCGTCTCGGCGCGCGACCGGGTGCGCAGCACCGGCATCCGCGAGGCGCCGACCCGGCTTTCGCGCAGCACGATGTAGATCCCCGACAGGATGATGATCGTTGCGCCGGCGGCGGTGTAGCGGTCGATCGTCTCGTCGAAGAGAACCCAGCCGTAGGCCGTCGCCCAGAGGATCTGCGAGTACTGCATCGGCGCAACGATGACCGCCTCGGCCCGCCTGTAGGCCGCGATCAGGCAGAGCATCGCGACGAACCCCATGAGCGAGATCAGCGCGACGCCGGCGAAATGCAGGAACGGCATCGGTTCGTAGAAGAGCGGCAGGGCGGCGCCCATCACGAGGAAGTTGGCGAGCATCGGGAAGAGGAGGAGCACGGCGCTGCGCTCTTCGCTGCCGATCTTGCGCACCACGATCGAGGCCACCGCCGACGTGACGGCGGCGGTGATCGCGGCGAGGTGGCCGAGCGCGAACTCGGTCTGCCCCGGCCTGAGCACGACGAGCACGCCGACCAGCCCGACGACGACTGCGGCGCCCCTGCGGAGCCGCACCTTCTCGCCCAGGATCGGGATGGCGAGGAGCGTGATGATCAGCGGCGCGGCGAAGAGGATCGCATAGACCTGCGCCAGGGGCAGTGTCGCGAAGGCGTAGAATGCGCAGACACCCGTCACGGTGGCGGCGCCGGTGCGCAGCGCCGTCCACCACGGATGCCGCGGCCAGAGGTTGCCGTCGGTCCGGTCGCCGATCAGCATCAGCGTCACCAGCGGAAAGCCGAACAGGGTGGAGAAGAAGACAATCTGGAACGGCGTGTAGAGGCCGCCGAGGAACTTCACCACGACGTCGTGCGTGGCGAAGATGCCGAAGGCGAGGAGAGCAAGCGCCGCTCCCTTGGCGGTCGATCCGGGCGATGGGGCCATCGCCCCGGTTCATGTCACGAAGTGCGGCCCGCTGTGAAGACCATCCCGGACGATGAAGGCGAGGTGCGGCTAGAGCGCTGCGTCGAGCGCCGCGATGACGGCGTCGCCCATCTCTGCCGTACTGATCGGCGCGCCGCCGTCTTTCTGCATCAGGTCGGCGGTGCGGAGGCCACGGTCGAGCACGGCCTGTACGGCGGCTTCCAGCCGGCCGGCCTCGTCGCCCTGGTCGAAGCTGTACCGCAGCGCCATCGCGAAGGAGAGGATGCAGGCGATCGGATTTGCCTTGCCCTGCCCGGCGATATCGGGCGCCGAGCCGTGGACCGGCTCGTAGAGCGCTCTGGGCCGGCCGTTCGCCATCGGCGCACCGAGGCTGGCGGACGGCAGCATTCCGAGGGAACCGGTCAGCATTGCCGCGAGGTCCGACAGCAGGTCGCCGAAGAGGTTGTCGGTGACGATCACGTCGAACTGCTTCGGCCAGCGCGTCAGCTGCATGGCGCCGGCATCGGCGTACATGTGGCTGAGCTCGACATCGGGGTACTCTGCGTCGTGCACTTCCTGCACCACCTCGCGCCAGAGCACGCCCGATTCCATGACATTGGCCTTCTCCATCGAGCAGACCCGATTGCTGCGGCGCCTGGCGAGCTCGAAGGCCGATCGCGCCACGCGCGCGATCTCGCTTTCGGTATAGCGCTGGGTGTTGATGCCGATCCGTTCGTTGCCCTCCCGGAACACCCCACGCGGCTCGCCGAAATAGACGCCCGAGGTCAGCTCGCGCACGATCATGAGGTCGAGCCCCGCCACCACCTCGCGCTTGAGCGACGAGAAGTCGGCCAGCGCGTCGAAACACTGAGCAGGCCGCAGGTTGGCGTAGAGGTCCATCTCCTTCCGCAGGCGGAGCAGGCCACGCTCGGGCTTCAGGGAGAAGTCGAGCCTGTCGTATTGCGGCCCGCCGACGGCGCCGAGAAGCACCGCGTCGACCTCCTGCGCGCGCGCCATCGTCGCATCGGCGAGGGGGGTTCCGTGGGTGTCGTAGGCGGCGCCGCCGACGAGGTCTTCCGAGACGTCGAACCGCAGGCCGCGCTTCGACCCGAACCAGTCGATGACCTTGCGGACCTCGGCCATGACTTCAGGCCCGATCCCGTCTCCGGCGAGGATCAGAAGGGTCGGGTTAGCCATCGCGGGGCCTCGCTGGGTCTGGATCCGGCTGCGGTATCCGAGGGGGCGGGGGCCGTCAAGCAGCGCCGGAGCGGCGCCCGTTGTCGTCAACCGCGCCGTGACGCAGGGGCTTCAGGCTGGTGCGGCCGGAAGCGCCGGTGCGGCTCCACGCGCTGTCCGTCGCCGCGGACAAGACGGCGAAACGGGTTTGCGCGCTGCGCGACAGGGCGCCACGGCTTCAGGTGAGCTGACGAAGATACGATCCGTAGTCGTTCTTGCCGAACATGTCGGCCCTCGCAAGCAGTGCCTCCCGCGTGATCCAGCCCTTGAGGAAGGCGACCTCCTCGGGTGAGCCGACCTGGAGGCCCTGACGCGCCTCGAGCGTGCGGACGAAGTTCGATGCGTCGAGCAGCGAGGCATGGGTGCCGGTGTCGAGCCATGCGAACCCGCGCCCCATCGTCTTCACGCTCAGGCTGCCGTCGGCAAGGTAGGTCTCGAGCAGCGAGGCGATCTCCAGCTCGCCCCGCGCCGAGGGCCGGATGCCTTTCGCGCGCGCAGGCGCCGTCCCATCGAGGAAGTAGAGCCCCGTCACCGCGTAGTGCGAGGGCGGGACCTTGGGTTTCTCGACGATCGCACGGGCGCGGCCATCGGCGTCGAAGTCGACGACACCGTAGCGCTCGGGGTCGGCGACGCGGTAGCCGAAGACGGTACCGCCGGCGGCCTGCGCATCGGCCTCTGCCAGCAGTTCGGGCAGGCCGTGGCCGAAGAACACGTTGTCGCCGAGCACCATGGCCGATGGCGCCCCGGCAAGGAAGCCCTCGGCCAGAAGATAGGCCTGCGCCAGACCGTCGGGCGACGGCTGGACGATCCATTCGAACGACACGCCCCACTGGCTGCCGTCACCCATCAGGCGGCGGAACTGCGGCTGGTCGTCGGGCGTGGTGATGACCGCGATCTCGCGGATGCCCGCCAGCATCAGCGCGGTGAGCGGGTAGAAGATCATCGGCTTGTCGTAGACCGGCAGGAGCTGTTTCGACACCCCCAGGGTGATCGGGTAGAGCCGGGTGCCGGATCCGCCGGCGAGGATGATGCCCTTGCGGGTGGTCATGGGAGGGCTCCGATCTCGCCGAGGACGTCGGTCAGGTGAGTGCGCCAGTCCGGTCGCCCGATGCCGAACGCGGCCTGCGTCGTGGCGCAGTCGAGGCGCGAATTGGCGGGCCGCCGCGCGGGCGTGGGGTAGGCCGAGGAAGGGATGTCCGCGACATCGACGGCGCGGCCCGCCTGGCGGAAGATCTCGCGGGCGAAGTCGGCCCAGCTTGCGTCGGGCGCGCCTGCGAAGTGGTAGGTGCCTGTCTTCGCGGCGTCTTCTGCCAGCGCGGCGGCAATGGCGAGGCAGGCTTCGGCGATCGCCGCGGCTGGCGTCGGCCCGCCGGTCTGGTCGGCCACGACCGTCAGCCGGTCGCGGGTTTCGGAGAGCCGCAGCATCGTCTTGACGAAGTTCGCGCCATGCGCTGAGAACACCCAGGAGGTGCGCAGGATCGCATGCGCACCGCCTGCGCCGCGCACCGCCTGTTCTCCGGCGAGCTTGCTGCGGCCATAGGCGCCGAGCGGGCCGGTCGGGTCGCCGGGCCGCCATGGCCGGCTACCGGAGCCGTCGAAGACATAGTCGGTGGAGATGTGCACGAACGGCAGGCCGCGGCCCGCCGCGGCGGCGGCGATCGCCGCGGGAGCTTCGGCGTTGACCGCGCGGGCGGCGTCCTCCTCGGCCTCGGCCTTGTCGACCGCCGTCCAGGCGGCGGCATTGATGACGGCGTCGGCCGCGGCGCGCTCGACCGCCCGGGCGCAGGCCGGCGGGTCGGCGAGGTCGGCCTCGGCGCGCGAGAGAAACACCGCCTGCGGCGCCCGCCGGCGAAGCTCGGTCGCGACCTGCCCGGTCGAGCCGAAGACCAGAATCCTCATGCCGTCGTCCCTAGGCGCTCGCCGACGCCCTGCCGGGCGAGGAGCGGCTGCCACCAGCCTTCGTTGCCGAGGTACCAGTCGACGGTGCGCGCGAGCCCCTCGTCGAGCGTGACGGACGGCTGCCAGCCGAGCTCGTCGCGGATGCGGCGCGCGTCGATCGCGTAGCGCAGATCGTGGCCCGGGCGGTCCGCGACGAAGGTTATCAGGCGGTCGTGCGGCGCGGCGGCGGGGCGCTTGCGGTCGAGAATGGTGCAGATCTTGTGGACAAGGTCGATGTTCCTCGCCTCGGCATTGCCGCCGATGTTGTAGCTGCGGCCGGCCGCCCCGCGCTGCACCACCGCAAGGAGCGCCTCGGCATGATCCTCGACATAAAGCCAGTCGCGCACGTTCTCGCCGCGGCCGTAGACCGGGATCGGCCGGCCCGCGACCGCGTTCAGGATCACGACAGGAATCAGCTTTTCGGGAAAGTGGAACGGGCCATAGTTGTTCGAGCAGTTCGTCAGGACGGTGGGCAGCCCGTAGGTCTCGTGCCAGGCCCGCACGAGGTGATCGGAGCCGGCCTTCGACGCCGAGTAGGGGCTGTTCGGGGCGTAGGGGCTGGTTTCGCTGAACCGGCCGGTTTCGCCCAGCGTCCCAAACACCTCGTCGGTCGAGATGTGATGAAAGCGGAACCCCGCGGGGCGGCCCAGCGCCGTCCAGTGGGCGCGCGCGGCTTCAAGAAGGTTGAACGTGCCGGTGAGGTTCGTCTCGATAAACGCCGCCGGCCCGTCGATCGAACGGTCGACATGGCTTTCGGCCGCGAGGTGCATCACCGCATCGGGCCGATGCCGGGCGAAGATGCGGTCGAGCGCGCCGCGGTCGCGGATATCGGCATGCTCGAAGACGTAGCCCGGCGCATCCGCGACCGAAGCCACGTTCGCGAGGCAAGCGGCATAAGTCAACGCATCGAGGTTCACCACCGCATGGCCGTCGCGGATCGCCGCGCGCACGACGGCCGAGCCGATGAAGCCGGCGCCGCCGGTGACGAGAAGCTTCATGGCCCCTCCCAGACGAACGGGTTCGGCAGTTCGGCGAGCAGCGGCGCGGCGGCGTCCTTGGGCGAGAGGATCGCCCCTGCAGAGTCGATGCCCCAGTCGATCCCGATGGCCGGGTCGTCGAAGCGCACTGCGCCGTCGGCCTCCGGGGCGTAGCGGGCCGAGCACTTGTAGAGGACCTCGGTGTTCGGCGCGCGCGTCACGAGCCCGTGCAGGAATCCCTCGGGGATGAACAGCATGTGGCCGTTCTCGGCCGACAGCTCGACGCCCGTCCAGCGGCCGTAGCTCGGTGACCCGCGGCGGATGTCGACCGCGACGTCGAGGAACCGGCCGCGTCCGCAGCGGACGAGCTTGGCCTGCGCATGCGGCGGCGCCTGGAAATGGAGGCCGCGCACCGTGCCGGGAGAACCGGAAAGCGACTGGTTGTCCTGCACGAAGTCCTGCGTGATGCCGGCCTCGGCAAAGGCGTGGCGGCTCCATGTCTCGGCAAAGAAACCGCGGTCGTCGCCGAAGCGGCGCGGGATCACCAGGACGACGCCGGGAAGCGCGGTGGCCTCGAATCTCATGGACGAAGATCCCCGTCCACGGTGGCCGTCGGCAGCGTGGGAACCGCGACAATCATCAACGGAACCTGCGCCGCGTTTCGATTCGTGTTACACTGCACGGAGCGGCTACAACCGTAGGCTGAAAGCTGCCACTTGATTGGGCAACGACGCCCAGTGCATGGGCGTGCGCTCGTTTCCGCCGATTCGCCGGGGGTCCGGCTCGCGAGATGACGCCGCTCGGTTGCTGCACCTGCAAAATACCCTTTCCCTCCGTCGCCTGACCGTCACCATTGCGGCTGTTGATTAACGGATCACTAAAACGGAACACTAAAGGGAAAAGCCAGATGACGCACGCAACGACGACATCTGTATCCGAGGCAGGGTATCCGGTTGTCCAGTCCGCCTACCTGCAGGAGGCACAGGCCGTCGCGCCCTACCCGATCGGCGGCCTGCTCAAGCGGCTCTTCGACATCGTGCTGAGCGCCCTGGCGATCGTGGCACTTGCCCCGCTGCTGATCGGCGTTGCGCTAGCGGTCCGGTTCACTGGCCGCGGGCCGGTGCTCTACGGGCACGAGCGCGTCGGCTTCAACGGAAACCGCTTCCGCTGCTGGAAGTTCCGCTCGATGGTCGAGGACGCGCCGGCCGTCCTGGCGCAGCACCTGCGCGACAATCCGGCCGCCTGGCGCGAATGGTCCGAGACGCAGAAGTTGCGCGACGATCCCCGCGTCACGCCGCTCGGCCGCGCGCTGCGGGCGCTGAGCCTCGACGAGTTGCCGCAGCTCTTCAACATCCTGTTCGGTGACATGAGCATCGTCGGCCCACGCCCGGTCACCGACGACGAACTGGCACGGTACGGCGCCTCGTCGGTACATTACTTGCGCTGCCGGCCGGGCCTCACCGGCCTCTGGCAGGTGAGCGGCCGCAGCGACTTGAGCTATCGGCGCCGCGTGCTGATGGATCGCTACTACGCCTGCCGCTGGAGCTTTGCGGCCGATCTGCGGATCGTCGTGTGGACCGTGCCCGCCGTCGTCTTCGCGAAGGGATCGTTCTGACCATGGTCTGGCGGCGGAGCGCCTGCCGATGAGACGCCTGCTGTCGCGCTGCGTGCTCGTGATGGCTGCCCTTTGCGGCGGCCCGGTCGTTGCGGAGGAGTACCGCATCGGCGTCAACGACGAGTTGTCGCTGCGGGTGCAGGAATGGCTTCCCGTCGAAGGCGAGATCCGGGAATGGGAGGGCATGGCCGGCGCCTATGTGGTGGGCGCCGACGGCACGATATTCGTCCCGTTCCTCGGCACCGTCGAGGCCGCCGGCCGCACGCGCACAGAGGTCGCGGCGGATATCGGCGCGGGGCTTCAGGAGCGGCTTGCGCTGTCGACGGCGCCCGACGCGGCGGTGGACGTCACGCGTTACCGGCCCGTCTATGTCGCCGGCCTCGTCGCGGCGCCGGGCGAGTATCCATTCACCCCGGGGCTGACCGTGCGCCAGGCGGTCAGCCTTGCCGGCGGTCCGGCCGAGGAGCTTCGTCCCGGATCGGCCGGCGCGCGCGACATGATCCAGGCCGAAGGTTCGCTCCGCGTCTTCGAGGGCCAGAAGGCGCGGCTGATGATCACGCTCGCCCGCCTTGATGCCGAACTGGTGGGCGATGCGGAGATCGCCCCGGTTCCCGGCCTCGACGACGCGCCGGAAGCCGCGGCGATCCTGCGCAATCACGGTATCATCCTGGCCGCGCGCCGCACCCGGCTCGAGGCCGAGCTTGCGGCGGTCGACGAGCAGAAGACGCTGCTCGAGAACGAGGTCGCGGCGCTGGAGCAGAAGCAGGTGTCGCTCGAGGCGCAGCGCGACGCGGCCGCAGAGGCGCTTGAGAGTGCTGCCGATCTGGCCGAGCGCGGCCTCGCCGCCAACACGCGCGTCGTGGAGAGCGAGCGGTTCCTGGCATCAGTCGAGACCCAGATCCTGGATACCAGCACCGCGATACTGCGCGCGCGGCAGGGCATCGTGGGGTCGGAGCGGGATCGCACCGCCCTGATCGACGCGCGCACCGCCGAGGTGGCGCTCGAGCGCCAGCAGACCGAGGCGCTTCTCGCCGAGACCGAGGAGCGGATCATCATGCAGCGGGCGCTTTCGCTCGAGATGGCCAACGCCCTTGCGGCCGACGGCGTGCCGGCCGCGCTCGGCGGCGGGCTGCCCGGCCTCGCCTACACGGTGGTGCGCGGCGCCGGCGCCACGCAGGAAGAGCTCTCGGCCCAAGGTGCGATGGTCCTGCATCCCGGTGACATCGTCGAGGTGGGCGTCGCTCCGCCAGCCGTCCAGTGAATTCGCCATGACCGACGCAGCGGCCCTCGGAGGCAGATCTTCGCCGCCACGGCATCTTTCGGAAGGCCGTGCGCGCGCGTCGTTCACCGGCGCCTTCTGGTCGATGGCGAACTCTGCCGTGTCCACGCTTTCGGCCGCGGTCGTGTTCTACGTCGCCTCGCGCTACCTTGCGCCGCAGGAATTCGGCATCGTCGCGCTTGCCGTCAGCATCGTGTCGATCGCGAGCGCGCTGGCCCCCGCGGCCTTCGGCGAGGCTCTGGTCCAGCGCGCCGAGCTGAGCGGTCGGCATCTCGACACCGTGTTCTGGCTCTGCTTCGTCGCCGCTGCGGTGCTTTACCTGCCGCTGGTCCTGCTGGCGGATCCGCTGGCGCTGTGGCTGGGAGAACCCGTGCTTGTCGCCCTGCTGCCCTTCCTCGGGCTGCGGCTCTGGTTCGAGATGCTGGCGATCGTGCCCGGGGCGATGATCACCCGGACGATGCGCTTCCGGCTGATCGCGCTGCGCACGGCCATCGCCAACACCGCGGCGGCGGCGGTGTGCCTGACGATGCTCTGGCTCGGCTACGGGTTCTGGTCGCTGGCGGCCTCGCAGGTGACCGCCGTCGCGGTCGCGGCGGCCGTGCTGCTCTGGTCCGTCGGCTGGCGTCCGGGCTTCCGCGTCAGCCGGAGCGCGTTCATGGACCTTGCCCGCTACGGCATCACGATGACCGCGACCCGGGGACTGGCGACGCTGCGGCTCGACCAGCTGCTGATCGGCGCGTTCGGCGGCACGTTCCTTGTGGGGCTCTTCAACTTTGCCTCCCGGTTGCTCCAGCTGCTCAACGGATTGATCGCCGGCGCGCTCGGGTCGGTCAGCCATGCGCTGCTCTCCTCGCTCCAGGCGGATCAGGAGAAGGTGCGCGAGGCATTCCTGATGGCCGTGTTCGGATCGGCCATCGCGGCGTTTCCGATCTTCGTGGGCCTCGCTGCAGTGGCGCCGACCGCGATCCCGATGATCTTCGGCGCGCAATGGGAGCCGGCGGTCGTGCCGGTGCAGGCGTTCGCGGCGATCGGCCTCATCACCAGCGTGGGCGTCGTCCAGGCTTCGCTGATGACGAGCCAGGGGAAGACCGGCTGGTGGTTCAGGTACCAGCTCGCCTCGCAGCTGGCCAACGTGCCCGTCATCGTCGTCCTGCTTCCCTCCGGGCTCGATGTCACGGTGATCGGGCTGGCCCTGAAGACCCTCGCGCTCTGGCCTGCGACCGTGGCGATGACGTTGCGCCTCACCGGACTCGGTCTTGCCGCCTATGCCCGGGTGTTCCTCGCGCCGGCCCTCGGGGCGGCGGCGATGGTGGTCGCCGTGCTCGGCCTGCCGATGCTCGTGGCGGAGCTCGGGCGCGGGCTGGGGCCGGGCGCACTGCTGGCGGCGCAGGTCCTCACCGGGGCGCTCGTCTACACCGCGGTCGCGGTGGCGTTGTCGGTCAGGCGGCTGCGGCGGCTTCTCGGGATGGTCAGAACAAGCAGGGCGGTTGCCGCATGAAACTCTACTTCTACCGCGGCAAGGCACCGAACTTCGGCGACGAGCTCAACCTGACGATGTGGCAGCACCTGTTGCCCAATGGGTTCTTCGACGGCGACGAGGCCGAGCTCTTCCTCGGTATCGGCTCGATCCTCTTCGACCGTTTTCCGGGCCCGCAGCGCAAGGTGGTCGTCGGATCCGGATGGGGGGCCTACACCGCCAAGCCGGATGTCCACGATGGAACCTGGGACGTGCTGTTCGTCCGCGGCCCGCGCACGGCGGAGGCCCTCGGCCTCGATCCGCGCTGCGCGGTCGGCGATGCCGCGATCCTGCTGCGCGAGACGCCCCTGCCGCCGCCCAAGCCGGGCGTCGGGCCCGCATTCATGCCGCATTTCGACAGCGTCGAGCGTGGCAACTGGCCCGAGGCGTGCCGGCTGGCCGGCATCACCTATATCGACCCCACCGGCGATGTGGACGACATCATCGCCACGCTGCGCGGCGCGACGGTCGTGGTGACCGAGGCAATGCATGGCGCCATCGTCGCCGATGCCTTGCGTACGCCGTGGGTGGCCATGCGGCCGATCCAGGCGGCGCACCGCTACAAGTGGCACGACTGGGCCGAGGCGCTCGGCGTCGCGCTGCGGCCGCACCGCCTGCCGCCATCCAACCTGCGCGAGGCATGGGCGACGCTTTCGGGCCTCGACGCCCGCGGGCGTCGCTCGCGCCTGCTGCTCGACGGTCCGCTCGGGGCGCCGGGGAACTGGCTTGTCGCGCACCGCGCCGCGCGCGGCCTTCAACGCCTTGCGGCCATGGAACCCCAGTTGAGCAGCGACGATGCGATCGGGCGCGCGACCGAGCGGGCGCTGGGCGCGATCGACGCCTGGCTCAGGCGGCGCGAGCAGGCGCATGCGCCGCGGGCACGGCCGTCGCGGGCTGTCTGAGCGCGTTGCGGCAGTAGATCAGCACGGCGACGATGATCACCGACCGCAGGTTGAACTGGAAGAACGCCACAACCTCGACCGCGCTCTGCAGCACGAGCTGCAGCATGAAGGTGGCGAAGAAGACCGTGACCGCCGACGGCGCGCGCACCGCGCAGCGCAGGGCGTACCCCAGCGCGCCGAAGATCAGCGCCGCCTGGATGGCGACGCCGATCAAGCCGATCTCGACTGCGTTCGAGATGTAGGTGTTGTGAAAGTTGAAGCCGGCGCGCGCCTCGATCCCGAACATGGCCCAAAGCTCCTCGGCCTCGGCCGAGCCTTCGACCCAGAAGGCCTGATAGCCGAGCCCCAGCAGCGGACGCTCGGCGATCAGCAGGAACGCGGCATTCCAGAGGTCGGTGCGGCCGGTCAGCGTCACGTCCTTGCCGGTGAGGTCGAGGAACTGCGCGAAGATCATGTCGCGAAGCGCATAGAGAAGGATCATCGCGAGAGCGCCGAGCAGAAGCACCAGCAGCGCGAGGACGACGCGCTGCAACGGCAGGAGCCGCGCCGCGAGGTAGAAGACCGGCGCGGCGGTCGCCGTCAGCCCGGTGATGACGAGCGCGCCGGCGGACTTGGCCAGCACGAGCAGCAGCGCGCCGAGCATCAGGCCCGCGAGCGCCAGCAGTCTGCGCGCCCCGCCCTGCGCGGGGTCGAGCCCGACCGCGAGGCAGAGCAGCACGAAGACCCCCATCGCCGCGGCAAAGGCGTTCTTCGAGCCGAAGACGCCGAGCCAGGCCCCATCGACCCGGATCTGCCCGATCCCAAGGCTGGCGACCGCCGCAAGCGCATAGAGCACGATGAGGATGCGCAGGAACGTCGCCGGCGGAACGCGGTTCGCGATCGCGATCGCGATCGCGAAGGTGACGCCGAGCTGCACGGCATAGCGCAGCGAGATCTCGGGATGGACCGACCAGAGGACCGATGCCGCGCAGAAGACGGGAAGCGCACAGATCATCCCGTAGTGCCTGAGCTCGGCGCCGATCAGGTCCGGTCGCCGCACGATCAGCCCCATGCCCGCCGCCAGGAACAGCAGCGCCCCGAGCGGCCCGATCAGCGCGACGAAGATCAGCCCGAACAGCGCAAGGCCGGCGAGCATCGCCGTCGGGGAAAGCTCGATGACGCGCATCGGCGGCAGCGTTGCCGGGGCGTGGTACAGCGTCAAGGCCGGCGCCCGTCAGTCGAGGCTGCAGGCGACCGATTCGGGGAACTGGCAGGCATCCCCGAGGCGGGTGTAGGCAAACCAGTCCACCTCCATCACCAGCGTGCGGCCGGGGTCGGTGAACGGCCCGAGCCAGTCCGACAGCGTATCGGTGCCCCAGTGGCTGAAGAAGATCTTCTGCGGCTCGCGCGGAACCGCCGCGCCCTCGAGGGTCTTAACGTGCGCGCCGTTCAGGTACCAACTCAGCCGGTCGGGCTCCCACACGAAGGCGTAGTCATTGAAGTCCCCGTCAGTGCCGCCGGGCACCGCGACCTCGCCACCCGAATGCGGCTTGCCGTCGACCCATGAGGTCATGGTGACCTTAGAGGTGTCCTTCGCGAGAACCTCGAAGTCGATCTCGTCATGCGGCCGCTCCTGTTGCGGGCCGATATAGGTGAAGAAGGCGGCATTGATGCCCGAGGCGGCGTCGGTGCGGATCCGCGCCTCATAGGTGCCGTAGTGGAACCGCGTCCTGGTCTGAACCTCGGCGCAGGTGTTCTGCCGCGCCCCCATCGGTTCGGGCAGGAAGTGCAGGAACAGCCGCCCCTCGGCGACGCCGGTCGCCGCCTTTGACCAGGTGCAGTTCTGCCAGTCGCCGTTCAGCCAGTCATGCGATGGGAACCAGCGTGCGGCGTCGAACTGGTCGAAGTCGTCGCGGAAGCTCGTCCCCGGCGTGGTCGCGGACGCCGGTCCCGGCAGTGACATCAGCAGGACGAGGATCGCCCCGAGCGGTCGCATGGTGCTGCACCTCCATCGCTTTGGCCTGTGATCTGGATGATCGGGTCGGCTTGCCGGATTGCCAAGGCCGAAGGGCGCGATCCGGCACCCCGGTGGCGCGGGGCGCCTCATTTGGCGGCACTCCGCCCGCACGGGCCGGCGGCATTGCCGGATTCCCGCCGACATGCCGAGGTGCGGCAGCGACATGGTGGAAAGCAATTGAATCTTCGTCAAACTCACGGACAAGGCGCATTGCGTGCTCGCTGCGTAAGGACACAGCATGACCAACCATCCGACCCCCCACCCGGCCCCCGACGTATCCGTGGTGATGGCGAACTGGAACGGTGCGGCCTTCCTGCCGGAGGCGGTCGCTTCGGTGATCGCACAGGAGGGCGTGACGCTGGAGTTGCTGATCGCCGATGACGGCTCGACCGACGACAGCCAGGCCGTGATCGGGCGCCTTGCGGGTGCCGACACGCGGATCGTCGTGGTGCCTCGTGGCAGGCGGGGCGGTCCGGCGGCGGCGCGGAACCGAGCGCTCGCCGTCGCGCGCGGCCGCTGGGTCGCCATCGTCGATTCCGACGACGTCATCCTCGCGGGCCGCCTTGCGCGCCTCGTCTCGGCAGCCGAGACCATGGGGGCCGATGTCGCGGCCGACGATCTTGCCTATTTCGGCGAGCCTGCCACCCACGGCCGTACCCTGATCGACGGCCGGGCGGGACCGGAGCCCGTCGTTCTGTCGGCCGAGGCGTTCCTGCAGGGTCACATCCCGCGCTACCGCCGACCCGCATGGGGTTACCTCAAGCCCGTGATTCGCCGCAGTGCCCTCGGGGCGCTGCGCTATGACGAAAGCCTGCGCATCGGCGAGGACAGCGACCTACTGCTCCGCCTGCTGCTCGGCGGCCGGCGCCTCGTCGTCGTGCCAGAACCTCTCTACGGCTATCGCCGCCATGCCGGGTCGGTATCCCACCGCTGGGCCCCGGAAATAGTGAGCAGAATCGCTGCGCACCAGCGCGCGATGCTCGCCGAGTACCCCGGCCTGCCGCCCGCCCTCCGCGTACTGATGCGCGAACGGCTCGCGGGGCTGGAGCGGCGGGTGGCCTTCGAAGAGCTTGTCGTGGCGCTCAAGCATGGCGCCGGCGGCGATGCCATCGCGGTGCTTGCGCGCCGGCCGGCCCTCGTCTGGCAGCTCGGCGAGGCGGCGGTGCAGGGGTTTGCCCGACGGCTCGGGGCGCTGCTGCCGAGCGGGACCGCGTGATGAGCGCAGCCGCCGGCAGCGGCCTCGTCCACATCCGGACACCGACCTACCGGCGGCCCGAGATGCTCCGCCGCTGCCTGATCTCGCTGCAGGCGCAGTCATGGCGCAACTGGGTGTGCGACATCTACGACGACGACCCCGAAGGCTCGGCCCGTGCGGTCGTGGCCGAGATCGACGACGCGCGGATCCACTACCATCGGAACGCCCCCCAGCGCTTCGCCTCGCGCAACATCGACGCCTGCTTTGCCCGGGCCAATCCGCGTGGTGCCGACTTCTTCTGTGTGGTTGAGGACGACAACTACCTGCTTCCCACGTTCATCGAGGAGAACATCGCGCTCTGCCGCGACGAGGGCGTCAACATCGTTCTGCGCAACCAGCTGATCGAATATGCGCAAGGCACCCCGGGCGCCCATGTCGGATCGCTCGGCGTGCTCGACGGCAAATTCGTCGAGGGACGTTATCCGCCCGATCTCTTCCGCCTGTCGGTGATCGCCGATATCGGCGTGTCGAACGGCGGTCTCTTCTGGTCGGCGCAGGCGGCGAGCGATCTCGAGATCGGCGTGAAGTGCACCGCGGCGCTGCAGGAATACATGCGCACCTATGCCATCGTCGAGGATGTCTGGGTGGCGATGAAGCCGCTGGCCGTCTGGGCCGAGAACGGCGCCGGAACCCAGCGCAACCTAGGCATCGCCGCCCGCTGGCTCCGGCGCGAGCTCGATCTGAAGCGCGCGCAGCAGGTCATCCGCCGGCATGCCTGGCGCCGGGCGGGCGAGGCGAACCGGATGACGTTCCTCGGCACCGAGGCATTCGCCTATTCCACGCGAAGCCGGGCGGCGGGGCTGGTGAAGGCCCTGATCGCGGCGCGCCCGCCCGGGCTCTCGCTTGCCGAGCGGCTGGAGCTGATCGCGCGTGGCATCCTGATCCGCAGCGCCGGCCGGGCCGATCCGGACCTGCACCGCTTCCTCGCCTCGCGCGGGGGCTGAGTTCAGGCGCCCTCGAGGCGGCCGAGGCCCTTGAGCATCGTCTGCGAGGCGACCGTCCAGGCGGCCTCGGCTCCGAAGCGGACCGGCGCGCGGTCGCAGAGCTCCCACAACAGGGTCCGTCCGCGCGGCCAGGCAAGGCCGGACGTCCACGGAGCGACCAGCATCATGGCAAGCACGTCGCCGCCGATCCCGGGCAGGACCGACCGGTCGTCGCCCCAGCGGCGCGGCGCATGGGGGCCGAACACCGCATCGACCGCCCGGCGCCCGAAGGCCAGGGTCGGTTCCAGCGCGTGCCGGGCGGCGAGGTGGTCGGCATCCGGTCCGGCGAGGTCGAGCGCGGCGCGCAGATCGGCGACGTAGCCCGCGCAGGGCTCGCGCTGGCGGAACGACTTGACCACCGTCATCGAGAGCAGAAGGCAGGTGTGGCCCGCGGCCAGGACCGGAAAGAGATCGCCGCCGACCCGGAGCTCGGTCCGCCCGTCGATGAAGCGGCCCGGTGCGCGCGGACTTGGCGCACCCGGCTGCTGCAGCCGCTTGTGCAGGTCGATGACGGCGCCCTGTCCTGCATGTGCGAGGTGGCGCTCGCCGAGGAAGGCCGACCACCAGAGCCCAAGGCCCCGCGTTGCCCGGTAGCCACGGGTGGCGAGCGCCTGCGCGGCGGCGGTGAACGCCGCGCGCTGCACCAGCACGTCGCAATCGGCACTCGGCCGCAGGAACGGCGATCCATGCAGCTGCGCCTGCAGCAACGGCCCCTTGAAGAACACATGCGCGGTGCCGGCAGCATCGAGCGCGGCGCGCACCTCGCCCGCAGCGGCCAGGGCAGCGCGGTTCAGCGCCAGCGTCCGGAGCCGGTAGCCGTCGAACCACGCCGCCGCAGCCGGATCGACGCGACGGAGCGCCGGTTCGATCGGCCCGAGCCAGAGCGCGGTCTTGTTGAGCCGCGCGATCTCGCGCAGCACGCCGCCGCTCAGGCCAGGGACGAGTCTCGCCTCGGCCACCCCGGCGCTGCAATCGCCGAAGGCCTCGGAGAGGGCGGTTCCGTGCGCGGCGAGTTCCCGCCGGCAATCCCGGTCGCGGACGGCGGCGAACTGCTCGCGCGCAAAGCTCATCGGAAGGCCAGCCGGGGAGGGGAGGAATTGCAGTCTCGCAAGGCGGCCGCGCGGTAGGGCCATGGCACCCGCCCGGGCGGGGCGACTTGCCGAAGAATACGCTCGCAAACGCCCATCATTGCCCCGGTGCAGGAACCGATTTGCCGAACGCCATAGCACGCCGGGTGGCACGCCCGATGACCTGCGGTTGTAGGACGTTGCAATTAAAGCACGGATCGGCAGAAAACCGCACATTTCGCCAGCAGACCGGAAACAATTCGCCCGACGATTTTGGGCGCCTGCGCATCACATTGACCGGGTATGGGCGAGGTGAGACCGTCAGGCCGGCTTCGGCCAAACCTGTCAGAAACGGCAACCGGAGTTTGCAATGGCAAGCAGCGAAAGCTCCAAGACTGCCTACGAGTCGCCTGAACTCATCGTTCACGGCGCCTTGGAGGATCTGACCCACGGGGGTGCCGTCGGCTCCGCGCTCGACGCTGCCTTCCCGGTGGGAACGCCGTTCGGCGACCTGACCTTCTCGTAGGTCCGGGCGCCCGGACGCTCAGAAGCGATCGTCCGACCAAGATGGTTGGGGCGCCTTCGGGCGCTTCAACTTTCCGACCTCATGCGATGGGGACAGAGGTGCTCGACCTGGCGGCAGAAACCCGTGTTCGCAGCGCCGAGGCAGCCGTGGGCTGCCCGCTCGGCAGCGGCATTGCGATCCTCGACATGCGCACGAACACCTACTTCAGCCTCAACGCGGTCGGCGCGTTCGTCTGGGCGCAGATGCTGCAGCCGATCGCCGTGAGCGATCTCTGCGACCGGGTCGAGGCGACATTCGCCGTCGATCGCGCGAGATGCGAGAGCGATGTGCGCGGCCTTCTGGCCGACCTCGTGGCGCATCGGCTTGCCGAAGTGGCGTGAGATGCTCCGCCACCTCTCCCGACTGCCGCCGCGCGAGGCGAAGTTCCTCGCCCACTGTGCCTGGACACTCGCCTGGGTCCGGCTCGCGCTCTGGGCCCGGAGGTTCGACCCGGTGAGGGCCCGCATCGCCGGGCGCCGCGCCGCGGGCAGTCCCGATCCGGCCGAGTTGCGACGGATCGCCTGGGGTATCGGCGCGGCGTCCCGCCTGGTGCCGGGCGCGACGTGCCTGACGCAGGCGCTGGCGGGGCAGTATCTCCTCGCGCTCCGCGGCAAGGCGTCGACCGTGCGCCTGTCGCTCGACCAGCGCGAACCGGCCGGCTTCCACGCCCATGCGTGGCTGATCGCCGGCGACGTCCTCGTCCTCGGCGGCAGCAGCGCGGACTATGCCGGCCATGCGCCGCTTGCCGACTACGGCGCAGGCGGCGAGACGGCGCGATGAGCGGCTTTGCCGCCTTTGTCGACACCGCTGCGGGCGGGCGGGCGACCGCAGCCGCGGCTCAAGCCATGATGGCGGCGCAGGGCTATCGCGCCAGCGGCGGAGAGGGCGTTCTGGCCGATGGTCCGGCGGCGCTCGGCCACGGCCTGGTCAGGATCGGGCCGGCCGACCGGGTCGGTCCGTTCCGGGACCGTGCCCGCCGGTTCATCCTCGCCTGCGATGCGCGGCTCGACGCCGTAGGCGACCTGCGCCGCAGGCTTTCCGCACCGATGGAAGCGACGGACGCCGACCTCCTTCTCGCCGCCTATGCCGCCTGGGGCGAGGAGATGGCGGAGCGGATCGACGGCGATTTCGCCTTCGTTGTCTGGGACGCGGGCCGACGCCAGCTTCATGGTGCGCGCGACCGCTTTGGCGTGAAGCCCTTCGCGTTCGGCGGCGGGCCGCGCGGAGTCGCGGCGGCCTCGGACCCGAGGGCCGTGCTGGCAGGACTTGGCGCCGCTGCAGTGCCGGACGAGAGATGGGTCGCCGAGTTCCTGGCCGGGCAGCCCACCGACCCGGCGCTGACGCCCTGGGCCGGCGTCATGGCGCTGCCCCCGGGCCATGCGCTGACGGTGTCGGACGGCCGCGTTGCGGTTCGGGCATACTGGCGGCTGGAAGCAGCGGCGCCGCCGCCTCGTCGCGACCGCCCGGCGCAGTTGCGCGCCCTCCTCGCCGCGTCGGTCGCGGATCGCACGGCCGCGTCCGGAACCGGCGTGATGCTGAGCGGCGGGCTCGATTCGAGCTCCATCGCCGCGCTGGCCGCCGACATCCGGCCGATGGATGCATTCACCCTCGGCTTCCCGGCCGGGTCGCCGTTCGACGAGGGGCGCCATGCCGCGGCGGTGGCGGCCGGCCGGCCGCTGCGCCCGCACCGGGTCGATGCCGGCGATCCTGCGCCGTTCGCCGACTGGGCCGAGATGCTCGCCGAGCAGGGCGCGCCATTCCTCGGCCCCGGCCTCTCGACGATGCGGCCGCTCTACCGGGCGGCGCGGGCCGCGGGTGCCACGGTGCTCCTCGACGGGCACGGCGGCGACGAGGTGATCTCGTGCGGGTACGAGAGGCTGGAACTCCTGGCGCGGCATGGCCGCCTGCTGTCGCTCTGGCGGAACGTGCGCGGCGCGGCGGCGCTGTCCGGTCGCCGGCCGGGCGAGATGTTTCTCGACCTGACCCTGCGGCAGCCGGTTCTTGCCCGGCTGCGCCGCCGGAGCATCGATCCTGCGGGCTGGCGGCGCATCGTCACGCCGGGGCTCGCGGAGCGCAGCGATCTTGTCGGGCGGGTGCGGGCGCATCGGGCGCCGCGTGGCCTCGACGCGCACGCGCTCCATGCGAGCCTGATTACCGCGCCGATCGTGCCGCATGCGCTCGAGGTGCTCGACCGCCAGGCGCTGCAGGCGGGTGTCACGCCGCGCTATCCGTTCCTGTCGCGGCCGCTCGTCGAATTCTGCGTGAGCCTCCCGCCCGAGGAGAAGCTGGCCCAGGGCCAGACACGGCGCATCCTGCGGCGCGCGATGGCGGGGGTGCTGCCCGAGGAGGTGCGGCTTCGGCGCGACAAGGTGAACTTCGCCCCGCGGCTCGGTGCCGGACTGCAGATCGAACTGCCGTTCCTGACCGCGACGCTGGCCCGGGCCGAGGCCCGCCTCGCCGACTATGTCGCGATCGACGTCGCCCGTGGTCATCTGGAGGCCGTCGGGCGGTTCGGCGCCGATGTGCCGTTCGCGGTCGCAGCCGAACTCTGGCGGGCGGTCTGGCTCGCGCTGTGGCTCGGCTCGCTCGAAGGCTGGCAGACGGCACCAAGAATGGAGGCTGCCGAGTGACCCACGCGGCACGCTTCAGCCCCGCCGCGGCCGAGGTCTATGCCGCCTACGGGCTTGCGATCTGGTCCGAGATCCCGCTGCCCGAACTCGCCCCCGGCAATCCCGGCGCTGCGCCGGACCTTTCGATCCTGCGCCTTCCCGTGCCGGCGGCGCTGCTTCCCGACGCGGCGGCGGGTTTTCGCTTCGCGCCGGGCCGCGCGACGTTCCGCTGGGAGGCGGTCGGCGCCTTCGCGGTGGAGCCCGGCCGCATATGCGTCGATCCGGCACCCGGTGTCGCGGACGACATCGTCGCCTTCCCGCTGCTCGGCCCGGTGCTTGCCGTCGCCTTGTCGGGGGCGGGTTACCTCGTTCTCCATGCCAGCGCGGTCGAGGTCGCCGGTCGGGCGGTCGTGCTGATGGGTGACAAGGGGGCGGGCAAGTCGACGACGGCGGCCGCGCTCCTGGCAGCGGGCCACAGGCTCATCGCGGACGATCTCGTGGCGCTGCGGTTCGACGACGCGGGCGGCGTGGACGTCATGCCGGGCTTTCCGCAGGTCAAGCTTTCCGCGGCAGCCCTGGATATCCTGCCGGCGGCAGCCGGCACGGCACGGCCGCAGGCCCATCCGGCGATCGCCAAGACACGCTTCCGCCTTGCCGGCGGTTTCGCGCGCGGGCCGGTGCCGCTCGGGCGGCTCTACCTGCTCGATCGCGCGGATGCCGGGGCAATCCGGCCGCTGGCCGCCGAGGCGGCGCTGCCCGTGGTGCTGCGGCACGGCTACCTCGCGCGGTTCGGCCACGCCGCGCTGACGGGCGGGGCAGGTGCCAGGCATTTCCGGCAGGCCGTCGCGGCGGCGATGGCCGGTGGCGTTGCCCGGCTCAGCGTGCCCGACGGGCTCGACCGGATCGACGGGGTGCAGGGCATGGTTCTGCGCGACCTCGGACCGGCGCCATGATACCGCCGCTTGCGCCGCCGGAGAGTCAGCGCGCCGACCTGCGCGCGCTCGTCGCCAGCATGCGCCGGGCGACCGGCCGGCGGTTCTGGGTCGCTTTCACGCTCCTCGTCCTCTCGAACCTCACCGAGGGGACGTCGATCCTTCTGCTGCTGCCCATCCTGCACATCGCCAACCAGGGTGCGGCGCAAGGCTACGCCGTCGATCTCGGCGGCCGCACGCTTGCCGGGCTGCCGCTGCCCGACGTGACGGTCGGCCTGTCGCATCTCCTGATCGGCCTCGTCTGCCTCGTCGCGCTGCAGGCCGTCTTCAACCGTGCCAAGGCGGTCTATCTCTCGGCGCTGCTCTTCGACTACGTGAACGAGGTCCGGGGCGGACTGTTCCGGGCGGTGGCCGAGGCGCGGTGGGATGCGGTGGTCCGGCTCCGGGCCGCTGACCTCGAGCATGCCCTTACCGGCGAGGTCGAGCGCAGCCAGGCCGCCGCATTCCAGGCGCTGAGCCTGATGCAGGTCTGCGTCGCGCTGGCCGTGATGTTCCTCGTCTCGCTCCTCGTCTCGGTCCCGATGACGCTCTTCGCGTTCGGGTTTGGCGCGCTTGCCTTCGTGGCGCTCTATCCGCTGCGCCGGCTCGCGGCGCGCTACGGCGCCAGGGTCGTGGGCACGGTCAACCGGCAGTACCGCATCGTCTCGGAGTTTCTCGCCGGCCTCAAGACGGCGAAGAGCATGAACCTCGAGCCGGGCTATGTGGCCGAGTTCGAAGCCAGCCTCCGGCGGATGAAGAGCGACGCCACCGACTATGTCGGCCAGAGCGCGACCGGCGCGGCAGCGTTTCAACTCAGCGCCGCGATCGGGGCGGCGCTGTTCGTGTGGGTGGCGCTGATCGTCGTCGACATGCCATTCGTCGAGATGCTCGTGCTGCTCGTCGTGCTGCTGCGCGTGGCGCCACGGTTCCAGGGGCTTCAGGGCCAGGCCCAGCAACTTCTCCTCAACCTGCCCTCGGTCCGCCGGGTGGCGGACATGCGCGCCCTCGTCGATGCCGAGCGCGAGCCGCTGCCGGCCGCGTCCGACCTGCCGCGGATGCAGCGCGGCGTGCGGCTGGTCGGCGTGTCCTACGGCTATGCCGGCGCGGTGCACGCCGCGGTCGCCGACCTCACGCTCGACATCCCGGCCGGGCAGATCACGGCGCTGATCGGCCGGTCAGGCTCGGGCAAGAGCACGGTGGCCGACCTGGTGATGGGCCTTATCGCGCCGCAGGCGGGCCGCATCGAGCTGGACGGCAGGCCGCTCGCCGCCGACGAGCTTCGCGCCTGGCGACGGCAGATCGGCTATGTCCCGCAGGAGACCTTCCTCCTGCACGACACGATCCGCGCCAACCTGTCGCTCGCCGCACCCGACGCCGACGACGCTTTGATCTGGCGGGCGCTCGATCAGGCCCAGGCAGGCTTTGTGCGGGGCCTGCCCGATGGCATCGCGACGGTCGTGGGCGACCGGGGTCTCCGGCTTTCGGGCGGCGAGCGCCAGCGGATCGCGCTGGCCCGGGCGTTGCTTCAGCGGCCTGCGCTGCTCATTCTCGACGAGGCGACGAGCGCGCTCGACTGGGAGGCACAGGCCGCCATCGCGCGCACGATCCGTGCGCTCGCGGGCGAGATCGCAGTGCTGACCGTGGCGCACCGCCCGTCGATGGTGGCCTTCGCGGACCGCATCCATGCCATCGAGAACGGTCGAGTGGTGGAAAGCGGCACCGCGGCCGAGCTTGGCCGCGACGGCAAGAGCCACTTCGCCCGGATGATGGCGCACGAATCGACTGGCGCGCTGATGCCAGGGTCAGTGCGGTGACCGCGACGGCGCCGCCGCCTTGGCCGGGAAGGCGGCAGCCTTGCCCGCGGGCCCTTCGGTGGCCCTCGCCCTGTCTGCGCGGCGGTTCGCCCGCGTCATCAGAAGGATGACCGCGACGTAGAAGACCTGTGCCAGAACCAGCGTGGCCACCATCCGCAAGGCAACCGTGCCGGCCGGCGCGCCGGTGAGGGCCGACCACAGCCCGACGCCGGCTGTCGCTACGAACATGCCGAAGATGAAGGTCAGCACCTTCATCGCTGGTGCTCCGCACGCACGGCGTACATGTTCCGAACTTCCCGCTCTCTCCCGATTCCCGCGCCCCTCCCGCAGGAATTTGCCGAGTATGACGGCTCACCCGGCAATCGGGCAATGCAAAGTTGCAATCTGAGTGACTTCTTGGCGTGCAGCGGGGCGCGTGTCGCCGGTCAGCGCCCGCCGTAGTAGGGCGCATAGGCATCGAAGAACTGCTCGTTGCCGCTTGGCGTGCTGTAGGTCTTCAGCATGTCGAGATCGACGCGGTTCAGCACCACGCCGAGCGCCTTGGACGCGGCGAGATGCTCGTGGGCGAGGATCTGCCTCAGAAGTCCCTTGGGCGTCCGTCCCCACTGGGCGACGACCACCAGGTGGTCGAGGAAGGGGAGCATGACCCGCGCGTCGATCACCGGCCCAAGCGGCGGCAGATCGACGATCACGTAGTCGTATGCCGCGCGCGCCTCGGCGATGATCTCCTCGCTCGCCTTCGAGCCCAGAAGGTCGCTGGTATGGGCGAATGTCGCCGGCGTCGGGCTGGGCAGGAAATGCAGCTTGGGGTTGCCGATCTGAACCCGCGCGTCAAGCCAGCCGACATTGCCGAGGATCGCATCGGTCAGGCCGCGGCGGCTTTCGGCGCGCGTGAGCCGCGTCAGCCCGTTGCTGCGCAGGTCGGCGTCGATCAGCAGGGTCGACCGGTTGGCCGATGCGAGCAGCCCGGCAAGGTTCAGCGACAGCGTCGTCTTGCCCTCGCCCGGAAGGGCGGAGCTGATCCCGATGACCGCCCCCTTGCCGTCGGCGCTGGCGGTATCGGCGGCGAGCCGGATCGTGCGCAGCGTTTCGCTGTACTGCGATCGGGGATTCTGCACCGCGTGGAATTCGAGTTTCGGCGCTCGCGGCGGCGGCGGCGGCGGCGGCAGCGCGGGCGCGGGCCGCCGGAGGAGCCGCTGCCAGAACGGCATCCGCGGCGGGCGGGTGTAGTCGGGCAGGTATCCCAGGAACGGCAGGCCGGTCGCGTCCGCCACGTCGTCGCCGGTCCGGAACGACCGCTCGCGGTATTCGCGGATCGCGGCGATGGCGCCGCCGATGATCAGCCCGAGCAGGATGAAGATCACCATCGTCCGGGTGGTGCTGGGCGCCGACGCGCTGCGCGGTGTCTCGGCGAAGGACAGGATGCGCAGGCTCGAGACCGGGAAGGACTTCTGCTGGTCGATCTCCTGGAAGCGCGTCAGGTAGCTCTGGTAGAGCGTGCTCAGCGCGGTGGCGCGCTGCTCCAGCGACCTCAGTTCGACCTCGAGGGTGTTGGCGGTTGCGCTCTCGCTCGACGCGTTGCCGACGGTCGTCCGCAGTGCCATGGCGCGCGCCTCGGCGGCGGCGAGGTCGCTGGCGTACTTCTCGGCCAGCCGCTCGACCTCGCGGTAGGCGGCCTGCGTCTCTTCCGAGAGTTGCGAGCGGATCTGGAGGGCCTGGGGATGATCCTCGCCGAAGTCCTGCTCGACCCGACTCAGCCGCCCCGACAGTGTCGAGATCCGCACCTGAAGCTGCGCGAGACGGGGGTCGTTGGTGGCATCGAGGCTGAGCGCCCGCTGCGTGAGTCCCTCGCCGGCACCCGCCGCGATCACCGCCTCGTACTGTTCGGCAAGGGCGCGGGCGCGCGCCTCCTCGGCGACCGCGGTCGCCATCTCGGTGTTGAGCTGCGCGAGGTTCTGCGTCGTCATCAGCTGGCCGTCGTTGTCGGCCAGGTTGTGCTCCGCCCGGAACTGCTCGGCCGCCAGTGCCGCCGCGCGCGACTGCGTCTCGAGCTCGCTCAGCCGGTCGAGAAGCCAGGCGCTCGTCCGCTCGTTCGCCTCGAAGTTGGCGTTGAGCTGGTCGGCAAGATAGGCGCGGGCGTAGGAGTTGGTGATCGCGGCTGCCAGCGCCGGATCGTGCGAGTTGAAGCCGATCGACAGGACGTAGCTGCGCCCGACCCGGCGGACGATCACCCGCCCCTGCAGGCGCCGCGCGATGGCGTCGTTCATCGCCATGACCCGCTGTTCGGGTGTCAGCGTGTCGGCCGCGACCTCGGGCAGGACGACCGGCTTGTTGCCGATCGGCAGCAATGCCTTGAGCCCGACGATCGCCCCGCCGATGACGCGCCCCAGCAGCGAAGACGGCGGGTTGAGGAAGGTTTCGTTCTCGGCGAGGTTCAACTCCCGCGCGACCGTCGTGGCGATCGGCTGTGAACGGACGACCTCGATCTCGTTCAGCAGCGTCGAATCCGTCTGCTGCCGGTTCTCGAACGCCGAGATCTCCTCGACGATGGTGTTGTTGACGGAATCGACGAGGACGTTCGACCACGCGGTGTAGGTCGGCGGTGTCGTGGCGAGGATCAGCATCCCGAGAGCCATCATCGCCGCCACTGCGATGGCGATCGGGCGGGCCTGCCGGCGGATGGCCGCGACGACCGCGCCAAGGTCGATCGCATCCGTGCGTGCGCCGCCATGGGCGGGCTCGCTGTCGCGGAAGCGTAGACCAAGCTGGTTCATGCGTGCATCCCTCGCGGGTCGCCGAAGTGCAAGTCTAGGGCGATCGCGCTGCCATGTTCCAGCCCGCCAAGGGACGCGGGGCCGCGTCGGCGGGGAGATGCCGCAGTGCGGCGAGGGGTCGGCGAAAAACTACGCATCGCCGCGTGCCTCCCCTCGCGGCGCGCCATAGAGGACCGGGGGCCGGCCGCCGAGGGCGCCCCAGACCGCGCCGCAGTGCAGCGCGCCGCGGACGAGCCAGCGGTTGCGCAGATGCGCGGCGGGCGCCGTCGCCACCATGCCGGCGGCGCAGGCCGCTGCCTTGGCGGCCGCAATGCAGGCGGCGGCCGCGCGGGTCGGTGCCGGCGCTCCCTCGAGCCGGCCGGCGAGGTGGGTGACGCCCATGCGCCAGCGGCGCCGGACAAGCCAGTCGAGCCGCGCACGATCAGGCGGGACCGCTTCGCTGACCCAGGCCTCCGGGGCGTAGGCAATCTGCCCGCCACGCCGGTGCAAGGCCGTGAAGAATGACGAATCCTCGCCACCCGAGCGGCCGAGCGCGGCATCGAAGCGCAGCCCGGCAAGGCGGGGCGAGCGGCGGTCGATCAGCACGTTGCAGGTATAGCCGGTCCGGATCGCGCCCCCCTTCCAGACCGGCCGCGTGGCATGAGGTTCTGCACGGACCATCCAGCGCGGCGCGCCGGGGCCGTAGACCGGCCGCACCGGGCCGAGCACGGCATCGGCGCTGGTGGCCGCCTGACGGGAGAGAAGCGCGGCGATCCATCCGCGCGACGCGATCTCGTCGTCGTCCAGGAAGGCGAGGAAATCCGCCTCGGCCGCGTCGAGGGCGGCGTTGCGTGCCAGCGAGATGTTCCCGCCGGACCGGTGAAGGTACTGCACGGTCATGGCCGACGTGCAGGCGAACTCCGCGACGACCGCTTTCGCCGACGGCACCGCGTCGTTATCGATCACGACGACCCGGCCGGTTGTCTTGGGTGGCCAGTCGAGTGCGGCGAGCGAGCGAAGCGTGTCGGCAAGCGACGGGCGGCGGAAGGTGCAGACGCAGATGTCGACGGTTCTGGTCATGGCGCGACGCTGCCGGCAGGAACGGCGCGCCGGCCCACGATGGCCGCCCAGAACCCACCCGACCATGCGGCGTGCATCACGGCCGACGCAAGCCCGGCGGCCGCGCGCGAGGGCCGCCCGGACGACCATGCGAGATGCAGGCCGCCGGCGAGGCAGGCCGCCAGCCAAAGGGCCGCAGGCGCGCCCAGCGGTGCCGCGACCGGCGCAAGGGCCGCCAGTGCAAGCGCCGGCGCGACCATCACCACGATCGCCTGCCGGGCCTTCGGCGTCGTCCGGTGCTTCATCAGCGTCCGGGCCCGGCCGTGGCCGTAGTTCCAGTACTGCCGCGCCAGCCCGCCCAGCGTCGCCCGGGGGTAGTAGGTCAGCCACGTCCGCGGCGTCAGCCAGATGCCGTGCCCTGCGGCGGTCAGCCGCCGGTCGAGTTCGGCGTCCTCGTTGTGGCGGAAGCTCTCGTCGTAGCCGCCGACGGCGCGGAAGGCCGCGACCCGCATCAGCGCATGGTGGCCGTGATCCACCCATTCTCCCTTCGGCCGTTCGCGGTGCTTCGAGCCCCCGTTGCCGAGCCGCGAGTTCTGCGCCGCCGCGATGGCGTCCTGCAGCGTCGTCTCGCCGGCCGCGATCATGCCGGTCACCACACTCGCCGCGCCGGTCGCGTGCGCCTCGTCGACAAGGACGTCGACATAGTCGGTAGGATAGTCGGCATGGGCATCGAGGCGGACGAGAAACTCCGCTTCTGCCCCCAACCGCGCAATCGCGAGGTTGATGCCGGCGCTCTGGATGCGCCGGGCGTTGTGAAGCAGCGCGATCTCGGGATGTTCGGCCGCAAGCGCCGCCACGATCTCGCGACTGCCATCGGTGCTGCCGCCGTCGACGACGACGACGCGCGCGGGCAGTCGCCGGGCGGCGGGCAGCAGCGACGATACCAGGCTGCCGACATGCGCCGCTTCGTCGAGGCAGGGAATCACGATGATGACCGGCACGCTCATGTCGTGACCTCATGCAGTGCGCCCTCGGGCATGATGATGCCGCGCGTGGTGCCGGCGATGACCGCCACAAGCTCGGCGCAGTCGGCCGTGTCGTATGCCCACGTGCCGACAGGCTGGGCGCGCATGGCCGCGTTGAGTGCGGTCCAGCCGGCGGGCGATACTGGCAGCAGCGCCGTGGCCAGCGCCTCGGGCGTTGCCGCGGAAAGGCGCAGTCCGAGGCCGCGCCGCGCGAGGAAGGCGGCCGTCTCGGTCCCACGAAGGGCGATCGGCACGGCGCCGTAGGCGCCGCCCTCATAAAGCCGGTTCGGCAGCAGCCATTCGGAGTTCTGGCCGGCCTCGTACCGGTCGATAAGCCACGCGTAGTGGACACCGCCGTAAAGGCCGCACAGGTCCTCCGGCACGTAGGGTCCGCCGAAGTCGAGGTCGGGATTGTTGGCCACGACCTCGTGGAACCGCGGCACGACGTCGAGCGCGGGGCGGCCGCGCAGGATGACGCTGATCCGGCCCGGATGGGCCCGCGTGACGCGGTCGAGGCAGTCGAGCGACGTGCCGCAGCGCAGAATGCCGAACCAGCCGATGCGGATCAGGCCTGCCTCGCCGGGCGGCGGCGGGGCGGCCGGCGCCGCCGCCGGCAAGGGGGTGCGGTTCTCGACGATGCGGATGGGGGTGTCGATCTGGGCAAGCGGCCGGAAATAGGCGCGCACGAAGGCGGGCGAGCTGGTCAGGACAAGGCTCGCGCTTCGGACGAGCGCGCGTTCGACCGCACGCATGAGCCGCGCGCGTGGCGAGGTGCCGAGCATCATGCGATGGATGTCGAGGCATTCGTAGACGAGGCGCGGCCGCTCGGCGCGGAACAGCGTCCGGGCCCGCGGCGCGAGCGCGAGCATCTCGAGGTTGCGGGCCAGGATCACGTCGGGCGCGTCCACGCCCCGCAGGTGTCCTCCGAGTGTCGCGAAGGCCTGCGCGACCGCGCGTGCCCGCTGCAGCATCCGGCCATTCGCCGTCCCGCCGAGCGGCACCACCGCCAGCGCAGCGGTCGCCGCGGGTGGCGGGCCGCGGTGGAAGCCGGCCAGCGTGACCCGGGCGCCGCCACGGCGCAGCATGTCGATCCGCCGCCAGGTCGCCGCATCGTTCAGGTCGTGGGTGAGGTATAGGACGTGCGGCACGCGATACCTGGCTCCGGAACGGGCCGCGGCGCCCTGCTGTCGTGCAGGGCGCCGCGGAGTGCATAAGGCGGGATCACGACGCCGCGCGACCGCCCGCAACGGCGAGGCGCGGCCCTTCGACCGCCCGCGTCTGCTGGTGGTGCCGTGCCGTCTCGGAAGCGAGGAACGGCAGGAACTCGGTCTTCAGGTCCTCCCGCGCAAGCGCGAGCGCAACCGTGGCGCGCAGGAAACCCGCCTTCGAGCCGCAGTCGAAACGGCGCCCCTCGAAGCGGAAGCCGTGGACCGGGTTCTGCCCGGCGGCGATCTCGGCGGCGATCGCGTCGGTCAGCTGGATCTCGCCGCCGACACCGACCTTCTTCAGGCCCAGGTGCCGCATGATATAGGGCGACAGGATGTAGCGGCCGATCACGGCGAGGTTCGAGGGCTGGGTGCCGAAGGCGGGCTTCTCCACCATGCCCCGCGCCGCGACCATGTTGCCGCTCGCGCCCGCGACATCGAGGATGCCGTAGGCGGACGCCTCCTCAGGGGCCACTTCCATGGTGGCCACCATCGTTCCGCCGACCGCGGCATGCGCATCCACCATCTGCTTCAGGCACGGCTTCTCGGCGGCGATGACGTCATCGGGCAGGATCACCGCGAACGGCTCGTCGCCGATCAGGCGGCGCGCGCACCACACGGCGTGGCCGAGCCCCTTGGCCTCGTTCTGGCGGACATAGGCGATACGCCCGCTCTCCATATTGGTATGCTTCAGTTCCGCCAGCAGATCGTGCTTCTTCTTCCGCCTCAGCGCGGCTTCGAGGGCCGGCGCGCTGTCGAAGAAATCCTCGAGCGCGCTCTTGCCGCGCGACGTTACGAAAATGAATTCCTTGATGCCGGCGGCGCGCGCCTCCTCGACCGCGTACTGGATCAGCGGTCGGTCGACCAGCGTCAGGATCTCCTTCGGAATGGACTTCGTGGCGGGAAGGAACCGTGTACCGAGCCCTGCGATGGGAAAGACCGCTTTCGTCACCTTGGTCGACATGGAATTCATCCTCGCTGTTGTGACTGCTCCATTGTCCTCCCAACGACAACAATCGCGTGTCGGTTGCATCACCCGCAAGGGCTGGCGAAAAGCTGCGACAGAACTCCGCCGGTCTGCCCATTTGTGATGCGCGGTAGTCCGCGATGCCGAAGCATTGGGCGGCCGGTCAAGGTTGACGTGCGCGGAAGTCGAGAACTCCCTCAGGGTGAGTCTTGTAACAGTTCCGCAACCTGAGGCGGAAAGCCGTCAGAAGCCGGGATCGAGCGGCCGGAGCACCGCGATGCCGCCATCGGTGGTGAAGGCGATTCCCGCGCCGGTAACCCGCCGCGACTGCGGGTAGGCCCGGGCGTCGCATCCGCCGACAAAGAGATCCACGCGCCGGTTCAGCGCGCTGGACGACCCGCGCGTCGGCACCGCGTCCCAGTCCGCCGCGAGCGGCGCGACATGGGTGATGCTGCCCGGAGCCAGCCCCGCCCGGCCGAGCCGCGCGACGACCGCATCGGCCCGCGCCCGGGCGATGCGCACATTCTCGGCGGGCAGGGCATCGTCGTCGGCATGGGCCGAAAGCGCCATCGGCCCCGACGGATAGGCGCGCGCCAGATCGTGCAGCAGGAGGGAATCGGCCCGCTTCAGGGCGGCGCTGCCGAACGCGAAATGCAGCGTGAACCGGCAATCGGCCGCGGCAGGCGCGGCGAGACCTGCACCGAGGACAAAGGCAGTGACACAGATCTTCTTCATACCGGAACCTTTTCGTCCGAGGCTGGGCTTGCAGCGGAAAGCCTAGCCCGCCCCGCGGGGTCCGCCAAGCCTCAGCGGCGGCGGAAGGTCAGATAGTGGGGCAGCCGCCCCTCGCGAAGGGCCTTCTGCTCGTAGCGCGTGCTTGCCCAGTCGTCCCAGGGAAGCCGGTCGCCCCGCTGCTCCGCGCGCACGAGATCAAACCCTGCCTTCGGCACTTCCGCGATCGTCTGGCGGACGTAGTCGGGGATGTCGGTGGCGACGCGGAACTCACCTCCGGCCACCATGACGCGCGCCAGCGGGCCGAGATGTTCGGCCGTCACGAAGCGGCGGCGGTGGTGCTTGGTCTTCGGCCAGGGGTCGGGATAGAGGAGGAAGGCCCTTGTGATCGAGGCGCCGGGCAGGACATCCATCAGGTCGCGCACATCGCCGGGATGGACGGCTACGTTCGATACCCCGGCGGCCCGGATCCTTCCCAGCAGCATCGCGACGCCGTTCATGAACGGCTCTGCGCCGATCAGCGCGACATCGGGGTTGAGCCGCGCCTGATGCACCAGGTGTTCGCCGCCGCCAAAGCCGATCTCGAGCCAGACAGCCCGGTCGCCGAAGCGACCGCGAAGATCGAGCGGCTCCCGCCCGGGGTTCTCGGCCCAGCTCACCGGACCGGGCGACAGCGAGGCGAGGTCGGTCGCAAGATGCGTGCGGTGGCTGTCCTTCAGCGTCTTGCCATGCCGGCGGCCGTAGAAGTTGCGCCACGGCGCGCCGTGCGGTGCGGTCCTGTCGGTCATGGAACGGGGTTCTGCTGGCCCGGGGCGCCGCCGTCAAGACAGCGGGGAAGCCGGGACCTTCACACCGCCCGCCGCAACGCGTCGGCGAGGTCCGTCCGCTCCCAGCTGAAGCCGCCATCGGCGTCGGGCGATCGTCCGAAATGGCCATAGGCCGCCGTGCGGCGGTAGATCGGCCGGTCGAGCCCGAGATGCGTGCGGATGCCCCGCGGAGTCAGGTCCATGACCCTGCCGACAGCGGCCTCGATCGCGCTCTCGTCGACCTCGCCGGTGCCGTGGGTGTCGACATAGATCGAGAGCGGCCGCGCCACGCCGATCGCATAGGAGAGTTGCAGCGTGCAGCGCTTGGCCATGCCCGCGGCCACGACGTTCTTGGCCAGGTACCGCGCCGCATAGGCGGCGGAGCGGTCGACCTTGGTGGGGTCCTTGCCCGAGAACGCGCCGCCGCCGTGCGGCGCTGCCCCGCCATAGGTATCGACGATGATCTTGCGGCCGGTCAGGCCGGCGTCGCCGTCGGGACCGCCGATCACGAAGGTGCCGGTGGGATTCACCCACCATTCGGTGCGCTCGGTGATCCAGCCGGATGGGAGCACCTCGCGGATGTACGGCTCGACGATGGCGCGGATGTCGGCCGAAGACTGCGTTTCGTAGGCGTGCTGCGTCGAGAGCACGATCGAGGTGACCTCGACCGGCTTGCCGCCCTCGTAGCGCACCGAGAGCTGCGACTTCGCGTCGGGGCGCAGCGTCGGCTCGCGGCCCGACTTGCGCGCCTCGGTCAGGCGACGGAGGATCGCGTGGGCGTAGAGGATCGGTGCGGGCATGAGGTCGGGTGTCTCGTCCACCGCGTAGCCGAACATGATGCCCTGATCGCCGGCACCCTCGCTCGCGCCGACGACGCCCTGCGCTATGTGCGCCGACTGCTCGTGCAGGTGGTTGTGCACCTTGCAGGTGTTCCAGTGGAACTTGTCCTGCTCGTAGCCGATCTCACGGATCGTCGAACGGGCGATCCCCTCGATCCGGCCCATGTAGTCGTTCAGTGTCTCCTGATCGCTGAGACCCACTTCGCCGCCGATCATCACGCAGTTCGTGGTGGCGAAGGTCTCGCAGGCCACCCGCGCGGTGGGTTCCTCGGCCAGGAAGGCATCGAGGATCGCGTCGGAGATCTGGTCGCAGACCTTGTCGGGATGCCCCTCCGAGACGCTCTCGGAGGTGAAGACGTAGTTATCGCGGGCCATGAAGGGTGCTCCATTGCGATCATCTCCGCCACGCCAGGAAGCCGTTGTGGCGGATCGCGCGAGCGTTACGCGGGCGCAGGCAGGGGGTCAATCGGATTTTCGGCGCCGCGGCACGGCGAGAGCGAGAGCCAGGAAAAGGATTGTTGCCAGGGCCGGCCAGTCGCCGGTGCGGGCATAGAGCGTCGGCGGCAGGGCCGCCGGAAGCGCCGCGTCGAGAAAACCCTGCTGCCCGAGCCCGAGCTCGGCCACGATGCGGCCGCGCGCGTCGATCACGGCGGACACCCCGGTGTTGGCGGCGCGCACCACGGGCAGGCCCTGCTCGACCGCGCGCAGCCGCGCCTGCGCGAGATGCTGGTGAGGGCCCGAGATCTCGCCGAACCAGGCGTCATTGGTGATCTGAACGATCCAGTCGGGGCGTTCGTCGGTGCGCAGGCCATGCGGGAAGATCGCTTCGTAGCAGATGAGCGGCAGGGCGCGGCCCGCGGCGCCCGTGTCGATCAGGCGCGGCCCCGATCCTGCCGTGAAGGCGCCCCCCGAACTCGCCGCGAGCCCGTGGATGCCGAAGCGCCCGAGCAGCTCGCCGAACGGCATGTACTCGCCGAACGGCGTCAGGTGGTGCTTGTCGTAGACCTCGGCCACACCGCCGTCCTGATCGGTGACGACGAGGCTGTTGAAGTAGCGCGGCCCCTCGGCGCGCACGATCCCGAAGATCACCGGCCGGCCGCCCGCGGCAGCGTCGATCGCGCCGATAAGGGCGTCGGACCCGTTGAGGAGGTACTGCACTGCCGTCTCGGGCCAGACGATGAGGTCGGGCGGCGGGCCGGCGGGTGTCTCGGCGGTCGCGACGAGCAGGCGGCCGAGGAACTCCTCGGCCAGCATCGGATCCCATTTGAGCCCCTGCTCGGCATTCGGCTGTACGATGCGAACTGTCAGCTGATCGCGCTGGTCAGGCGCCGGCGCGGCAAGCAGTGTGGTGCCCCATGCCCAGAGTCCGGCGACGGTGAGCGCGGCCAGCGCCGGCGCGGCAAGCCAAGGGCGCCCTCGGCCAAGCCAGACGGCCCCGGCGGCCGCGAGCAGGGTGGTGAGGAGCGTCAGGCCATGCGGCCCGAACAGTGCCGCCGCCTGCATCGGAGGCGCGCCGATCCAGAGATAGCCAGCCAGCGCCCATGGAAATCCGGTCAGGACGAAGGTACGCGCCACCTCGACTACGGCGAGCAGAACTGCTGTCAGGAGCAGCCTCCGCCCGCCTTGCGCGATCCGCGCGCCGAGCCAGAACGCGGCGGCCCAGAAGAGCGCGAGGCCCGCGGGCAGCAGGACCAGCGCGAAGGGGGCCATCCAGCCGTGCCGAACCGGGTCGACGAGGAACGGCTCGACGATCCAGAACATGCCGCCGGCGAAGTAGCCCGCCCCGCCCGCCCAGCCGGCCAGCGCCGCCTGCCGGGGAGCATCCGCCCGGTCCGCAACGGCGAAGATCGCGGCGAAGCCGGCAAGCGCAACGAGCGACCAGCCGAGCGGCGCCTGCCCCGTCGCCATAACGAGGCCCGCGGCGAAGGCCGCCGCCGCGCGGCGCCATCCCGCGAGCGCTGGCGCGCTGGCGGCCCGCGTCAGCGCGTCCTCCATCGGGTCAGGAGACCGCCGCCTGCGGAAGCCGCACGCGAAGCCGCTTGATGCGGCGGGGATCGGCGTCGATCACCTCGAACTCGGCGCCGCTGTCGTGCTGCACGACCTCGCCTCTTGCGGGAACGCGGCCGAGCATCATGAAGACGAGGCCGCCGAGGGTGTCGATCTCCTCCTCGTCCTCCTCGTCTACCAGCTTCAGGCCGATCTCGGCCTCGAACTCGTCGAGCGGAGTCCGTGCCTGCGCCACGTAGATGCCGGCCTTCTCCTCGCGCCAGAGCGCGGGGTCGGCGGTGTCATGTTCGTCCTCGATCTCGCCCACCACCTGCTCGATCAGATCCTCGATGGTGACAAGGCCGTCCACGCCGCCGTACTCGTCGATGACGAGCGCCATGTGCGTCCGGTCGGTGCGCATCTTCTGCAGCAAGACCGACAGCGGCATCGAAGGCGGCGCGTAGATGAGCGGTCGCAGCATCTTCTTGAGGGAGAAGCGGCCGCTCCCGTTGAAGCCGTGGGTCAGCGCGAAATCCTTGAGGTGGATCAGGCCGAGCGGGTGGTCGAGCGTGCCCTGGTACACCGGCAGCCGCGACATGCCGGTATCCTTGAACTTGGCGACGAGGTCGTCCTTCGAGATGTCGACCGGCACGGCCACGATCTCGACCGCCGGGATCGCCACGTCCTCGACACGCATCCGCTTGAGGTTGCCGAGGCCGGGCAGCACCGGAGTGCCGGCGGCGTTCGTCGTGTCGGGCCGGTTGCCGGCGGCTTCCTCCGGCTGGACCTCGGCTGGCCCGAAGGCGCCAAGTATCCGGCCCAGAAATCCGCGCGGTCCACTTCGGTCGGGGTCCTGCTCCGCATGGCCCTGAGACTCTGCTGCGGACCCGTCAATCTCTGTGTTCATCGTCCTCTTCCGAATGGGCTGGCCCGGAGGCCAGCCGCTAATATGGGCTTGGAATCCCCAGCGAGGCAAGGATCTCGACCTCGATCCGCTCCATCAAGGCCGCGTCACCATCGCGCAGATGATCGTATCCGAGCAGATGCAGAATTCCATGAACCATGAGGTGAGTAGCGTGATCGACGAGCGGCTTTCCGCTCGCATCGGCCTCGGCCAAGCAGGTCTCCCAGGCAAGCGCGATGTCGCCCAGCGGTGCGGGATCTGCAGGGTCGCCCGGCTCCGGCGGCAGGGGGCGCTCACCGTCGATGCGTGCGGCCCGCTCCTCGGACGGCCACGAGAGCACGTTCGTCGGCTGCGGCTTGCCCCGGAAGCTTGCGTTCAGCCCGGCGATTCGGGCGTCGTCGGCCGCAAGGAGCGCGATCTCGAACCGGTCGAGGGGCAGGCCGAGGCTGCCGAGTGTGGCGGCGGCCGCACGGTCGGCGAGCGACGCGAGCCCGATCCCTTCCCAGCGCGCATCCTCGATGACGGTGTCGACGAGATCAGGCCGCATGGCCGCGACCGCGGCGGCGCGCGGGCGCCTCGGGCGGGCAACCGGAACGAGAGCCGTCAAACCTCGTCGCGGTCATAGGCCTCAATGATCCGGGCGACGAGCGGGTGGCGCACCACATCCTTCGCCGTGAAGTAGCTGAAGCTCACGCCGTCGACGCCGCCGAGGATCCGCTCGGCCTCGGAAAGGCCCGATGCGGTGCCCCGCGGCAGGTCCACCTGCGTGCGGTCGCCGGTGATGACCATGCGGCTGCCCTCGCCAAGGCGGGTCAGGAACATCTTCATCTGCATCCCGGTCGCGTTCTGCGCCTCGTCGAGCACGACAAAGGCGTTCGACAATGTCCGGCCGCGCATGAAGGCGAGCGGTGCGATCTCGATCCGCTTTTCCTCCATCAGCTTCTGCACCTGCTTGCCGGGCAGGAAGTCGTTCAGCGCGTCGTAGAGCGGCTGCATGTAGGGGTCGACCTTCTCCTTCATGTCGCCGGGCAGGAAGCCCAGCCGCTCGCCGGCCTCGACGGCCGGGCGCGACAGCACGATCCGGTCGACCTCGCCGGCGGCGAACAGGCTGACGCCCACCGCCACGGCGAGATAGGTCTTG
>CAZYBG010000025.1:0-40590 GCA_964645155.1 uncultured Rhodobacterales bacterium | reverse complement strand
CGGCGGCGCGGACGGCTCCGCCCGCGCCCCGTCGGCCGGCGAACTGCGCGCGCTCGAGGCGGAATGGGGCGCCGCGATCCTGCGCCGCGTCGCCCGGCAGCAGCGCTATCCGGCGGGCGAGACCGGCAGCGGCACCGCGCGCGTCGTCCTGACAGTCGGGCGGGACGGCGGCCTGCGCGCGGTGGCGCTCGCGGCATCCTCGGGCAGCGCCGCGCTCGACCGGGCGGCTCTCGACGCGGTGCGCCGGGCGGGGCGGCTTCCCGCAGCGCCGGCGGGGCTGAGCGCGGCGAGCTACAGCTTCGCCATACCCATGACGTTCCGCCGCCACGGCGCCTAGGCCACCGCGCCCGCGCCGCGGGCGGCGAGGGTCCGCCAGACGGCGGCGGCCGCCGGCGCCGCATGGCCGGCGAGACGAACCGCCGTGACCCCGAGCACCGAGCCCGGCAGGCTGTTCGAGAGATCGGCGAGCCGCCCCTCGGCGACGCCGCGGGCGGCAAGCGCCGCCGGCACCCAGGCCACGCCGACCCCGACCGCCGCGAGTTCCAGCGCCGCGAGCGTCAGCGCCGTCTCGACCCGCGGCACCAGCCGCGTCACCCCGCGGAGCCGCGGCAGCACGAGCCGCTGCATCACGTCGCCGAGGAACACCTCGGCGGGATAGGCCACGACGGGAAGTTCGCCGGCGTGAAAGCTTTCGTTCAGCCGTGCGGCACCGGACGCGGCATAGATCGGCACCAGCCGGTCCTCGCCGAGGACCAGCGTCTCGATGTAGTCGGCCTCGATCGGGTGCTCCTCGCCCGGCACGCGGTAGACCAGCGCGATGTCGGCCTGCCTGGCAAGCAGCAGCGCGAAGCAGTCGTCGAGATTGGCCGAGCGCAGGCGGACATGGACCTCGGCCCCCCCGGCCTGCATCGCCTGGACGAGGCCCGGCGTGAGCGCCGTCGTCAGCGCGTGCTGGCTTGCGATGACGATGCGGTTGCCCGCCATCCGCTCGCCCTGGCGCAGGTCGTCGGCAAGCTGGCGCAGCGCGGCGGCGAGGCGCGCGATCTCGGCGCGCTGCTCGGCCGTCGTCGGGCGCAGCTGCACCGGCTTGTGGCCGCGGTCGAACAGCGCCGCGCCGACATAGTCCTCGATGCTCTGGATGCGGCGCGAGAAGGCCGATTGCGTGAGCCGCCGCCGCTCGGCCGCCTCGGAGAACGAGCCGGTTTCGGCGACGGCCAGGATATCGTCGAGCCATTCCAGGCGCATGCCACCCTCCTTCATGCACAACTTGCATGTTAGATCAGGAATTTCGCATTTGCATTCGCCATATCGCTCTGCAACGCTCTTTATCGCGCAAGTTGCCAGAGGACCGACCCGCATGCACCTCGCCCGCTTTCCCCGCATCTTCCTCGCGCATCTGCCGACGCCGCTGGAGCGGCTCGACCGGCTGTCGCGGGAACTCGGCGGGCCGGAGATCTGGATCAAGCGCGATGACTGCACCGGCCTCTCGACCGGCGGCAACAAGACCCGCAAGCTCGAGTTCCTGATGGCCGAGGCCGAGGCGATGGGCGCCGACATGGTGCTGACCCAGGGTGCCACGCAGTCCAACCATGCCCGCCAGACCGCGGCCTTCGCCTCGAAGCTCGGCATGAAGTGCCACATCCTGCTCGAGGACCGGACCGGGTCGAACGACCCGAACTACAACGGCAACGGCAATGTCCTGCTCGACCATCTGCACGGCGCGACGACCGAGAAGCGCGCCGGCGGGGCCGACATGAACGCCGAGATGGAGGCGGTCGCCGACACCTTCCGGCAGGGCGGCAGGACGGTCTACACCATTCCCGGCGGCGGTTCGAATGCCACCGGCGCGCTCGGCTACGTGAACTGCGCGTTCGAACTGGTGAGCCAGGCCAACGACCGCGGGCTGGTGATCGACCGGATCGTCACGGCGACCGGCAGCGCCGGCACGCAGGCGGGCCTGGCCGTGGGGCTGAAGGCGATCAACGCGGGCATCCGGCTGACCGGCTTCGGGGTCCGCGCGCCGCGGCCGAAGCAGGAGGACAACGTCTTCGCGCTGGCGCGGAAGACGGCCGAGAAGCTGGGCTGCCCGGACGTGGTGGCGCGCGAGGACATCGTGGCCGATTGCGACTATGTCGGCGCGGGCTACGGAATCCCGCGCGCCGACACGATC
Organism: uncultured Rhodobacterales bacterium; assembly: GCA_964645155.1. Taxonomy (GTDB): domain Bacteria; phylum Pseudomonadota; class Alphaproteobacteria; order Rhodobacterales; family Rhodobacteraceae; genus CAZYBG01. Next base: position 38,420 of record CAZYBG010000025.1, on the reverse strand, counting down.
GAGGCGATCCGGATGTTCGCCGAACTGGAAGGCATCCTTCTCGACCCGGTCTATTCGGGCAAGGGCGCGGCCGGGCTGATCGACTACGTCCGGAAGGGGCGGTTCACGCGTGGCGAGCGCATCGTGTTCCTGCATACCGGCGGCGCCGCGGCCCTGTTCGGCTACGACCAGATCCTCGCCGGCGGCAACCGGCAGATGGCGGCGGAGTAGGCGATGGCGCGACCGCCGTTCAGGGGCAGCTTCACCCAGCAGGAACCGATCCCCGAAGCGGGGATTGCGGCGGCGCTGGAGGTCATGCGCTCCGGGCGGCTCCACCGCTACAACACCGCGCCCGGCGAGGAGGCCGAGGCCGCGAAGCTCGAGCGCGACTATGCAACCTGGCAGGGCGCGCGCTACTGCCTCGCGCTCGCCTCGGGCGGGCAGGCGATGCAGATCGCGCTGCGCGCCGCCGGCGTGCGGCCGGGCGACAGGGTGCTGACCAACGCCTTCACGCTTGCCCCGGTGCCCGGCGCGATCGCCGCCGTGGGCGCCGAGGCGGTGCTCGTCGAGATCACCGAGGACCTGGTCCTCGACCTCGACGACTTCGCCGCCAAGGCGCGGTCTGCCGGCGCGCGGGTTTTGCTGCTGTCGAACATGCGCGGGCATCTGTGCGACATGGAGCGGCTGGCAGATTGCGCCCGCGCCGAAGGCGTGGCGGTGATCGAGGACTGCGCCCACACGATGGGCGCGCGGTGGAACGGGCGGCGCTCGGGCAGCTTCGGGCTTGCCGGCTGCTTCTCCACCCAGACCTACAAGCACATCAATTCGGGCGAGGGCGGCCTTCTGACCTCGGACGACGCCGGCTTCATGGCGCGGGCCACGGTCCTGTCGGGCAGCTACATGCTCTACCACCGCCACGGCGCCGGGCCCGGGGCGGAGGTCTATGCCGACATCCGGCTCGACACGCCGAACATGTCGGCGCGGATGGACAACCTGCGCGCGGCGATCCTGCGGCCGCAGCTTGCCGGGATCGAGGACGCGATCCGCCGCTGGAACGAGCGGCACGACCGGGTGGCCGGCCATCTTCTCGGCCACAACGCGATCCGCCTGCCGCGCCGCCCGCCGCAGGAGGCCTATGTCGGCTCGTCGATCCAGTTCCTCGTTCCGGGCATCTCGCCGGCGGGCGCGCAGGGCTTCGTCTCGGCCTGCGCGGTGCAGGGGGTGGAGCTGAAGTGGTTCGGCGCCGACGACCCTGTGGCCTTCACCTCGGCGCACCGCAGCTGGCGCTACGTGCCGCGGCAGGCGCTGCCGCGCACCGACGCGGTCCTCGCCGGCCTCTTCGACATGCGCCTGCCGCTGACCTTCAGCCTGGAGGACTGCGACCTGATCGCCGGCCACATCCTCGATGCGGCCGCCGCCCTGGCGGAGGCGGCATGAGGCGGGTCGGCATCCTGGGCGGGATGGGGCCGGAGGCGACCGTGCTTCTGATGCAGAAGGTGATCGCGGCGGTGCCGGCGGCCGACGATGCCGACCACGTGCCGCTTGTCGTCGACCAGAACCCGCAGGTGCCGTCGCGCATCCGCTTTCTCGTCGAGGGCGGCGGCGAGGATCCGGCGCCCGTCCTTGCCGCGATGGCGGCGCGGCTGGAGGCGGCGGGCGCGGCGGCGCTGGCCATGCCCTGCAACACGGCGCATCACTTCGCCGCGGCGATCCGCGCGGCGGTCGCCATCCCGTTCCTCGACATGGTGGCGCTTTCGGTTGCCCGGGCGGCCCGGCTTGCCGGCGGCGCGCCTGTGGGCGTGCTCGCCTCGCCGGCGGTGCGCCGGGTCGGCCTCTTCGACGCGGCGCTCGCCGATGCAGGGCTGCGGCCCGTCTATGTGGCCGACGAGGGCGCGATGCTGGCCGCGATCCGCGGGATCAAGGCCGCCGGCCCGACCGCGCCGGCGCGCGCGACGCTGCGCGCGGCGTCGGAGGACCTGCTGGCGCTCGGGGCAGGGGTCCAGATGATCGCCTGCACCGAGTTATCGCTCATCGCCGATGCGACCGCGCCGGGGGCCGTGGTGTTCGACACGCTCGATGTCCTCGCCGAGGCCATCGTGGACTTTGCGCGCGACCGTCGCGCGCATGACGGAAGGCACGACAGAAGGGCGGCGTCCTGACCGCCCGAACGCATCAACAGAGGAGAGAGATGATGACGACCAGGTTGAGAGGGCTCTTGATCGGCGCCGCGACGCTTGCGCTGAGCGCCGGCGCGGGGCTCGCGCAGGAGGTGGTGATCGGTCATTTCGGCAACCCGACCCCGATGCAGGTCGCCCGCGCCGACGGCGCGTTTGAGGCCGCGACGGGCTGGCAGATCGAATGGCGGCAGTTCGCCTCGGGCACCGACGTGATCGCGGCGATGGCCTCGGGCGACGTCGCAATCGCCGAGCTCGGCTCCTCGCCGCTGGCGATCGCCGCGAGCCAGGGGGTGGAGCTGCAGATGTTCATGCTGGCGCAGGTGATCGGCGAGGCCGAGAGCCTGATTGTCAGGGACGACGCGGGGATCGCCTCGGTCGAGGATCTGCGCGGCAAGCGGATCGCGGTGCCGGTGGGCTCGACGGCGCACTTCTCGCTCATGGGCGCGCTGAACCACGCCGGCATCCCCGAGACCGAGGTCACCATCATGAACATGCCGCCCGACCAGATCGCGGCGGCCTGGGAGCAGGGCGCGGTCGACGCGGCGTTCATCTGGCAGCCGGTGCAGAGCCAGATCCTGCAGACCGGCACCCTGCTGATCGGCGCCGACCAGACCGCCGAATGGGGCTTTCCGACCTTCGACGCCTGGGTGGTCAACACCGACTTCGCGGCCGAGAATGCCGAGGCGGTCGCAGCCTTCGCCCGCACGATGGACGAGGCCAACGCCGCCTATCTCGCCGACCCGGCCGCCTGGACGGCAGACAGCGCGCAGGTGCAGGCCATCGCCGCCGAAACCGGCGCGGCGGCCGACCAGGTGCCGGGCATCCTCGAAGGGTTCGAGTTCGTCCCGCTGGCCGACCAGCTGTCGGACACCTGGCTCGGCTCGGCGCCGGCGACGATGAAGGCGACGGCCGACTTCCTTGTCGCCGCCGGCCGGATCGACGCGGCCATCGAGGACTATGCGGGCTTCGTGAACACCGCGATCGGCGAGGCCGCGGCGCAGTGACCTGAGACGACCGGGCCCGGCCTCAGGCCGGGCCCCGACCCGCAGCGGAGCGATTGCGCATGGGCCTCGAGATCATCGACGCATCCGTCGTCTACCCCGCCGCCGACGGGCGCCCGCCCGTCGAGGCGCTGCGCCGGATCGACCTCGGCATCGACAATGACGACTTCGTCGTCGCGCTCGGCGCGTCGGGCTGCGGCAAGTCGACGCTGCTGAACCTGATCGCGGGCTTTCTCTCGCCGAGTTCGGGGCAGATCCTGCTCGACGGGCGGCCGGTGCAGGGGCCGGGCGCCGACCGGTCGGTGGTGTTCCAGAAACATGCCCTGCTGCCCTGGCTGAACGTCATCGACAACGTGGCCTTCGGCCTGAAGCTGCAGGGCGCGGACGAGGCGACCCGCCTCGGCACCGCCGGCAAGTTCATCGACCTCCTCGGCCTGAACGGGTTCGAGAAGTCGCCCGTCTACAAGCTGTCGGGCGGCATGCAGCAGCGGGTCGGCATCGCCCGTGCGCTGACCTGCGACCCCAAGCTCCTGCTGATGGACGAGCCGCTCGGCGCGCTCGACGCGCTGACGCGCGAGAAGGCGCAGGAGCTGATCCTGCGGATCTGGGACGAGACGCACAAGTCGGTCTTCTTCATCACCCATTCGGTCGAGGAGGCGCTGTTCATGGGTACCCGGCTCATCGTGATGTCGCCGCGGCCGGGCCGGATCGCCCACCGCTTCGACCTGCCGTTCTCGCGCCGCTTCCTCGCCGGCGAGACGGCGCGCGCGGTCAAGGCCTCGGCCGAGTTCATCAGCCTGCGCGAGGAGGTTCTGAAGATCATCTTCGCCGATGAGGAGGCCGCCGCATGACCGACGACACCCGAGACATGACGACCCCGCGGACCGGAGGCAGCCTGTTCTACTTCCTCAGCAGGGGCCGCGCGACGAAGCCGGGCGAGATCTACGGCGTGCCCGGGCAGGGCGACACGATCTGGCTTTCGCTCGGCTCGATCGCCGCCCTCGTCTTCGTCTGGTGGCTGGTGACGGCGATGGGCTGGGTCAAGCCGCTCTTCGTGCCGTCGCCCGGCGCGATCCTCGCGAAGTTCGCCGATGTCTGGCAGAACGGCTTCACCAACACGCCGTTCCTCGAGCATGTCGCGATCTCGACGGCGCGGGTCTTCGGAGCGTTCCTCCTTGCCTGCGCTGTCGGCATTCCGCTTGGCATCGCAATGGGTATGAGCCCGTTCATCCGCGGCATCTTCGACCCGCCGATCGAGTTCTACCGGCCGATCCCGCCGCTGGCCTACCTGCCGCTGATGATCATCTGGTTCGGCATCGGCGAGACCTCGAAGGTGCTGCTGATCTTCCTGTCGGTCTTCGCCCCGGTGGCGCTCGGCGCGCGCGCCGGCGTGCGGTCGGCGGCGATCGAGCAGATCCACGCCGCCTATTCGTTCGGCGCGACGCGCTGGCAGGTGATGCGGCACGTGATCCTGCCCTCGGCGCTGCCGGAGATCCTGACCGCGATGCGGATCGGCGTCGGGTTCGGCTGGACCACGCTCGTCGCGGCCGAGATGGTCGCCGCGACCAAGGGGCTCGGCTACATGGTGCTGACCGCGAGCCAGTTCCTGCAGACCTCGACGGTGATCATGGGGATCATCGTGATCGCCGCGATCGCCTATGCGTTCGACCTCCTGATGCGCTGGATCGAGCGCAAAGTCGTGCCCTGGAAGGGCCGGATGTGAGCTGACCCGATGCCCGTGACCTACCTCAAGCGCGCCACGCGCACCGCCGAGACCGGCCAGACCGACGTGCGCGCCGCGGTCGAGACCATGCTGGCCGACATCGCCGCGGGCGGCGACGAGGCGATCCGCCGCTACGCGCGCGCGCTCGATCAGTGGGAGGGCGAGATCGTCGTCTCGCGCGAGACGATCCGGATGGCCGCGGCTCGCGTGCCCGAGAAGCTGAAGGCCGACATCCGCTTCGCGCACGGCAACATCCGCCGCTTCGCCGAAGCGCAGAAGGCCACGATCATGGACTGCGACATCGAGATCCTGCCGGGCCTGCGCGCGGGGCAGCGGCAGATCCCAGTCTCGGCGACCGGCTGCTACGTGCCGGGCGGGCGCTACAGCCACATCGCGAGCGCGATCATGACGATCACCACCGCGAAGGTCGCGGGCGTGCCGCACATCGCCGCCTGCTCACCGCCGCGCCCAGGCCAGGGGATACCGGCGCCGATCCTTTTCGCGATGGACCTCTGCGGCGCCGACGTGATCCTGAGCGTCGGCGGCGTCCAGGGCGTCGCGGCGATGGCGAACGGCCATTTCGGCCTGCCGCGCGCCGACATCCTCGTCGGCCCCGGCAACCAGTATGTCGCCGAGGCCAAGCGCATCCTCTACGGCCAGGTCGGCATCGACATGTTCGCCGGCCCGACCGATTCGATGGTCATCGCCGACCTGATGGCCGACCCCGAGCTCGTCGCCTGGGACCTCGTGGGCCAGGCCGAGCATGGCTACAACTCTCCGGTCTGGCTCGTCACCTCGGACCGGCCGCTGGCCGAGCGGGTGATGGCGCTGGTTCCGGGCATGATCGAGGAACTGCCCGAGATCAACGCCGCGAACGCCCGCGCCGCCTGGGCCGACTGCGCCGAGGTGATCGTCTGCGATACCGCCGAGGAGATGGCGGAGGTGGCCGACCGGTACGCGCCCGAGCACCTGCACGTCCAGGCCGCCGATCTCGACTGGTGGCTGAAGCGGCTGAGGTCCTACGGTTCGCTCTTCCTCGGCGAGGAGACGACGGTGGCCTTCGGCGACAAGTCGTCGGGGCCGAACCATGTGCTCCCCACGTCGGGCGCGGCGCGCTATACCGGCGGCCTCTCGGTCCACAAGTTCATGAAGACGGTCACCTGGCAGCGCGCCACGCGCGAGGCGTCTCGGCCGCTCGCCATCGCCACGGCGCGGATCTCGCGGCTCGAGGGGATGGAGGGCCATGCCCGCTCGGCCGACATCCGGCTGGCCAAGTTCTTCCCCGGCGAGAATTTCGATCTGAGCCCCACGGATGACGCAGCCTGACGCCGGCCCCGCCGCGGGCAAGGCGGGCCGTGTGCGGGAGTGGTGGATGGCCGTCAAGGGCGGCCTTCTGACCGCGGTCACGATTGCGCTGGCCGCCAGCTTCCTGTCGGAGCACTACGGCGCGCCGGCCATGCTGTTCGCGCTGCTGATCGGCATGGCGTTCAACTTTCTCGCCGACGATGCGCGCGCGGCGCCCGGCGTCGAGGTCGCATCGCGCGTGCTGCTGCGCCTTGGCGTGGCGCTACTGGGCCTGCGGCTGACCTTTGCCGATGTCGCCGCGCTCGGCTGGGTGCCGGTCGCCGGGGTGGCCGGTCTTCTGCTGCTGACGCTCGCCGCCGGCGTCTCGATCAGCTGGGCGTTCCGCCGGCCGCTGGCCTTCGGCCTTCTCTCCGGCGGCGCGGTGGCGATCTGCGGGGCGTCGGCCGCGCTCGCCATCGCGGCGGTGCTGCCGCGGCAGCGCCTGAAGGACGACGACGTCCTGTTCACGGTGGTCGGCGTGACCGCGCTCTCGACGGTGGCGATGGTGGTCTATCCGGTCCTGTTCGGCGCGCTCGGCCTTGGCGACGTCGCGGCGGGCTACCTGATCGGCGCGACGATCCACGATGTGGCGCAGGTGGTCGGCGCCGGCTACTCGATCAGCGAGACGGCGGGCGACATCGCGACCTTCACCAAGCTGGTCCGCGTGGCGCTCCTGCCGGTCGTGCTGATCGCCGTCGCGCTGGCCTTCCGGGGCGAAAGCGGCGCAGCCGCCGGCCTGCCCTGGTTCGTCGTGGTGTTCGGCCTCCTGATGCTGCTGCGCAACCTCGTGCCGCTGCCCGACATGCTGCTCGGGGCGGTGAACGAGGCGTCGCGCCTGCTCCTGCTGACCGCGATCGCCGCGCTCGGGGTCAAGACCTCGCTCGGCCGGATGTTCGCCGGGGGGTCGCGCGGCTTCGTGGTGATCGGCCTCGAGACGCTCGCGCTCCTCGGCATGGCGCTGGCCTTCGCGCTGGTCTTCGTCGCCTGAGGCCTGCGCCGGAACCCCGGCCGCCGCTGCCGCGTTTCGCCGCCACCGACGGCAGGAGGATCGCGCGATGGCAGGCTACGGCGCAGGCGACAAGGTGCGATGGGACTGGGGCGGCGGCACCGCCTCGGGAACCGTGCGCAAGACCTACGTCCGCAAGGTCACGCGGAAGCTGAAGGGGTCGGCCGTCACCCGCAACGGGTCGAAGGACGACCCGGCGCTCTATATCGAGCAGGCCGACGGCGACGGCGTCCTCAAGCTCTCCTCCGAGGTCAGCAAGGGATGAACGCGGCGGTCGCACTGCGGTCGGGGTGAGGGCAGCGCGATGCTCACCAGGGCCGATCTCGTCTACTATCCCGACAGCCGCCCCGGCATCCGGCGGGTGCGCCGGGGCCGTGGCTTCACCTACATCGCGCCCGACGGCACGCGGATCGACCGCGGCGCCGAGCGGCAGCGGCTCGAGGCGCTTGCGGTGCCGCCCGCCTACGAGCGGGTCTGGATGTGCCCGCTGCCCGATGGCCACCTCCTCGCCACCGGCTACGACGCCCGGGCGCGCAAGCAGTACCGCTATCACCCGGACTGGGCTTCGGCGCGATCCGAGACGAAGTTCGCCAGCCTCGCCGCGTTCGGCCGCGCCCTGCCGGCGATCCGGCGCCGGGTCGCACGCGACCTCTCCGCCGAGTCGGGCGAGCTCGACTTCGCGCTTGCCGCCGCCGTCACCCTGATCGACCGGCTGGCGCTGCGCGTCGGGAACGAGGAATACGCGCGCGAGAACGAGACCTACGGCGCGCTGACGCTGCGGCGGAAGCATGTCCGCCTCAGGGACGGCGCGGTCCGGCTGCGCTACACCTCGAAGGGCGGCAAGCTGGTGCGCAGGCAGATCGCCGACCGGACGCTGTTCCGCGCGCTCGAGAAGGCCCGCGACCTGCCCGGCGCCGAGCTGCTGACCTGGATCGACGAGGCCGGCGCGGCACACGCCGTCGGCTCGGCGACGCTCAATCGCTACATCGGCGAGGCGGCGGGAGAGGCAGGCGCCTTCACCGCAAAGACCTTTCGCACCTGGGCCGGCACGCTCGCGGCGTTCGAGGTGGCGACCGCCGGCCCCCCCGCGACGATCGGCGCGATGATCGAGGCCGCCGCCGGCCGGCTTCACAACACGCCGGCCATCGCCCGGAGGAGCTACGTGCACCCGGAGGTCGTCGCGCTGGCGGGCAAAACGGCGCCCGAGCTTCCGGAGGGAATCCGCCTGCGCGGTCTCGCAGCGGCCGAGGGGCGGCTCCTGTCGTTCCTCGAGACCCTCGGCCACAGAACCGGGGCGGGATGAGAAGGGTGCGGTTCCGCGCTATGGTAGGCCTTCAGCAGGAGAGAGAATCGGTGCTGCGCCTTGCCCTAGCCTTCGCCCTTGCGGTTCCGGCCACCGCGCTGCCGGCCATTGCGCAATGCCGGATCAGCCTTCCGGGCACGAAGTGCGAGCGGCCGGCAAGGGTGACGCAGGCGCTGCCGCCCGGAACGCCGCTGCCGGAGGGCGCGCGCCTTCTCTTCAACCCCGGCTACTACGGCCTGCCGCCGGTCGATGGGCCGTGGCGCTACTATGTGGTCGACAGCGTGCTCTACCGCGTCGACAGCCAGACACTTGCGGTGATCGAACGGGTCGAAGGCGGCAACCGCCAGTTGTGGTAGGCCCCGCGCTCACATCAGCGGACGGGTCTCGGCCTTCTCGACCTCGGTCAGCCCGATCTCGGCCAGACCCGGCAGATCGTGCACCGTCAGCCTGCCGTGCGACCAGTCGGCGACCCTGCGCGCCCGCAAGCGGGCCAGCGTCTTGTTGGTATGGACGAGCGAGAGGCCCAGCGCATCGGCAAGGTCCTGCTGGCGGAACGGCAGCGGAACGGTATCCGCCGTGCCGAGGTTGACGCCCCGGAGCCGCTGGAACATATGGAACAGCGCCCAGGCGATCCGCTGCATGGCATCGCGCTGGCCCAAGGTGGTGATCGTCTCGCCCAGGAAGTGCTCCTCGACCGCCGCGATCCAGGTCAGATCATAGGCGCGCTGCGGGCTCGACCGGAACAGGGTCCACAGGTCGGAGCGTCGGAAGACGCAGAGCATCATTTCGGTCGCCGCCTCGACCGAGTGCTTCATCTCGCCCATCAGGCCGGCCTGCAGGCCGGTGAAGTCGCCCGGAAACAGGAAGTTGATGACCTGCCTGCGGCCATTCTCCAGCGTCTGGTAGCGCGTTCCCATCCCGCGCAGCACCGTATAGAGTTGCGGCGCGGTGGAGCCCTGCAGAAGGATCGTCGTGCCCGGATCGACGACCAGTTCGCCGACCTTGAACTCGAGCATGAAGGCGAGTTCCTCCTCGGTGAAGGGCGTGAACAGCGGTTTCTTGCGCAACGGGCACTCGGTGCACGGGATGGCGACCATGGGCGGGCGAATCCTGCTCGGGTATGTCGCAGTTTAATGCCGCGCCCCAGTTCCGGTTCCATGATGCAGCATGTCGATTTCACAAGTGATCTCCATGCCCGCAGATGACCTGCCGCCCGCAGCGAGGGATACGTTCCTGGTCGTGCTGGACGATGTCCTCGTCGCGCGCGACCTGGCGCAGACGGCGGCCGAGTTCAGCCCGGCCTGCGACGTCGTGGTGACGACGACATCTGCGCTTGCGCTCGTCGCGCTGGCCGATGTCGTGAACCTGAACGCCGCGTTCCTCGGGATGGAACCGGATGCGTTCGATGGATCGGCCCTGCAGGCCGCCATCGCGACGCGAGGGGGCCGGGTCTTTCTGCTTGGCGAGGAAGCGGAGCGGCTCGGCAGGGGCGAGGGTTGGGAGGCCCTCGTCCGCCCCTTCACCTCTGACGCGGTCAAGACGGCGCTGCTGCTGCGCGAGCGGTAGGCGGCCGGAGGCGGCAGCCTGCCGCACCGCCCGGCAGATCAGTCCACCAGCGTTTCGGTCGAGGAGAAGAACATCGCCTGGCTCACGGCCGAGCGGACCTGATCCTCTGTGTAGGGCTTGGTGATGAGGAAGGCCGGCTCCGGCCGGCTGCCGGTCAGCAGGCGTTCCGGGAAGGCGGTGATGAAGATCACCGGCAGCTCGTCGAACTGCTTGAGGATGTCGTTCACCGCGTCGATCCCCGACGAGTTGTCGGCAAGCTGGATGTCGGCGAGGATCAGGTCGGGCCGGTCGCGCACCGCAAGTTCCACCGCCTCGCGGTGGGTCCTGGCGATGCCGGTCACCTTGTGCCCCATCTCCTCGACGATCGAACGGATGTCGAGCGCGATGATCGCCTCGTCTTCGATGATCATGATCCGGCCGGCCACGGCCTTCTCCATCTCGCGCATGGCGATCTCGATCAGTTCCGCGGCCTCGTCGCCGTCCACCTGCATGATCGCGCCGATCTCGTCGTGGCGGAAGCCTTCGATCGCGTGCAGCAGAAGCGCCTCGCGCGTGTTCGGGGTCAGCCGCGCCATGTGGTCCTGCGCGCGTGCAGACAGCGTGCTGTCGGGTTCGCCGAGCGGGGCACCGGCCGAGGCCCAGACGAGGTGGAAGGCATGGAACAGCGCGATCTTGGGGTCGGTTTCGGCAGCGAAGACGCCATCATCCTGCAGGATCGCCTCAAGCGTCGCCGCGGCGTATCGGTCGCCGGTCTGCTGGCTGCCGGTCAGCGCGCGGGCGTATCTGCGCAGGTAGGGAAGGTTCGCGCCGACGATCGTGCCGAGGTCGCGCGTGCTGTCAGTGGCCATTAAGGTCCCCTCTTTGGCTTTTTCGGGAACCGAACTCACTGGAGGTGCGTTTGGTTCCGACCTAAATGTGGGAAAGCATAGGCAGGCATGTCGGGGACCATGGCAGAGAGCGGCGACAAGTCAAAGGTTCGCGCGTTGTTGGACGCGAACCTCAAGCGTGTATACGACGAGGCGCTCAGCGAAGAGGTTCCGGACCGCTTCAAGCAGCTTCTGGACCAGCTCAAGGCCAAGGAGCAGCCGAAATGACGCTGGCCACGACGGCACCGCGGGATCCTCGCGACGAACTGCCGGAACACCTTCCGGCGCTGCGGGCCTTCGCGATCAGTCTGACGCGGAACGTGTCCGCGGCCGACGACCTGGTGCAGGACACCATCCTGAAGGCGTGGACCAACCTCGACAAGTTCCAGGCGGGGACGAACCTGCGCGCGTGGCTCTTCACCATCCTGCGCAACACGTTCTATTCCGACCGGCGCAAGCGCAAGCGCGAGGTGGCCGACCCCGACGGCACCCATGCCGCGACGCTCATGGAGCGGCCGAGCCATGACGGGCGCCTCGCCTTCGGCGATTTCAGCCGGGCGTTCGACAAGCTGTCGGCCGAGCATCGCGAGGTCCTGATCCTCGTAGGTGCGTCAGGCTTCTCCTACGAACAGGCGGCCGAGACGATGGGCGTCGCCGTTGGCACCGTGAAGAGCCGCGCGAACCGGGCGCGGGCCAGGCTTTGCGACCTGCTCGGCCTCGCCGATGGCGAGGACGTGCTGGCCGAGGTCGACGGGGCGACGATGGCGGTACTCGGCCGCGGGAGCGTGCAGGCTGCATGAGCGAGGCGCCGAAGCGGTACGGCGGGGCGTTCACCCGACGCTTGGGCTTTCGCTCGACGTTCGTGATCGCCATGGTCCTCTTGCCCCTGGCCGTCGTCACCGGTCTGCAATCCGATGCGATCCTGCGTGAGGCGCGCGCCCGGTCGGAAGCCGCGCTGGCGGGCGCCACGCTGCGGGCCGCCGCGCCCGAGATCGCGATGATCCAGCAGGGCCGCGGTGCGGCGCAGGCGCTTGCGGCTTCGGTCCCCTATGTGGTGGGCGACACCGAGGCCTGCATGCAACTGATGCGGAGCTTCGTCATCGAGGCGGGCGAGACCGTGAGCTTCGCCGGCTACATCCCCGCCGACGGCCTGATGGTCTGCGGGTCGATCGGCCGGCCGCACCGCTTCGGCGGCCCTGCCCGCGAGGCGCTGCTGGAAGACCCGCGCCCGGCAGTCACGGTGAACGCGCGCGGCGAGATCAGCGGCCAGTCGGTGATGATCTTCTCGCACCCCGTCTTCGACGCCGCCGGCGATGTCACGGGGTTCGTGTCGGTATCGATACCGCATTCGACGCTGCGCAGCGGCGACGCCCCCGAAGGGTCGGCGGCGAGCCCGCTTGCGCTCATCACCTTCGACGAGGAGGGAGACGTCCTCACGGCCTCGATCGCGGCGGACGAGGCCGCGACCGCGCTGCCGGCCGGCCGGCCGCTCGAGGAGCTTGCGCGCGACCGGGCGATCACCTTCACCGGACCGGCGCTTTCGGGCGAGCGGCGGACCTTCAGCGTCGTCCCGCTTGCCGAGGGCGAGCTCTTCGCGCTCGGCACCTGGCCGGCGGCGACCGCGTCGTTCCTGAGCACCGGCGCCACCGTCTCGCCCTATCTGCTGCCGTTCCTGATGTGGACCGGCAGCCTGATCGCCGCCATCGTCGCGATCGAGCGGCTGGTCGCGCGGCACATCCGCCGGCTCCGCCGGTCGATCACCGCCTTTGCCGGCGGCGACAGGCTGGTCGGCGACCTCGACTTCGCCACAGCCCCGACCGAGATCCGCGAGGCTGCCGAGGCCTTCGAGCAGATGACCGAGACCATCCTGCACGACGAGGCCGAGCTCGAGGACATGGTGCACCAGAAGGAAGTGCTGCTGCGCGAGGTGCATCACCGCGTGAAGAACAACCTGCAGCTCATCGCCTCGATCATGAACATGCAGATCCGCCAGACCCGGTCGCCCGAGGCGAAGTTCATGATCCAGCGCCTGCAGGAACGGGTGATGAGCCTCGCCACCGTGCACCGCGGGCTCTACCAGACCTCCGGGCTGACCGACGTGCGCGCCGACGAGCTTCTGCCCGACATCGTGCGGCAGATCGTCAGCATGGCCAGCGGCCCCGGCCGCCGGTTCGAGGTCTCGACCGAGGTCGAGGACATCCGGCTGACCCCCGACCAGGCCGTCCCGCTTTCGCTGCTGCTGACCGAGGCGCTCACGAACGCCATCAAGTATGCGGCCGCGCCGGATACCGGGCGGCCAAAGCTGGAGGTGGCGCTGAAGCGCGTGGCAGGGGACCGGACGGCGCGCCTCGATGTCATCAACAGCGCGGCGCCCGGCGGGGCACAGCTGGAGGAACCGCAGGACGGCACCGGCCTTGGCGTCGAGCTTGTCTCGGCCTTCACCCTGCAGCTTGGCGGCCATCTGGAGCGGGAGCGCGAGGGCGGCGTCTACCGCCTATCACTCATCTTCAACGTCGAGCCGCTCGCGGTGGCCGAGCATCGCAACCAGCAAGGCGCCGGCGGCTGAGCCGGCCGGCTGCGACATTCAATGCACGCGCGGCGGGGAACCATCTTCGTCATCCGGGCGTTCGCCGGCAATTGACCGAAGCCGCACCCATGGATTCATGCTGCATTCGACCGGACTTGACCTCGAACGCCACAGCAAGGTGCGGCTGCTGCTGACCGCGGCCGAGGCTTATCCGGAGTTCGAGCGCATGGTGCTGACCGCCGAGCGCGAGATCTGGGCGAGTTTCCGCATCTTCGACCCGCGGACGCGGCTGAGGTCTTCGGCGGCGAAACGCATCGGGAAGACATGGTTCGACCTGATCGTGCACACGCTGCAACGCGGGGTGGAGATCAACCTCGTCATCGCCGATTTCGATCCGGTGGTCTGCGCCGACCTGCACCGTGGCACCTGGCGGTCTGTCCGCATGCTGCTCGCGGCGGCCGAGGTCGCCGGACCGGCCGCCCGGCTGACCGTGACGCCCGCCATGCACCCGGCGCGCGCCGGGCTGCTGCCCGGGCTGATCTTCCGCGGCCGGATCCGCGCACGGCTGCGTGAGACGGTGCGGCGCCTGAACCGCCGTGGCCCGGCGGACCGCGCCGCCGCACTGCGCGACATGCCGGGCCTGGCGGCGCATCTGCGGATCGGCCCGGGCGGTCGCGTCGCCATGCGTCCCGGCGCCCTGCCGCTGCCGCATCCGGCGACGCACCACCAGAAGATCGCCGTCATCGACCGCAAGCGGCTCTATATCGGCGGCCTCGACCTCGACGAGCGGCGCTTCGACACGCCCGACCACCACCGCCCGGGCGAGGAGACCTGGCACGACGTGCAGCTGACCATGGAGGGGCTGGCGGTCGCGGAGGCGCAGGCCCACCTGGAGAGCTTTCTCGACGTGACGGCGGGGCGGCGGGAGCCGCGGCCGCAGCGGCGGCTGCTGCGCACGCTGTCGCGTCCGCGCCGCCCGTCGATCTTCTGCTTCGGCCCCGAACCGCTCCGCCAGGAGATCGCCACGGCGCACGCCATGCTCGCCCGGCGGGCGGAACGGCTGATCTACATCGAGACGCAGTTTTTCCGCGACCAGAAGATGGCGCAGATCCTGGCCGGGATCGGACGCGAGAAACCCGACCTCGGGATGATCCTGATTCTTCCGGGGGCGCCCGAGGACGTCGCGTTCGAGGCGAACCGGGGGCTCGACGCCCGCTATGGCGAGTTCCTGCAGGCGCGGGCGCTGCGCAGGCTGAAGCGCGCCTTCGGCCCGCGGCTCTTCGTCGGCGGCGCTGCCCAGCCGCGGCCCGCGGCGCCGACCGATTCGCTCGGCAACGGGCGCAAGACGCTGGACGGCGCCCCGATCATCTACATCCACGCCAAGGTCTCGATCTTTGACGAACGCGCGGCGATCCTGTCGTCTGCCAACCTCAACGCCCGGAGCCTGCGCTGGGACACCGAAAGCGGGGTGTTCCTCAACACGCCGCAAGATGTCGCGGCCGTTCGCCACCGGGTCATGGCGCACTGGCTGCCGCGCGACGCCGAGCCGGCGCTGTTCGGGGCGGACGCGGCGACGGTTGCCGGATGGCGACGGCTCGCCGTCGGGAACGCCGCACTGCCCCCTGCGCAGCGCCGCGGCCTCATCCTGCCCTACGACATCCGCGCCGCCGAACGCTTCGGCCGGAACCTCCCGGGCGTTCCGCCGGAGCTGGTCTGACGCCGCTCACTCGGCCGCCGCGGGCAAGGGCCGCGTCGCGGCGGCGAGGCCGTCGTTGAGGACAAGGATCCAGAGCAGGAGCGGGATCGCGACGATGCCGCCGATCGGACCCCAGAGCCAGAGCCCGAAGACGAGCGACAGGAACACCACCAGCGGGTTCATCGACATGTTCCGGCCGACGAGCGAGGGCGTGACGAACTGGCCCTCGGTCGTGTTCAGCACCGCAAAGGCGGCGGCGGGCAGAACAGCGTAGGGCCCGTCGAAGATCCCGATCCCCGCCACCAGAAGCGAAACCGCGACGATCGCCGGGCCGAGATAGAGGATGAAGTTCAGCAGGAATGCGACGGTGCCCCAGAGTATCGCTCCCGGCATCCCGAGAAGCTGCAGCGCCACGGCGGTGGCCGCTCCCAGCCCTGCGTTGATCAGCGTGATGGTCAGGAAATAGCGCGAGACCTGCCGCTCGGCCGCCAGGAGACGGTGGGCGGTCGGCGCGCGCTCGGCCGGCTCGGCCAGCCGCCGCGCCGCCCAGGCGTAGATCTCGGACCGGGTCAGCAGGAAGAAGAACAGCGCCCCCGCGAAGGTGAGGACCTGCGCCGCGATCGTGGGCGCCAGCAGAAGCGCATCCACCAGCGTGACGCTGGGCAGCGCCCCGGCATCGCCGGCCGGCGCTGCCTCCTCGGCGGCATTCGCGTCGGGGGCGATGGCGTCCGACACCTCATCGGTCACGTCGGACAGGCCGCCCGCCAGACCGCGCAGGACCTCGATCGTGTCCTGCATGTCGGACCAGACCTTGGGCGCCTGTTCGACAAGCTGCGCGAAGATCGGCTGGAACGCGAGGGTGAGGCCCGCGAGCACCAGAAGCGTCAGCGCGAGGCTGACGAGCGCACCGACCGCCGGCGCGAAACCCAGCCGTTCCCAGAAATCCGAGATCGGCGACAGGACGACGCCGGCCACCAGCGCAAGCGCAATGGGCGCGAAGATCGTCTCGCCGATGTCGAGCGCGGCCGCGAGCGCGATGGCCCCGACGACAATGACGGCAAGGCGCGAGACACGCTCGAGTTTGTCCACGCCCCCCTCCCTGTGGACCCAGCGCGGCCGGAAACGCTCGGCAGCCCCGCCCGGTTCCGGCGCGGCGCTGCACAAGACAGTCCGCAGGCGGCGAATGGCCGAGGAACGCCGGCGGGCGCCGTGCGTTCTTCCTGCACAATCATCTTAACCATGGAGACGCGAGATGAACTGGGATCAGATCCAGGGCCAGTGGAAGCAGGTCAAGGGCAAGGCGCAGGCCAAATGGGGCGACATTACCAACGACGACTGGGACCGGATCGACGGCCGCCGCGAACAGATCGTGGGTCTTGTCCAGGAGCGCTACGGCAAGGAGCGCGAAGAGGCCGAGCGCGAGGTGGACGACTGGATGACCCGCCAGTAAGTACCTGGCGCGCCTGACGCCCCTACCGCAATGACAGACGGCCCGCCTCCCGGCGGGCCGTGCTGTTCCGGCAGGTCGGAGGATGATCTACCGGCGTGTTTCGGGCTGGTTCCCGGCGCCGGGGCCCGGGCCGGAGCGCAGGCCCAGAAGCGACCACCGCGCCTGCTCCGTCTCCGACCGCTGGTCGCGCAGGACGGCGTGGATCTCACTGCCCGCCGGCACTTCCCGCAGCAGCGCGTCATAGAGGGCCAGCAGGCCCTGCTCGCGCGCCTGCAGGTCGCGCATGTCGACCGACCCGTCGGCGGCGGGCCGGGGCCAGCCCTCCGAAGGATCGCCCGTCATGAAGGCGGCCCGCAGCACCGACAGCGCCCGGCGCCGGCGCGTCAGGATCGGCCTCACCGTGGCGCCATCCGGGCCGCCGACATGCGTCTCGAGCTCGCGCTGGCTGTCGGCGAGCGCCCGCAGAAGGCTAAGGAACGCGGTTGGCACGGGACTGCTCGATCTGCCGGATCTTTTCTTTGCCCTGTCAACGCCAACGGGCGCGGCGGGTTCCTATTCCCCCGCTCGCCTTGACGTGTTGGCGCGGAACCGTGGCCGACCGGCAACTTTGCGGGCTCTGCCCCGCAGCACCTCAGATGGTGCGCCGGTTCGCCCGCGGGCCGGCGATCAGCCAGATGATGAAGCCGATGATCGGCAGCAGGAACACGAGGAGCACCCAGAGCACCTTTCGCCCGGTTGATGCCGACGACCCGACGATCGAGACGATCGCCCAGATGTCCAGTGCCAGGATTATTAGGCCGCCGAGGCCGGTCAGTTCAAGCATGTTCGACTCGATCATGATGCGTCCCTATGGCGAAGCGCCGTCGCTGCCTGAGAAACGCTCGGGTGGCGGATCGGTTCCAGCCCCCTACTCCCGCTTGCGGCCGGTCCTGTCGGGGGGCTCCGCGGAAGGCGCCGGCGGCGGCAGGGCGAAGCTTTCCGGAAGGACAATCTGCCGATGCGGGAAGGGGATCTCGATGCCGCGTTCGTCCATCACCTCCTTCACGAGTTCGGTGTAGCGGCGGCCGATGCCCCACTGCTTGCCCGGCAGTGTCTTGATCCGTGCCCGCACCGTGACCGCGCTGTCGCCCAGCATGATGACGCCCTGCATCTCCAGCGGCTCGAGGATGTCGCCCTCGAAGCCCTCGGTCTTCAGCCGCTCGAACGCCTCCTCCATGGCCGCCTTCACATCGATCACCTTCTCCTTGTAGGCGACGCCGATCTCGGCGACGTGGAACGAGAAGTCCCGGGTGAGGTTCGTCACCGTATCCACCGACGAGAACGGGATCACATGCACCGCCCCGTCGAGCGTGCGCAGGCGGACCGAGCGGATGGTGATCTTCTCCACCCCGCCGGTGATGCCCGCCACGCCCACCACGTCGCCTTCGTTCATCGCGTTCTCGAGCTGGATGAAGACGCCGGTGATGATGTCCTGGACGAGCTTCTGCGATCCGAAGCCGACGGCAAGGCCGATGACGCCGGCACCCGCGAGCAGCGGGGCGATGTCGACGCCAAGCTGGCTGAGCGTGATCATCGTCGCCAGGACGCCGATGATGATGGTGAAGGCATTGCGGAAGAGGGCGAGCAGCGTCCGCGACCGCGCCGACACGTTGCGTCCGGGAAGTTCGGCCTGCAGCCGCTGGTCGATCCACGAGGCGATCACCGCCCAGAGCATGGCCGCGAGAAGCGCGACGAGCGCGGCCGACACGATGCGCCAGAGCACGGTCTGCACGTTCTCCTGCGCCAGCAGCGACCCGATGTCGAGCCACCCCCAGCCATGGAACGCCAGCGCCAGCGCCGTCAGCGCAAGGACGAGGGCGCCGGCCCAGCCGAGGACCGCCGCGATCAGGTCCGCCCGCGGGCCGAGCCGGGGCAGCAGACCCACCACAAGGCGCGGCAACGGCGCCTTGAGCGCCGCCGCCCGGCCGACGAGCCACAGTGCGGCAAGAAGCGCGAGCACCGCGGCGATGCTGTAGGCCGTCCCGGTCAGGACGATCGCGGCGGCCTGGGACGGCCGGGTGACGACCGCGATCCAGCAATAGGCGACGAAGACCAGGGCGAGCGGCGGCCAGACCTGCCGCCAGGCCGAGGCGACGCTCTTGGCGACCGCCGCGCCGGCCTCGCCCAGCGTCCGCGAGGGCTGGGCGCGGTCGCCCCGGGCCCGATCGAGGGTGCGGGCGATGCGCCTGATCGCGACCAGCGCGGCCGCCGCGGCAACCGTGGCGACGAGAGCGCGCATCGGCGTCGCCCCGACGAACCCGAACCACAGCCCGAACAGCGGCACGATGAACATGAAGCCCTGAATGGCGATGCCCGCAACCATCCGCAGGTTCCGGTAGATCACCGTCTGCGCCCCGGGCGCGATGACCGAGAGCGAGGGCTCCCGGTCGGCGTCCGGGCTGGCCAGCAGCCGCAGGACGACGCGCACGAGGCCGAAAGCGGCGAAGGCGTTGAGGTAGAGCGTCTGGGCGGCGCTCGGGGCGCCCGCCGCGGCGAAGACGAAGGTGGCGAGCGCGTAGCCGGCGGCCCAGGCCACCGCCAGCGCCGCGACATGCGCAAGCGCGGCGAGGCCCGTCGCACGCAGCCGCGGCCCGATCCCCGCGACGGGCGCCACGGCGAGCCGCCGCGCGATGCGACGCGCCACGGCGCCGGACAGTGCGGCGGCGGCGAGCGTGGACGCGATCGTCAGAAGCAGCGCGCGGATTTCGGGCCAGAGCTCGGCCCCCTCGGCACCGATCTGCCGGGCGAGCAGCCTGAGCCGCGCGAAGTCGCGCACGAAGCGCGACAGGTCGCGCGCCGCCGCCGCCGCGAAGTCGGCCGCCGCCTCGGCGATGCCTTGCGCCACGTTGGGCGCCCCCGGCGCGGCATCCGCGCCGCCCGCCGGACCCTCGGCCTCGAGCCGCGCGATAAGGGCGGCGCGCGCCGCATCGTCCCGCAGGATCACGAGCAGCTGGTCGATCGCGGCGTCGGTATCGGCCGCCGTCGGCCCGGCGGGTGCGGCTGCGTCCTGCGCGGCGAGCGGTCCCGCGAGCAGCGCAACGACGACCGCGATCATCACCGCAAACCGCCTGTACATTGCAAACACCTTTCTCTTCAGCCGGTCAGCAGGCACCGCCGCACGGACAGCGTTCCGCAGATGGCCGGGAACCGCAACCCGACATCGGCGTTTCCGTCAGGTATGGCGCCTGGAGGGTGCCGGCGGAAAAGGAGTAATCACATGCTCGGGTGGGCGCTGACCTTCCTCATCATCGCGCTGATCGCTGCAGCGCTTGGCTTCGGCGGCATCGCCGGTGCCTCCGCGGGGATCGCGCAGATCCTGTTCTTCATCTTCATCGTGCTCTTCGTCGTGGCGATGATCGCCCGCGCGGTGCGCGGACGGCCGCCGATCTGATCGACCGTAGCGATGGAATGGGCCGGACTCCCCAGACCGGTCGCGGGCAATCCGCGGCCGGTCTTTCGCGACTCCCACGCTGCCTGCGGATCGGGCGTCCGGCGGTGCGATCGTGCAAGGGCCGCCGGCCGGGCCGATCCGGCGCGACAGCGATGCCGCCGGACATGTTGCCGCGACAATTCCGGCCTAGCCTCGCAGGCAAGCATCCGGCGCCGGCGCGGCCCGCCGGCCTCGGACAAGCCGGCCCCGGCTGAAACCGGCCAATGGACAGGACCTCACACATGCTGAAGCGCAACCCTTCCGGACCCGCATTCGATCTTGCCGCCGCCCGGTCCGACTCGCTCGGCGCCGAGTATGACGGCGAAGGCACGAACTTCGCCCTGTTCTCGGACAACGCCACAGGGGTCGAGCTCTGCCTCTTCGACGAGAGCGGGCAGAACGAGCTCAGCCGGCTGGAACTGCCGGCGATGGAAGGCGGGATCTGGTACGGCTACCTGCCCGGCATCGGGCCGGGGCAGGTCTATGGCTACCGCGTCCACGGCCCCTATGCGCCGGCCGAAGGGCACCGCTTCAATCCGGCGAAGCTCGTCCTCGACCCCTATGCCCGCGAGCTGCGCGGCGATCTGACATGGGACGACGCGCTTTTCGGTTACACCCTCGGCGGCAGCGACGACACGGCCGACCCGCGCGACAGCGCGCCGTTCATGCCGAAGGCCGTCGTGGTGGACCCCACCTTCGACTGGGAGGCCGACGACATCCTGCGGCACCGCTGGGAGGACACGCTGGTCTACGAGGCGCATGTGAAGGGGTTGACGATCCGCAACCCCGACGTGCCCGAGGACGACCGCGGCACCTTCCGCGGCCTCGCGACCGAGGCGGTCATCGGCCACCTCAAGCGGATCGGCGTCTCGGCGATCGAGCTTCTGCCGGTGCACGCCTTCGCCAACGATCGCCACCTCGTCGACAAGGGCCTCTCGAACTACTGGGGCTACAACACGCTGTCGTTCTTCGCCCCGCACCGCCCCTATCTCAGGACCGGACAGGTGCAGGAGGTGAAGCGCGCGGTAAAGCGCTTTCACGAGGCAGGCATCGAGGTGATCCTCGATGTCGTCTACAACCACACCTGCGAGGGTAACGAGAAGGGGCCGACCCTGTCGTTCCGCGGCATCGACAACCGGTCATACTACCTGCTCTCGGCCGAGGATCCGCGGCACAGTTACGACACGACCGGCACCGGAAACACCGTGAACGTCGCGCACCCGATGGTGCTGCGGATGGTACTCGACAGCCTGCGCTACTGGGTGCAGGCGATGCATGTCGACGGCTTCCGCTTCGATCTTGCCTCGACGCTGGGGCGCGAGTCGCAGGGCTTCGAGCGCGAAGGCGCGTTCTTCGCCGCCATCCGGCAGGACCCGGTGCTGTCCAAGGTCAAGCTGATCGCCGAGCCATGGGACGTGGGCGATGGCGGCTATCAGGTGGGCGGCTTCCCGTGGCCGTTCCGGGAATGGAACGACAAGTTCCGCGACGACGTGCGCGCCTTCTGGCGGCGCGACGCCGGGCTGCTTCCGGCGATGGCCGAACGGCTCCTCGGCTCGCCGGTGCAGTTCAACCACTCGCACCGGCCGGCGACCTCGTCGGTCAACTTCGTCGCCGCGCATGACGGCTTCACCCTGTGGGACACGCTGTCCTACAACGACAAGCACAACGATGCGAACGGCGAGGGCGGCGCCGACGGCCACAACCACAACCTCTCCGACAACATGGGCATCGAGGGCCCGACCGACGACGAGAAGGTGCTGGCCTCGCGCGAGCGGCGGGCGAAGGCGATGCTGGCTACGCTGCTGCTGTCGCAGGGCGTGCCGATGCTGCTGGCCGGCGACGAGATGGGCCAGAGCCAGGGCGGCAACAACAACGCCTACTGCCAGGACAACGAGACCGCCTGGATCGACTGGTCGGCCCCGCGCGAGGGGCTGGCCGCGGCGGTGGCGGCGCTGATGGCGTTCCGCAAGGAGGCCGCGCTCTCGCGGCTGCGCTTCGGCGCGGCGCCGGGCCATGCGGCGCCGGGCGGGCCCGACGTGACGTGGCTCCATCCCGAAGGCCGCGAGATGTCGGACGACGACTGGCGGGCCGAGGGGCTGTCGCTGATCGGGCTGCGGCTGCAGAACGGCGGCTCCCCCGCGGCACTGATCGTCGTCAACGGCGGCGACGCCGGCAGCTTCGCCCTGCCCGAAGGGGCCTGGCGCAAGCGCATCGACACGGCGACCGACGCGGTGGCCTGCGACGAGCCGGCGACAGGCGCCGCGAAGCTCGACTGGCAGAGCGTTCAGGCCTTCGTGGCCGAGGCCTGACCGGCCGGCCACCTTCCGCAGCCTCAGTGGGCGGGCGACGCCACCGGGTCTAGGAGCGTGCGGCCACCGTCGACGGTCAGCACCTGCCCGGTGACGAAGCCCGCGCCTTCCGAGGCCAAGAACTGCACCGCCTCGGCAAGTTCGCCCGGCCCGGCGATCCGGGCAAGCGGGGTGTGGTCGGTGATGTCATTGCGGAACTCGGCGTGGTCCTTCAGCGTGTCCCGCAGGCTCGCGCTCATCACGCTGCCGAAGGCGACGGCGTTGACGCGGATCCGGTGGACCGCAAGCTCGACGGCGAGCGAGCGGGTCATCTGGTCCACCGCCGCCGAGGCGATCGAATAGCCGAGCATGCCCGGCATGGTGCGGCGCGCGGCGATCGACGAGAGGTTCACGATGGCGCCGGTCTGGCCGTCGGTGTTGCCCTCGGCCTCGGCCTGCTTGATGAAGCGCCTGGCGACGGCCTGGCTCAGGCGAAGCGCCGAGAACAGGTTCTGCTGGAGCATGTCCTCGACCACATCGCGATCGGGATCGAGCGGCGCGGACACCGCGTGGACGCGCCAGCCGTTGACGAGGATGTCCACCCGCTCGAACGCGTCGAGCGTGGCGGAGATCAGGTTGGCATGCGACAGCCGCTGGCACGGGTCGCAGCCGAAATAGCGGATCCGGCCCTCGGCGTCGGCCTCCTCACCAAGCTCGTCCTGCAGCCCCTCCTCGTCGAGATCGGCGAACATCACGTTCGCGCCCTCCGATGCGAAACGGCGGGCGATGGCCAGGCCGATGCCGTTGGCGGCGCCGGTCACAATGGCCGTCTTGCCTGCGATAGAAAACGTCATTTCAGCTGCATCCTTGCTGGTGTGCGCGCGTCGGGGCGGTGGCGGCGCGGACCGGACGGCCGGGCACGCGGCCCGGAGGCGCGGTAGATCTTGTAGGCGGCAGGGCCGGGCAGTTCCTCGACCTCGCGGAAGGTTTCCGCCAGCGTCCGCTCGTAGGGCAGGTGACGGTTGGCCACGAGCCAGAGCGTGCCGGTCGGCATCAGCAGTCCCGCCGCCGCGGCGATGAACGCCCGGCCGAGCCCGGGATCGGCTTCACGCCCGACATGGAACGGCGGGTTCGTCACCACAGCGCCGAACGGGCCGCCCGCATCGAACCGCGTGGCATCGGCCCAGTGGAACACTGCCCGCGGATCGCGCAGGTTCTGCCGCGCGGCCCCGAGCGCGGCGTGCTCGGCCTCGACGAGGTGCACCTCCTCGACGCCGTCGCGCCGCAGCAGTTCCGAGGCGAGATAGCCCCAGCCGGCCCCGAGGTCGGCGACCCGTGCGGGAAGCCGCGCCGGCAGCGCGGCGGCCAGGGCGGCCGAGCCGGCGTCGACCGCATCTGCGGAGAAGGCGGCAGGATGGGTGACGAACCCCCCCGCGATCCGGCCCGGGGCCAGCGCCCAGCCGGCGAAGGCGTCGCCGCCCGGATTCGCGAGGACGTAAAGCTTGCCGTGCGCCTTGGCGAGCGCGGGCGAGAGTTCCGCGCGCGCCCGGATTTCGCGGGCGAGGCCCTCGATCCCGTCGGTCTTCTGCCCGTCGAGAACGATCGGCCCGCCCGGCACGACCGCCGCGGCGGCTGCGGCGACAAGCCCCCGCGCCTCGGTCTTCGACCGCGGGACGAAGACGACGGCCGCTGCATGAGGACCGGGCTCCACCGCCGTCACAACCCGGAAGCCGCGGTCGGCCAGCGCGTCATGATCCGGCCGGAATCCCTGGACGACGACCACGCGCCCGGGCGGCAGGGCCGACAGGTCGGCATCGCCGCGCGGGCGCAGGACCAGCACGGTCCCTTCGGCAGGCAACACCACAAGGCCGGCGTCGGCAGCAAGGCTCAGTCGGGAAGGATGCATGGGCGGCGCGCGCGGGCGCCTATTCCTTTTCCATCGTGCACTGCAGCGGATGCTGGTGGCGCCGGGCGAAATCCATCACCTGTGCCACCTTCGTCTCCGCCACCTCGAACGAGAACACGCCGACGACGGCGACGCCCTTCTTGTGCACCGTCAGCATCAGCTCGAACGCCTGGGCGTGGCTCAGGCCGAAGAACCGTTCGAGCACGTGGACGACGAACTCCATCGGCGTGTAGTCGTCGTTCAGCAGCAGCACCTTGTAGAGCGGCGGGCGCTGCGTCTTCGGGCGCGTCTTGGTAATCACGCCCGTCTCGCCGTCGGGCCTGTCCTTGCCACTGGACATGATGAAGGGGTGGAGGGTCACACGGCGCTCGCTTAGGCAGGCTTTCGGGATTGGCGAAACTGAACCCCAGTATATAAGCGGCACGGCCATTGTGAAAAGGGGCACGAAGGGCGGGCAGATGGGACGGCTGGGCACGATCGGTTTCGATGCAGACGACACGCTGTGGCAGAACGAACAGTTCTTCCGGATGACCGAGGAGCGTTTCATCGCGCTGCTGGCCGACCATGTGGAAGGCGGCAACCTTGCCGAGCGCCTGCTGGCGGCCGAGCGGCGCAACCTCGGACACTACGGCTTCGGCATCAAGGGGTTCGTCCTCTCGATGATCGAGACCGCCATCGAGGTGACCGAGGATCGAGTGCCGGCCCGCATCATCCGCGAGATCATCGCGGCAGGCCGCGAGATGCTGTCGCATCCGATCGAACTGCTGCCCCATGCCCGCGAGGCGGTCGAAGCGCTTTCCGCCACGCACCGGGTGATCCTCGTGACCAAGGGCGATCTCCTCGACCAGGAGCGCAAGCTGGCGCAGTCGGGCATCGGCGACCTTTTCGCGGGCGTCGAGATCGTCAGCGACAAGACACCGGATGTCTATCGCGGCATCTTCGGCCGCTACGGGGCGGGCGCAGGCGAGGCAATGATGGTCGGCAACTCGCTCAAGTCCGACGTGCTGCCGGCGATCGAGGCCGGCGGCTGGGGCATCTTCGTCCCGCACCGGCTGACCTGGGCGCTGGAACATGCCGACGCGCCCGAGACGCATCCGCGCTACCGCGAGATCGCAGATCTCGGCGCCCTTCCCGATCTGGTCGCCGAGATCGAGGCGCAGCCGATCTAGCGCCACTCCGCCCGGCCGCCGCTACATCTTGGCCACAGTCTGAAGAATGCTGCGAAAGCCCCTGAAATTAGGGTGTTTTCGGCATGGGATCGCTGTGCTAGGCTGCCCGCAACAACAAGAGCTGCACCGAAACATCGGGCGGCACGAGGCAGTGTAAGGGCAGTTGTCGTGACAGGACGGCTTTGGCAGGGCGCGTTAGGCGCCCTCATGTTCGCAGGCTTGGTGTTGGCGCTTGCCGCGGTTCCGCAGGCCGCCCGCGCCGCGCCCTACGCTGACATGGTCATGGACATGCGGTCGGGCGAGGTCCTGCAGGCCACCAACGCCGACAGCCGCCTCCACCCTGCCTCGCTGACCAAGATGATGACGCTCTACGTCGCGTTCGAGGCGATCAGGACGGGCGAGATCTCGCTGGACACGCGGGTGACGATCTCCCGACATGCAGCATCCGAGCCGCCCTCCAAGCTCGGCCTGCGCGCCGGGCAGCAGGTGCAGCTGCGCTACCTGATCCGCGCGGCGGCGGTGAAGTCGGCGAACGACGCGGCGACCGCGATCGGCGAGGCGATATCGGGCTCGGAAGCCGCGTTCGCGCGGCGCATGAACCGGACCGCGCGCGCGCTCGGCATGACGCGGACGACGTTCCGCAACGCCCACGGCCTGACCGAGGAGGGGCACCTGTCCACCGCCCGCGACATGACGATCCTCGGCCGGCACGTCTTCTATGACTACCCGCAGTACTACAACCTCTTCTCGCGCCGCTCGGCCGATGCGGGCCTGGCCGAGGTGTCGAACACCAACCGGCGCTTCCTCGACGGCTATCCTGGTGCCGACGGGATCAAGACCGGCTACACCAGGGCGGCGGGCTTCAACCTGGTCGCCTCGGCCGAACGCGGCAGCCAGCGGATCATCGCCACCGTCTTCGGCGGGACGTCGACCGCGCAGCGCAATGCCCGCATGGCCGAACTGATGGACATCGGGTTCAGCCGGGCGCCGGCGCGGGTGGCCGTCAACCGGCCGCAGATGCCACGCTACGACGGCATCGCCGACGAAGAGGTGGTGGTGGCCGATGCCGGCGTGGGCCTGCAGGGCGCGGCCGGCAAGGTGGTGCGCGTGAACGGCGCAGTGCAGTCCTCGCCGCGGCCACGGCCGCGGGGCACCGGCGCCGCCGAGCCGCCGCAGGAACTGCTCGCCGCGATCGAGACAGATGTTGCCGCGGCCATCGCCAGCGCCACGGACGCACCGCCTGCCGGGGGCGCTTCCGCACCCGATCCCGGGGCGATCGCAGCCGATGTCGCCGCGGCGATGGCAGCCGACCCGGTGACCGCGGGCGACCCCGTGGCCGCGACCGACGACACGACCGACGACATGGCCGACGCCATTGCCGCCCAGGTCGCCGCGGCGATGGCGGAGCTGCAGCCGGAGGCCGCGGCGGAGACCGTCGAGACTGCCGATGCCCCCGCGGATGCCACCGACGATGCCGGCGCGGGCCGCGTGGACCTCGCCGGGCTGACGCCGCGGCCACGGCCGGCAGGGCTCGTCCCCGTCACGGAAGGGGTGCCCGAAGCCGTCGCCCAGGCTGCCGATGTCCAGAATGCTGGCGCCCAGGATGCTGCTGCCGCCGACAGCGAGCCACCCGCAGTTACCGAGACGGCGAGCGCGGCGGGCACCGTGGCTCCGCCCGCGCTTCCCGGCCGCCCGCCCCAGGCCGTCGTCGAACTGGCCGTCGCCGTCGCGCCCGACCCTGCCAGCCTCGTCGAGGCGGCGGCCGTCGTGCCGGCGACCGTCGCGCCCGTCCCGGAGAACCGGGCGGCACTTTCCGGGCTCGCGGCCGAGCCGGGGCCGGACGCCACCGTGCTTGCAGCCGCAGTCGCCCCCGCGCCCGCCTTCGAGCCGGTCCGGCGGCCCGAGCCCGAAGTGCTCGAGGTCGTGACCCGCGCCTCGGCGTCGGGCGGGCGAAACTTCAGCATTTCGGTCGGCCGCTACACCACCCGCACCGCGGCGGAGAAGGCGCTGATCGCCACCGCCCTGTCGGACATGTCGAGCGTCGGCGGCGCGGCGCGCCGGATCGTGCAGCGCAACGGCGCGTTCGAGGCGAACTTCACCGGGATGAGCGAGGCCGAGGCGATGCTCGCCTGCCGCCGGATCGCCGCGCGCGGCGAGGAGTGCGAGCCGGTCGGCAGCTGAGCCGGCTCGGGCTGCCCGAGCGAAGTTAACGAATTCTTCACCCCAGCCGTCGATCGTCGGGCCCATGCCCGGCCCCACCGCCTTTTCGGAAAGCCCGCTGCCGCTCTTCGGTCCGGACGAAGCGGCACCGGTGGGGCTGCCCGGCCGGCTGCCCTCCTACATCAAGGACCATCGCCAGCGGCTCCGCACCCGGTTCCTCGAAGGCGGCGCGGACGCGATGCCCGACTACGAGCTGCTCGAGCTCGTGCTCTTCGGCGCGGTGCCGCGGCAGGACATGAAGCCGCTCGCCCGCCAGCTCCTCGACACGCTGGGCGACTTCAACGCCGTCGTCTCGGCGCCGCAGGCCCGCCTGGCCGAAATCCCGGGCGTGGGTGAGGCCGTCATCTGCCAGCTGAAGATCGTCGAGGCGGCGGCGCAGCGGCTGGCCCGCGCCCGCATCCTCGGCCGCCACGTCCTGTCCAGCTGGGACGCCCTCGTCAGCTATTGCCACACCGCAATGGCACACCGCGAGACCGAGCAGTTCCGCGTCCTCTACCTCGACCGCAAGAATGTCCTGATCGCCGACGAGGCGCAGGCGCGCGGCACGGTCGACCACGTGCCGGTCTACCCGCGCGAGGTCGTCAAGCGCGCGCTCGAGCTCAACGCCTCGGCGCTGATCCTCGTCCACAACCATCCCTCGGGCGATCCGACGCCTTCCGAGAGCGACATCCAGATGACCTACCGGATCCGCGACGCGGCCGATGCGCTCGGCATCGTCCTCCACGATCACCTGATCGTCGGCCGGTCGCGCGAGACCAGTTTCCGCTCGGCCGGCTATCTCTGACGGGCCGGCCGGTCAGCGCAGCCAGACCTCGACCCGGCGATTGACCTGCCGCCCCCATTCGCTGTCGTCACAAGCCATCGGCAGCGCCTCGCCGAACGCCATCGCGCTCAGCGTGACGCGGTCGAAATCCGCCGTCTCGGCCAGCGCGCGCACCGCCGCCAGCACCGTCTCGGCCCGGCTGCGCGCGATCCTGAGATTGGCTTCGGCGCTGCCCTCGCCGTCGCTGAAGCCGACGAAGATCACCTCGCGCCCGTCATGCACCCCCGCCTCCAGGGCCTCGGCGAGGAGCAGGGCATTGCCGCGCGAGGCGGCGTCGAGCCCGGCCGCGCCGGGCCGGAAGCGAAATGTCGGGCTGAGCCGCTCGGCCCCCGAAAGCGCCGCCACCATTTCCTGAAGCGCGCCGAGCGGGGTCTCGCCTCCGGCAGCGCGGATCGCCTTCGCCAGCCGCTCGCCCTGCGCCGCGAGCGGCACGCGGCGTGCGCCGAGGTCGACGAAGCCCGCGCGGCGGATCACGCCGAGCGCGCCGGGAGAGGACAGGAAGGCCAGGAAATCCCGCGCCATCGCGGGAAGCCGCCGGTTCGGCATATAGAGGAATAGCGGCGCGACCAGCGGATAGTCCTCGCTGCGCACCGAGGCATCGTCGGGCAACAGCGTGAAGCCGCAGGGGCCCGACAGCGCAAGCGGCCGCGCCTGCCCGAGCGAGGAGAGCAGCGTGACGCCGATCGCCTGGGGGTCGGCGGCGACGGCGTCCGACAGCGCTGCGGCGACGTCGTGGCGGACCGCGGCCGCCGAAAGGCCAAGCCCGCGCGGCGCCAGCAGCCGCGCCTCGGCCGCCAGCTGCGTGCCGTCGTCCGGCGCCAGGCCATGGACGCGCACCGGGTCGCCTTCGATGCCGCCGAGATCGCCCCAATCGTCGATCTGGCCCGCGAGCGCCTCCGCCAGCACCTCCGGCGCGATCGCCACGACCGGATTCTCGGGCGCCACGACCGCGACCAGCGCGTCGAATGCGACCATGCGGCTCTGCGCCGGGGCGGACAGCGTGCCGAGCCCGGCCTCGCGCGCCAGCGCCACGTCGGCCGTCGTGGCCTCGCGCGCCGCCATCACGATGTCGGCCTCCTCGGCGACGAGATCGGCCACGCCCTCCTCGGTCGTGGTCAGGCGGAACTCGAACCGGGCCAGCGCGCGGCCTCCGGCCTCGGATATCGTGTAGGTGAAGCCCAGATCGTCTCGGATCGCGCGGGCGGCCCGCATGTCGCGCTGTGCCGCGAAGGCTTCGAGCAGCGCGGGCACCAGCACCGTGCCCATCGACGCGGCGCCGGAGATCGTGACCTCGGCGACGAAGGCCTCGAGGTTCGGGCAGCCAGGGCCGCTGCAGATCACGCCCAGCCCGTCGACGGTGAGCGGGCCGTAGATCGTGTCGATCCGGTAGAACTCGCCGTCGAAGTCGAGAAGCGTGCCCTCGAGCGCGAGCGTGCCGTCGCGCGCCGTCAGGGTCACGTCCTGCGCCCCGGCCGCGGCCGGGGCGAAGCCGAGCAGCATCGCAAGCGGGGCTGCGTGCAACAGGAGCCGGGGCATCGTCGGACCTGATCGCCTCGCTCGCTTCACTGGGCGGCGATCTTCAGGTCTCGCGCGAGGTTTTTCAACATCAGATCGTCGGGCGCGTCGGCACCGCAGGCGGGCATCGTCCAGGCGATGTCGACCGGCGCGCCCGGCAGGTCGGCGCCGATCTGCAGCGTCGTTGCACGGAACGCGCGGCCGCAGGTCGCTTCGGTCACCGGCGCGCCGAACGCCATGCGCACGCTGCCGGCCCGCGCGGCGTCGGCGGCCGGGAACGAATAGACCTCGGCCCCGCGGCCGCCGCCGGCCGTGCCGAGGACGAGAAGGAAACCGCCGCGTCCCGCCTCGGCCACCGCGGGCGCCCTCGCCGCCCCATGCCAGACATGCCCAGCCTCGCCCGGCGCGGCGCCATATTCGAACGCGTGGATGGCGACCGGCCGGTCGCCCTGCCACATCGCGACGACCCGTTCGTAGCCGGAGGCGCCCGGCACGAGCGCGTCGGCCTCGAGCGTCGTGCCGCCGGCGAGGCGGGCGGTGTAGGCGGCACGGTCGGTGAAGGCCGGAAACACCGCTTCGGCGACGCCGGAGCTTGAGAGACGGAAGCTGGCCGCGACCGGTCCATGCGCGATCTCGGCGACGGAATGCGCCTCGCAAGGGGCCTCGATCCGCAGCACGACGGTGCCGCCGGGCGCCCCGGCGGCAGTGAGCCGGGCCTCGCACGGCAGACCGAGCGCGCCGAAACGCGGGCCCGGTCCTGGGGCCGGCAGGTCGGGGGCGGCGGTGAACGCGACGGGGCGGATGGGCTGGCCACGCGCCTCGGGAAACTGCGCCGCAGGCTCATCCGGAAGCGTCGGCCGCGCCGGCGCGGCCGGCAGCGGCAACGGAACACCGGCCGCGACGTTGACGAGGGGAATCTCGGCGCCCGCAGCGGCCGCCGAAGCGATCGCCGCGCCCGAAAGCGCCGCAAGAAGTCGTCGCTGCACTCTGCCCGTCCTCGTTCCGCTGCGTTCTGCGACAGCGGTTCAGTCTGAGATTCTAGCAGGATCGCGCCACGATGTCAGCGCCTCTCATGCGCGCCGGCCGTCAGGCGAGGCGGCCATGGCAGTGCTTGAACTTCTTGCCGGACCCGCATGGGCAAGGATCATTGCGGCCCGGGTTGCCCCAGGTGGTCTGATCGGCCGCGTCGAAGCCCTCGCGCGGCAGGGCAGCTACCGCCGGGGGGGCGGGCGCCGGCGCAGCGGCGTCCGCAGGCTCGGCCTCCGCCCCGGCGCCGACCGGAACCGGCTGCGCGGGCGGCGCCGCGGCGCGGGCCTGCGCCAGCATCCGCTGCACCATGGCCTCCTGCTCTTCCTTGGACATCGGGCGCAGATGCGCGAGCTTCTCGGTCACGTCGACCCGCAGGCCGGCGAGCAGCGACTCGAAGAGGGCAAACGCCTCGTTGCGGTATTCGTTCAGCGGATCGCGCTGGGCGTAGCCGCGGAAACCCACCACCGACCGCAGATGCTCGAGCCGCAGGAGGTGTTCGCGCCACTTGGTGTCGATCGTCTGCAGGAGGATCTGCTTCTCGACGCTCCGCATCGCCTCGGGGCCGAACGCCTCGGTCTTGTCGACCATCAGCCGGTCGCTCGCCTCGCGCAGGCGCTCGGCGACCACCGCCTGGTCGACGCCGTCCTCCTCGGCCCACTCGGTCGCCGGCACCTCGATGCCCAGCTTCTCGCGCGCGGCCTGTGCCAGGCCCTCGGCGTCCCACTGGTCGGCATAGCTCTTCGGCGGCAGATGGGTGTCGACGAGGTCGTCGACCACCTGATGGCGCATGTCGCCGACGATCTCCGACAGGTCGGCGGCCTTCATGATGTCGAGCCGCTGGCTGAAGATCACCTTGCGCTGCTCGTTCATCACGTCGTCGAACTTGAGCAGCTGCTTGCGGATGTCGAAGTTGCGGCCCTCCACGCGCGACTGGGCCTTCTCGAGGCTCTTGTTCACCCAAGGGTGCACGATCGCCTCGCCCTCCTTCATGCCGAGGGTGGCGAGCACCTTCTCGAGCCGCTCGGACCCGAAGATGCGCATCAGGTCGTCCTCGAGCGAAAGGTAGAACTCGGACTTTCCGGGGTCGCCCTGGCGGCCGGAACGGCCACGAAGCTGGTTGTCGATCCGCCGGCTCTCGTGCCGCTCGGTGCCGAGGACGAAGAGGCCCCCCGCCTCGATCACCCGGCGCTTGTCCTCGGCGTGCTCGGCCTCGATCCGGGCCCGGATCTCGTCGGGATGCGCCTCGGGATCGGCCGCCAGCGCCTCCATCACCTGCATCTCCACGTTGCCGCCAAGCTGGATGTCGGTGCCGCGGCCGGCCATGTTGGTCGCGATCGTCACGGTGCCGGGCTTGCCGGCATCGGCCACGATCTTGGCTTCCTTCTCGTGCTGGCGGGCGTTCAGCACGTTGTGCGGGATACCGGCCTTCTGCAGCTGCGCCGACAGCGTCTCGGACTTCTCGATCGAGACCGTGCCGACCAGGATCGGCTGCCCCTTCTCATGTGCCTCGCGGATCGTCGTCACGATCGCGTCGTATTTCTCGCGCGCGTTGCGGTAAACCTGATCGTGCTCGTCCTTCCGCGCGACCGGGCGGTTCGTCGGGATCTCGACCACGCCGAGGCCGTAGATCTGGTCGAACTCCTCGGCCTCGGTCGCCGCCGTGCCGGTCATGCCGGCCAGCTTCTCGTAGAGGCGGAAGTAGTTCTGGAACGTCACGCTCGCCAGCGTCACGTTCTCGGGCTTGATGTCCACGCCCTCCTTCGCCTCGATCGCCTGGTGCAGGCCGTCCGACAGGCGGCGGCCGACCATCATCCGGCCGGTGAAGTCGTCGATCAGGATCACCTCGCCGTCGCGGACGATGTATTCCTTTTCCTTGAAGTAGAGTTTGTGGGCGGTCAGTCCCTGCTGGAGGTGGTGCATGATCGTCGTGCTCTCGGGCGCGTAGAGCGACTGGTCCGCGGGCAGGATGCCCATGTCGACCAGCCGCGCCTCGACGAACTCGAACCCCTCGTCGGTAAA
Organism: uncultured Rhodobacterales bacterium; assembly: GCA_964645155.1. Lineage (GTDB taxonomy): Bacteria > Pseudomonadota > Alphaproteobacteria > Rhodobacterales > Rhodobacteraceae > CAZYBG01. The sequence continues at coordinate 5,344 of CAZYBG010000025.1, read as the reverse complement.
GGTCACCTGACGGTTCTTCTCCTCGAGCAGGTAATGCTCCTCGGACAGCTGCGGGATCAGCGCGTCGACCTGGCGGTAGAGCTCGGACCGGTCCTGCGTCGGGCCCGAGATGATCAGCGGGGTGCGCGCCTCGTCGATCAGGATCGAGTCCACCTCGTCGACGACCGCGAAATAGTGCCCGCGCTGCACCATTGCGTCGAGCGAGCTTCGCATGTTGTCGCGCAGGTAGTCGAAGCCGAGCTCGTTGTTGGTGGCGTAGGTGACGTCGGCCTTGTAGGCCTCGCGCTTCTCGTCCTCCGGCTGGTGCGGGACGACGACGCCGACGGTCAGGCCAAGCTGGCGGTAGACCTTGCCCATCCATTCCGAGTCGCGGCGGGCGAGGTAGTCGTTGACCGTCACGATATGCACGCCGCGCCCCGTCAGGGCGTTGAGATAGGCCGGGAAGGTGGCGACGAGCGTCTTGCCCTCGCCGGTCTTCATCTCGGCGATGTTGCCGCGGTGCAGGAAGATGCCGCCGACGAGCTGTACATCGAAGGCGCGCAGGCCGAGCGCGCGTCGCGCGGCCTCGCGGCAGTTCGCAAAGGCTTCGGGCAGGAGGTCGTCGAGGTCCTCGCCGTCCTGCGCCCGGCGGGCAAGCTCCTCGGTCTTGTCCTTGATGCCCTCGTCGGTCAGCTTCCCGAACTCCGGCTCGAGCGCGTTGATCTTCGCGACCAGCGGCTGCACTGCCTTCACCTTCCGGTCGTTGGCCGTGCCGAAGACCTTCTTCGCGATCGTTCCGATGCCGAGCATGATTTCGCGCGCTTTCCGCTGTGTCGCTATCGTGAGCGAGATCGCCTTGCTCACCCATCCGCCGGGCCCTAGTAAGGGCGGGAGTTTCGAAGGGCGCCCCGTCGTCCCGGACCCGAGCGATTTAAGGGCCGCGCCCAGAAGTGTCAACGTCGCCTGCCCGGGCGCCCGGAACCTGGAGAACACACATGTCCCTTGCAAGCAAGCTGCTCTGCGGCGTCGCCCTGGCTGCGCTGACCGCGGTGGCGGCGATTGCGCAGGAAGGCACCGTTGCGCCCGAAACCGGCACCGAGGCGGCGCCGGACACCACCGAAGCGCCGGACGCCACCGGCGGCGCCGATGCCGCCGAGACGCCCGCGCCGCCCTCCGATGTCGATGCAGACACGGTCGTGGCCTCGGTCAACGGCACCGACATCACGCTGGGGCACATGATCGTCGCCCGCGCCCGACTGCCCGAGCAGTACCAGTCGCTGCCCGACGAGACCCTGTTCAGCGGTATCCTCGACCAGCTGATCCAGCAGATCGCGGTCGGCGGCGACGACGGCGAGCTCTCCAAGGGCTCGGCGCTCGCACTCGAGAACGAGCGGCGCTCGTTCCTCGCCGGCGAGGCGCTGACCGAGGTCGCCGACACCGCGGTGACCGACGAGGCGATCCAGACCCTCTACGACGAGCGCTACGCCGATGCCGAGCCGGTGACGGAGTACAACGCCGCGCATATCCTCGTCGAGACCGAGGAGGAGGCAAAGGCGATCAAGGCTGAGATCGACGGCGGCGCCGAGTTCGCCGCCGTGGCCGAGCAGCAGTCGACCGGCCCTTCGGGCCCGAACGGCGGAGATCTGGGCTGGTTCAGCGCCGGGATGATGGTCGAGCCGTTCGAGCAGGCGGTCATGGGGATGGAGGCCGGCCAGGTGTCCGACCCGGTGCAGACGCAGTTCGGCTGGCACGTCATCCGGCTGAACGAGACGCGCATCAAGGCAGCGCCGCCGCTCGACGAGGTGCGGGGCGAGCTTGAGGGCGAACTGCAGCAGCAGGCGATCGAAAAGACCGTGACCGACGCGGTCGCCGCGGCCGAGGTGACGCGGCCGGGCGAGGGCATCGACCCCACGGTGCTGCGCAACCTCGACCTCGTGGCCGAGTAGGAAGGCGCGCCGCCATGGCCAAGGGGAAGGACAAGGACGGCAAGAAGGGCAAGAAGGACAAGGCCGCCAGGAAGGCCGCGAAGGCGGCCAGCGCCGAGTCGGGGAAGACGCCGGCAGCGAAATCGGTCGCAATCGCGCCGCTGGCACCGAAGGGCGGGTTTCCCGCGCTTCCGGTCATCGCGGGGGCCGAGTTCGCGGCCGTCGCCGCCGGGGTGCGCCATGCCGGGCGGCTCGACGTGATGCTCGCCCGGCTCGCCCCCGGCACCGCGATTGCCGGCGCGTTCACACGGTCGGCGACCCGGTCGGCCCCGGTCCGCGCCTGCGAGGCGCGGCTCGCGCTCAAGCCCGATGCGAAGGCCGGCGCGGCGATCATCGTCAATTCCGGCAACTCCAACGCCTTCACCGGCGCCGCGGGCGAGGCCTCGGTCGCCGCGATCTCCGAGGCGGTCGCCGCCGCGCTCGGCCTGCCGCCGGAGCGGGTGTTTCCCGCCTCGACCGGCGTGATCGGCGAGCCGCTGCCGCACGCGCGCATCGTCGCCGCGGTGGACGAGCTGGCCGCCAGCCTCTCCGATGCGGCGATCGCGCAGGCGGCCCGCGCGATCATGACGACCGACACCTTCCCCAAGGGTGCCGCCGCCGAGATCGAGATCGACGGCCAGCCGGTGAGGATCGCCGGCATCGCCAAGGGCTCCGGCATGATCGCGCCCGACATGGCGACGATGCTCGTCTATCTGTTCACCGATGCCCGGGTCGGCGCCGTCCCGCTCCAGCGGATGCTGTCGCGCGCGGTGGACGAGACCTTCAACTGCATCACCGTCGATGGCGATACCTCGACCTCCGACACGCTGATCCTGGCCGCCACCGGGCGGGCCCGGGCGCCCGAGATCCGCGATGTCCGCACGCGGCAGGGGCGCGCCTTCTACGACACCCTGCGCGGCGTGATGCTCGACCTCGCCCACCAGGTCGTGCGCGACGGCGAGGGCGCGACGAAGTTCGTCGAGGTCGCGGTGACCGGCGCCACGGATCAGGCCGATGCCCGCAAGGTGGCCTTCGCCATCGCCAACTCGCCGCTGGTCAAGACCGCGGTCGCAGGGCAGGACCCGAACTGGGGCCGCATCGTTATGGCGGTCGGCAAGTCGGGCGCCACCGCCGACCGCGACCGGCTGACGATCCGCCTCGGCGAGGTTCTCGTGGCCGAGAGGGGGATGGTTGCGCCGTCCTACCGCGAGGCCGACGGTGCGGCCCACATGAAGGGCGAGGCGGTCCGGATCGGCGTCGACCTCGGCCTCGGGAAGGGCGCGGCGACGGTCTGGACCTGCGACCTGACCAGCCGCTACATCGAGATCAACGCCGACTACCGGTCATGACCCGGCATCACGGCCGTGCCGGAGGCGCGCACGTGAAGACGGTCCTCGTCTCGGCGGTGGCGCTGATCGATCGCGACGGACGGGTGCTGCTCGCCCAGCGCCCCGAGGGGCGCAGCATGGCCGGGCTCTGGGAGTTTCCCGGCGGCAAGGTGGAGCCGGGCGAGACGCCCGAGGCGGCGCTGATCCGTGAGCTGCGCGAGGAGCTCGGGATCGGGACCTGGCAGAGCTGCCTCGCGCCGCTGACCTTCGCCTCGCACGCCTATCCCGACTTCCACCTTCTCATGCCGCTCTTCGCCTGCCGCAGGTGGGAGGGCGTGCCCGAGCCGCGTGAGGCGCAGGCGCTGCGCTGGGTGCGGCCGGACGAGCTGCGGCGCTATCCGATGCCGCCCGCCGACCTCCCGCTCATCCCGATCCTGCGGGACTGGCTCTAGGCGATAAAGGGCTTGTTCATCCCTGCAGGCCCATCATCGCCGCAGAAGCGAATCCGGGCCTGACGGCCTGTTCGGGGAGGGCAGATGCTCAAGACCATCATGATTGGAACCTGCGTGCAGGTGCAGGGCACCTTCGTGCGCACCTGCGCCGACGGCACCATTCTCGTGCAGGTCGGGCGCGATCTGTTCCGCGGCCAGCCCGTCTTTGGCCGCGGTATCGCCTGAGCGGGGCCTGCCGGGACGCCTCAGGTTCCCTGCGGCGTCCCGAGGGGCCGATGCCCGGCGTCAGGCGAGCGTGCGCTCGACCGTCTCGCGCTCGAAGATCTCGATGACATCGCCCTGGCGGATGTCGTCGTAGTTCTCGAACGCCATGCCGCATTCCTGGCCCGACTGGACCTCGGCGACCTCGTCCTTGAAGCGCTTCAGCGTCTTCAGCGTGCCCTCGTGGACCACGACGTTGTCGCGCAGCAGGCGCACGCCGGCCGACCGGCGCGCCACGCCTTCGGTCACGAGGCAGCCGGCCACCTTGCCGACGCCGGAGACCTTGAAGACCTCCTTGATCTGCGCGTAGCCGATGAAGCGCTCGCGCACCTCGGCCTTGAGCAGCCCCGACGCCGCGGCCTTCACGTCGTCCACGAGGTCGTAGATCACGCTGTAGTAGCGGATCTCAACGCCCTTCTGGTTCGCCGCGGTCCGCGCCGAGGCATTGGCGCGGACGTTGAAGCCGATGATCGGTGCGCGCGACGCTTCGGCAAGGCCGACATCGCTGTCGGTGATCGCGCCCACGCCCGAATGCAGCACACGGACGCGGACCTCGTCGTTGCCGACCTTCTCGAGCGCCTGGAAGATCGCCTCGGCCGAGCCCTGCACGTCGGCCTTCACGACAACCGGAAGCTCGGCCACGTCGGCATCGGCCTTCGCCTTGGCCATCAGCTGTTCCAGCGTCGACGCAGCACCGGCCGCGGCGCGCTTGTCCTTCGACAGCTGCTCGCGATAATCCGCGATCTCCCGCGCCTGGGCCTCGGTCTCGACCACGTTCAGCACGTCGCCAGCCTCGGGCGTGCCGTTGAGGCCCAGCACCTCCACCGGCACCGACGGTCCGGCCTCGGCGACCTTCTCGCCCTTGTCGTTGACGAGCGCGCGGACCTTGCCCCACTTCTCGCCCACGACGAAGATGTCGCCCTGCCGCAGCGTTCCGTTCTGCACCAGCACCGTGGCGACCGGGCCGCGGCCCACGTCGAGCTGCGCCTCGATCACCGCGCCCGACGCCGCACGCTTCGGATTCGCCTTGAGCTCCAGAACCTCGGCCTGCAGCGCGATCGCCTCGAGAAGATCATCAAGACCGAGGCCGCTGATCGCCGAAACCTCGACGTCCTGCACCTCGCCCGACATCTTCTCGACGACGACTTCGTGCTGGAGGAGGTCGGTGCGCACCTTCTGCGGATTGGCGCTCGGCTTGTCGATCTTGTTGATTGCCACGATCATCGGCACCCCGGCCGCCTTGGCGTGATTGATCGCCTCGACCGTCTGCGGCATTACCGCGTCGTCGGCGGCGACCACGAGGACGACGATATCTGTGACCTGCGCGCCGCGGGCGCGCATCGAGGTGAAGGCCGCGTGG
>CAZYBG010000024.1:0-42004 GCA_964645155.1 uncultured Rhodobacterales bacterium | reverse complement strand
GCGCGTCCTTCACAGCGCCGCAAGGCGCGTCCTTCACAGCGCCGCAAGGCGCGTCCTTCACAGCGCCGCAAGGCGCGTCCTTCACAGCGCCGCAAGGCGCGTCCTTCACAGCGCCGCAAGGCGCGTCCTTCACAGCGCCGCAAGGCGCGTCCTTCACAGCGCCGCAAGGCGCGTCCTTCACAGCGCCGCAAGGCGCGTCCTTCACAGCGCCGCAAGGCGCGTCCTTCACAGCGCCGCAAGGCGCGTCAGCAGCCGCGGAGGCTCACATCCCGAGGGCGGCCTTGTACATCTCGAGCACGGCCTCCTCCTCGGCCAGGTCGTCCTTGTCGCGCTTGCGCAGCGCGACGATCCGGCGCATCGCCTTGGTGTCGTAGCCGCGGCCCTTGGCCTCGGCCATCACCTCCTTGATCTGGTCGGCGATGTCCTTCTTCTCGGCCTCGAGCCGCTCGATCCGCTCGACGAACTGGCGCAGTTCGCCGGCCGCTACGCCATAGGCGGCATCGCCCGGCGCATCGGGGGCTTCGGTGAGGGTATCGGCCATGGCGCGCTCCTTCGCGGTCGGGGGGAGGGCCGATGCCTACAGGCGCCGCGGGGCGCGTTCAAGGGTCTCTCCGGCCCCTCCGCCTTGCCGCGGCCGGCCGGGCGCGCTACGCCCTGCCCGGCGGTGGTGCGGAGAGCGCGATGGACTGGCTGATCTGGACCGGCGCGGGCCTCTCGGTGCTCGGGCTCTGCGGCATCGTCTGGTGCATCCTGCAGGCGATGGCGGCGCGCCGCGCCGGGCTTCCCGACGCCGCGCTGCGGGCGCGGCTGCAGCGGATCGTCGCGGTCAACCTCGCGGCGCTGCTGCTGTCGGTGATCGGCCTGATGGTGGTGATCGTCGGCATCTTCCTCGGCTGACGCCCGCGGCGTACCCCCGCGGCGTACCCCCGCGGCGCAGGCCGCAGACGCATCCCGGAAACGCCGAGGCGCGGGACAGCCTCCCGGCTGTTCCGCGCCCCTTTCGTGTCGAATCCGCCGGCTGTCAGAACCGGAACGAGGCCCGGACTGCCGCCGTCGTCGCGCCGATATCGAGGCCGCTGTTGTCGAAATCGTCGAACTCGTGGCTCATGATCTCGCCGCCGAGCGTCCACTGGTCGGTCAGCTGGTAGCCGACGCCGGCACCGAAGAAGTAGCCGGTGTCGGACAGGCTCGCGCCGCCCACGTCGGCATCCGCATGGGCCGCGCCCGCCGTCGCGTAGAGCAGCGTGCGGCCGAGGTCGTAGCCGCCGCGCAGCTTGAGCCGGGTGATCGAGTCGATGCTGTCGCCGGCATCACCCACGTCGATATCGGCCCAGTCGTATTCCAGCTCGGTGCCGAGGACCCAGTTCCCGAGGTCCCAGTTGTAGCCGGCATGCAAACCGTAGGTGTTGCCGTCGCCGTCCGCATCGTCGCGGATGTCGGCATAGCCGAGCTGGCCACCGACATAGAAGCCGCCCCAGTCGCCGGAGGACGGGCTGTAGACCGGCGCGGGCGCCGGCTGGACGACCGGTGCCGGGGCCGGCTCGGTCGGGCCGGCCGCCATGACGGGCGCGGCGGCGATGGCGGCCAGGGCCGCGAGGGAAAGCGTTCTCATGTCTTGCTCCTTCGACTGCTCTCGTTCCTTCGGCGCACGCCCGGACGGACCCGGACGGACCCCTGAACGAGCGTTCACCTCTGGCGCATCAAGGTTCGGCGGCGCCCGCGCGCAAGGCCGGCGCAGGCGGGAGCCCCGGATCGGCGCGGGCTTGCTCATCGCCGTTGCAAAACCTTAGGTTGCGTCGGCAAGGAGCCGCCGGTTCCCGGCACGGCGATCACAATGCGGTGCGCCGGACCTGCATCGGCGCGGCTCGGCCCTGCCCTCGAGGCCGCCGGAGGAAGCGAAGCGATGCCGCTGCAGAACCGCGTGCTGCCGACGGGCGAGATCGTCGCCGACCCCGCGCGCGGGCTCTTCACCGGCAATCGGGGCATCCTGCACGATGCCGGCCGCCGGCTCGGCACGGCGCGCTGGCGGCATCCGCACTGGATCGTCTGCGCGCTGGAACATCCGCGCGGCGTGACGCGGCCGGTGATGTCGCCCGGCGCGTGGACCGAGCTTTTCTTCCTCGACGAGGCGGTGGCGCTCGCCGCCGGGCACCGGCCCTGCGCCTATTGCCGCCGCGCCGCCTGGCGCGGGTTCCGCGCCGCCTGGATCGCCGCCGGCCTCGCGGGGGACCGCGCGCCGGAGATCGACCGGGCGCTCCATGCCGGCCGGGTCGATCGCGGCCGGCGGCAGGTCACGCACCGGGCCCCGGCCGGGGGCCTGCCCGACGGCGTTTTCGTCGCGCTGCCCGGCGGGCCGGCGCTGATCCTCGGCCGGGCCGCCCTGCCCTTCGCGCCGGCGGGCTACGGCGCGGCCACCGGCAGGCCGCAGGGCGAGGTCACCGTGCTGACCCCGGCGCCGACCGTGGCGGCGCTTGCCGCAGGCTACCGCCCGGAGCTGCACCGGACGGCCCGGGCCTGAGCCGGCGCGCGCGGTCGCCCTAGCCCTCGGCCTTCTCGGCGAGGCTCAGCCACTCCTCCTCGGCCGCTGCCAGTGCCGCCTGGCGTTCGGCCAGCGCGGCGCTGGCGCGCGCGAACTTCGCCGGCTCGCGGCTGTAGAGATCGGGCTGGGCGAGGAGGTCGGAGAGCTTCGCGATCTCGGCGCCGAGGCGGTCGATCTCGGCCGGAAGCGCGTCGAGGCGGTGGCGTTCGGTGAAGGTCAGCGCCGGCGCGGCCTTCCGCTCTGCGGCGGGAGCGGCGGCGGACGGCCCCGGCTTCGCCGCCGGCCCCTGCCCCGGCCCCTGCCCCGGCCCCTGCCCCGGCGGCGGCGGGCCGGCCTGCGCGCCGCGCTGCGCGCGGTAGTCCGACCAGCCGCCGGCATAGACCGTCGCCCGGCCGTCGCCCTCCATCGCCACCGTCACCGTCGCCACCCGGTCGAGGAAATCACGGTCGTGACTGACGAGAAGGACGGTGCCCGGATAGTCGCCGAGCAGCTCCTGCAGCAGGTCGAGTGTCTCGACATCGAGGTCGTTCGTCGGCTCGTCGAGCACGAGGAGGTTCGAATCGCGCGCCATGATCCGCGCCAGCAGGAGCCGCGCGCGCTCGCCCCCCGACAGCGCGCGGACCGGCGCCCGCGCCTGCGCCTCGTCGAAGAGGAAGTCCTTGAGATAGCCGATCACGTGCCGCGGCTGGCCGCGCACCATCACCTGGTCCGACTGGCCCGAGACGCGCATCGCGGGGTCGCCGGTCAGGCTGTCCCACAGTGTGGCGTCGGGGTCGAGCGCGGCGCGCGCCTGGTCGAACACCGCCACGTCGAGGCCGGTGCCCCGCGTGACCGTGCCGGCATCGGGCGCGACCTCGCCCAGAAGCAGCCGCAGAAGCGTGGTCTTGCCCACGCCGTTCGGCCCGACGAAGGCGACGCGGTCGCCGCGCATGACGCGGAAGTCGAAGCCGGTCACGATCGGAGTGCCGTCGTAGCCCTTGCCCAGGCCCTTCGCCTCGATCACCCGCTTGCCCGAAGGCGCGCCGGCGTCGAGCGCCATCGCCGCGGCACCCTGCCGGCGGATCATCGCCGCGCGCTCGGCCCGCATCGCCTGCAGCGCGCGGAGCCGGCCCTGGTTGCGCTTCCGGCGCGCGCTGATCCCCTCGACCGCCCAGCGGCCCTCGGCCCTGATCTTGCGCTCGAGCTTGTGGCGCGCCTCGTCCTCTTCGGCCCAGACCGTCTCGCGCCACGCCTCGAACGCCTCGAAGCCGCGGTCGAGCCGGCGCACCTCGCCGCGGTCGAGCCAGAGCACCGCGCGGCTCAGCGCGCGCAGGAAGGCGCGGTCGTGGCTGATCAGGACGAAGGCGGCCCGCGTCTCGGCCAGCCGCGCCTCGAGCCAGCGGATCGCGGTGATGTCGAGGTGGTTCGTCGGCTCGTCGAGCAGCATGAGGTCGGGCTCGGCGGCCAGCAGGCGGGCCAGCGCCGCGCGCCGCCGCTCGCCGCCCGAGGCGGTGGCGACCGGCGCCTCGGGGCGGAAGCCGAGGCCCTCGGCCGCCATCGCCACGCGGTACTCCTCGCCCGGCGGCAGGCCGGCGGCGGCCCAGTCGCCGAGCGTCGCGAAGCCGGCGAGGTCGGCCTCCTGCTCGAGATGGCCGATGCCGGTGCCGGGCGGCACCGCGCGGGCGCCGCGGTCGGGCTCGACGAGGCCTGCCATGACCTTGAGGAGCGTCGACTTTCCCGATCCGTTGCGGCCGACCAGCGCGATCCGGTCGCCCGGCTGCACCACACATGACACGCCCTGGAACAGCGGCGCGCCGCCGAAGCCGAGCGCGATGTCGGTGAGTTGCAGGAGGGGGGCGCGGGCCATGCCGGGCGAGGTATCCTTCGCCCCGCCCCGGGTCAATGGCCGGGGCGCTGACGCGACGGCCGCGCCGCCCGATCCGGCGTTCCGCACCAGACAAGGGGGTCCCGCTTGCGCGGGCTCCGATGCCGTGCCCGCCGCCGACGGCATCGATGTGCCACGGTGGGCCCGCGAGGATCCACCGAGAAGGACGGTCACGTCGGGGGGCGTCGGCTTGAGTTCCGCCCTGCGCTTTCCAGGCGCTGCGCCCCAGCCGACAGGCCGTGCGGTGCGGGCAGGCGATGTCGGGCATCGCCGCTTCGACGGCATGCCGGGCCGAACGCCACCCGGCCTCGACGCCGCTTGTGAAATCAGGGCCCGAGCGCCGCGGCCCGCTGTCGATCGGGTTCGATGCGCGGATGACGCGGGAGGCTGCGCCGACCGGCACGCGCCGGCAAAGCCGCCGCACCGCATGCGCGGCGATGACATCGGTCGGCCCGGTGCGATGTCCGGACGGCGCGCGGCTGGCGCGGCGGGCCGGTCAGGGCCGACCGCGCCGGGAACCGTCCGAACCGGACAGCATCATCCCTTCAGGAGGGGCGGCGGGAAGTTCTGGACCCAGCCCGTGGCCGTTTCATAGGCCTGCGCCATCTGCAGGACGGCCATCTCCGATTGCCGCTTGGCGATGACCTGCATGCCCATCGGCAGCCCATCCGCACTGAACCCCACGGGGACATTCATGACCGGCGTCCCGGCCAGCGTCCAGGGCAGCACGATCTGCATCCATTCGTGATAGGTCGTCATCGTGCGGCCGCCGACGGTCGTGGGAAACGGCGTTGTCGAATCGAACGGGAACACCTGCGCCGTCGGCGCGAGCGCAAAGTCGTACTGGCCGAAGAACGTCTCGACCGCCATGTGCCACGCGGTGCGCGAGACGGTCGCGGCAAAGACGTCCTGCTGGGTCAGCGTGAACGACCGCTCGACCTCCCAGGTCGCGTTGGCGCTCAGCATGTCTTTCTTGGCGGGATCGGCGTAGTGGATCCCCAGATAGTTGCCCATGATGAAGGCCCGGTGCGTCAGCCACATCTGCCACAGTTCGGCAGGGTCGAAGGCGGGGACCGCTTCCTCGACGATGCAGCCGAGGTCGGTGAAGGTCTTGAGGCTCGCCTCGCAGACTTCCTTCACGCCGGGCTCGAGCGGGAAGTGGCCGTTCCAGTCGCCGATCCAGGCGATCCTGGTGCCGGTCATGTCGCGGTCCAGCGATCCGGTGAACTGGGTCGGGTCAAGGTTGACCGACAGCGGCGCGCGCCGGTCGCTGCCGGCCTGGATCGACAGCAGCATCGCCACATCCTTGACGGTGCGGCCCATCGGGCCTTCGGTCGCGAACTGCTGGAAGTAAAGCTCTTCCGACGGCCAGAACGGCACGACGCCCGCCGAAGGCCGCAGGCCATAGACGTTGCAATAGGCCGAAGGGTTGCGGATCGACCCGCCCATGTCGCTGCCGTCGGCCACGGGCAGCATGTGCGCCGCCAGCGCCGCCGCCGCGCCGCCGCTGCTGCCCCCCACCGTCTTCTGCAGGTTGTAGGGGTTGTTGGTGGTGCCGTAGATCGGATTGAACGTGTTCGACCCCAGCGCCCATTCGGGCACATTGGTCTTTCCGATGACGATCGCGCCGGCATTCTTGGCGCGCTCGACGATGATCGCGTCGATGGGCGCGACGAAATCCTTGTTGAGCGGCGACCCGGCGGTGGAGATGATGCCCTTGGCCCAGGCGGTGTCCTTGATCGCCTGGGGCATGCCATGCATCCAGCCCAGATACTCGCCCCTCGCCAGCTGTTCGTCGCGTTCGGTCGCCTGCGCCATCAATCCGTCCGCATCCTGCAGCTGCACGATGGCGTTCACCTGCGGATTCAGCCGCTCGATCTGGCCCAGATAGGCCTCCATGACCTCGCGGCAGGACACGTCCTTGGCCCTGATGTGACCTGCCAGCACATCGGCGTCCCAGCCGAGGATTTCGGTTGCGGCGGTCTGTGCTGCGGCTGGGCCCGCGCCGACGACGCCGGACCCGGCGGCCATCAGGCCCCCCGTCGTGATGGCTGCCTGTGCGAGGAAGGTCCTTCGGTCGATGCCGGCGCCGGGCTGTTCGATGGGCGGCGATCCCTTTGCATTCTGAGCGTCAGAAGTGCCGGTCATTGGACGATCTTCCTCGGGCTGGGTTGGAAAGGCGCTACGGGCGGACCCTGAGGCCCTCGCTTGCCGCAGTGACGAAGTACGGCACCGGCGTCACCGATGCGCCTGCGCCCGTGGAGGGGCACACCAAAGTATTCCGGAGGTCGAGCATGACCGCCCTCAAAACAGCATGAGGTTGAATTAATCGATATTTGTCGGCGAGTCAACGCTCACGGAGCGTCCGGATCGGTCCCAGCGCCGAACCGTGCCGACATGTAGCCGCAGATCGCGACGGTTGCCTCGCGACCGAATTCCGGCGTGATCGTGCCGTGTTCGAAAATCGAAAGCGTCAGGACGGCATCTCCGATGCTGATGCCGATCATGATTGCGTGCAGCAACTCGTCGCGACCGGCGTCTGGAAACCGGTCGGCAAGCATCGCCGCGATCGCAGCGGCAAGCATGCGGTTGTTGGCCCGATCGGACTGGCGGATCTGCCAGCTGTGGTCGGATCCGAGGATCAGCCGCTGCGCATAGGGATGAACTTTGTAGTACGTCACCGCCCGGTCCATCAGCATCGAGACGATGCCTTGCCAGGACAGTCGCTCGACCGCATCGACGCCGGCGCCGATGTGTTCGGCAAGTCCGGCCAGATAGCGTTCGGAAAGGCCGATCGAGACCGAAACGGGGCTGGGAAAGAAGTGATAGACTGAGGATGTGGGCACCGATGCTTCGCGGGCCAGGCGCTGAATCGTCAGCGCCTCGGGCCCGTCCTGCAGCAGGAGGCGTTCGGCGGCATCGAGCAGATGTTCGTATCGCCGCCGTCCGTTCGCCCGTTCCGGCTTTCGTGGCCCCTGTGCTCGCTGGTTGCCATTGATGTAGCTGCTGTCGCTATCCATGGTCTGACGTCTCTACACCCAAGAAATGGTGGTTCCTAGCCGGTCTGTGTCGAACGCTCGCTGCCCGGCCCTGTGGCGGCGGGCCGGACGTCCCCGGAGACCTGCGGTGCGGCAGCACCGGCCCAGGCGCCTGCGGCGAAGCTCGCGACTTGCCCTGCACCGCTTGGCCCCGGCGGAAAAGGCCTTGGATCCCGGCTGCACACAGACCAGACGCCATGTGCATAACGCGCGCGGCAGCGCGATGTTCCGTCGCGGCGCTGCGGTTCTTTACAGCCCGATATTTGTCGAATAACACTTAGCGGCACGCAGGTCGTCTGCGGGGCATGCGGTCGGCAGGGCCGCATCGGAGCCGCGCGCACGGCCTGTCGCATCGTTCGACCGCCGGCAAGCAGCCGGCCGCAGACAGCCGCCCGAAAGCAGCGTCATTCCCGGATGAAAGGAACTCACTGATGGCCGGAACCGATCCATCGCTCGACCGCCGCCAGTTTCTGGGGGCCGCCGGGGCTGCGGCCGTGGCTGCGGGTGCCGCCGCCTTCGGTGGCGTCGCAGCCGCTCAGGCGCAGGGCAGTGCGGGGCTTGAAATCTGCTACATGGATGCGGTCGACCTTGCCGCGAAACTGCGCGCCAAGGAGCTTTCGGCGGTGGAGGTGATGACCGCCTTTCTCGACCGGATCGAGGCCACGAACCCCGCCGTCAACGCCATCGTGTCGATGGTCCCGCGCGAGCAGGCGATGGCGATGGCCGCCGAGGCCGATGCCGACCTCGCTGCCGGCAAACCGCCGGGCAAGCTGCACGGCATGCCCTGGGCGGTCAAGGACATGGAGGATGTGATCGGCATCGCATCGACCCAGGGATCGCCGATCTTCAAGGACAACGTCCCGCAGAAGGATTCGCTGATCGCCGGGCGCATCCGGGCGGCGGGTGCGCTGATCATCGGCAAGACCAACGTGCCGGAACTGGGTGCCGGGGCGAACACCATCAACCCGCTGTTCGGGCCGACGCGCAACCCCCATGACCTGCGGCTTTCGGCGGCCGGATCGACGGGCGGCGGTGCTGCGGCGCTGGCGTCGGGCATGCTGCCCATCACCGACGGATCGGATACCGGCGGGTCCTGCCGCGCGCCGGGGTCATGGAACAACGTCGTGGGCTTCCGCACCTCGCTGGGCCGGGTGCCGATCGACTTTCCGGTGGGCTTCTTCCTGCGGCTGCCGACCTACGGGCCGATGGCGCGGACGGTGCGCGACGCAGGCTACCTGCTGTCGGTGATGGCGGGCCCCGATCCGCTGGACCCGGTTTCGCTGCCTGACGACCCCGAGGTGTTCGCCGGCCCGCTCGACCGGGATTTCAATGGCGTTCGCATCGCCTGGTCGCCCGACCTCGGCTATCTGCCGGTCGAGCAGGAGGTCATCGACACCACCGCCAAGGCGCTGCCGATCCTTGAAAGCATCGGCTGCGTGGTCGAGCCGGCCGATCCGCAGGGCCTGCCAGATGTCTACGAGACGAGCCGCATCATGCGCGGCACGATGTTCGCCTTCTCGACCTCGCCCTTCTTCGACGCCCGCAACGCCGAGATCCGCGAGGCGATCAAATGGGAGGTCGCGGGCGGCCGCAGCTTTTCGGCGCTGGATATCGGGCGGGCCGAAGCCGGGCGGTCGGCGATCTACCAGAGCTTCCGGCGGCTGCTCGATGCGCATGCCTTCCTCGTCCTGCCCGTCACGCAGGTCGTGCCTTTCCCGGTCGAGATCGAATACCCGACCGAGATCAACGGCCAGAAGATGCGGTCCTATCTGGAATGGATGGAGATCTGCTACACGATCAGCCTGACCGGCCTGCCCGCGATCTCGGTGCCCTGCGGGTTCACCGCCTCGGGCATGCCGCTGGGGCTGCAGATCGTCGGGCGGCGCGGCGACGACCTCGGCGTGCTGCAGCTTGCGCACGCGTTCGAGAAGGCGGCGGGCGTGGGCCGCAGCCCGGTTCCCGCACTCTAGCGACAGGCCCGGCCCGGGCCTCGGCCCGGGCCATGCGCCGACCCCAACAAGCGGAGACCGATCCCATGACGGAAACAGCCCGGGGCACGGGGGCGGCGCTGCTCAAAACCGGATCTGCCACGACGGCACCGGCCGGCGACCGCCGCGATGAGATCACCAACCTCATTGCATTCGACATCGTCGATTTCGTCGGCTGGAACAACGCCGACATGGACGTGATGCGCAGGTACCATGCCGCGTCGGTCGCTGTCGACATGGCGGGCACGCACACCGACGGCATCGACGCGCATGTCGACATGCTGCAGCAGATCCTTGCGACCGGGATCGCGCCGAAGATCGTGCAGCACGACCCCCAGGTGGCGGAAGGCGCATGGACCGCGGTGGTCGGCGTCATGACGGAAGGGTCGATGGCCACCGTCGCGAAGTGGCGCGATGGCGCGATGACCGAGGAATATCTGTTCCTGCGCCCGATGACACCGGACGAACTGACGGCAACGGACACCGCAAACCCGGTTCTGTCGCTGACCACGCCGGATGATGCGGCGCTTCGGGTGGCCACGGGGGCCGCCGCCGGATGGAGTGCGCAGATGGGCACCGACCATGCAGTCTTCACGTTGAGGGTCGCTGGCGCGGTGGTCGAACGGCTGGGCTTTGCAAGGCAGTAGCCCGGGATGCGCCCGGCTCCGACGCCGCCCCTCGGTGCACCGAAGTGACCGGTATGTCCCGGCAGGCGGCGGCCATGCTTCCGAAAGCCCTTCGGCAGGAACATCCTGCCGCCCGACACGGCGCGAGGCTGCCGTCCGTTCGTCGCCGGGCGGCCTGCGCTTCGGCCGGCAGTTCGTCGGGCGGAGGCGTGACAATCCGGCTGCGCTGCAGCATGCGGACGACGTCGAGCAGCGCGTCCCGAAGGCAGGTGCATGCCGGCGACGCGCCGATCGCGGCCATCGCAAACAGCAACAGGGACCACGCGACATGAACGGATGGATACGCCTTCTCGGCGCGCTTGCACTTTCCACGGCCTGCGCCACCGGCGCATCGGCACAGGAGGCGGGCGCGGCGGTCGACAACGGCACCGATCCGACGCGGCTCAACCGGACGGTGACGCTTTCCTACGAGCATCTGGAGTTGCTCGGCGGCGCCGACATCGGCACGGCCAGCCTGCGCTACAGCCTGCCCGTCACCCCCGACAAGCGGACGGCGGTGCAGATCAAGGTTCCGTTCGTCACCGCGTCCTTCGACACGGGTTCGGGGCTCGGGCTGGGGGACGCCTCGCTGCGCCTGACCCGCGTGTTCGACGTGACCCGCGAATACGGCATCGTCGGTCAGGCCGAACTGATCTTCGACACCGCGGAACGCCGCGCGCTCGGCAACGGCACCGAGGTGTTGAAGCTGACCGGCATCTATGCGCGTTTCCTGCCGAACGGCGGGATCCTCGCGCCCGCGATCGTGCACAGCGAACGGATTGGCGCGCCCGCGGCGGGCGGGGGCGACATCAGCAACACGGTCTTCGACCTCTACTACGTGCCGCGTCTGGAGGATCCGCGCTGGTACATGACGCTAGACCCGGCCATCGGCTATGACTGGACGACCGACCGCGCGTCGGGCTCGCTTGCCGTCACCATCGGACGCAACATCGAGACGGCAGGGCGCGGCACGGCCAGCATCTTCGTCAAACCTTCGCTCGGCATCGGCGAGCATCGCCTGTTCGACGCGGGTCTCGAGGTCGGGTTCAAGGTGGTGGGCTTCTGATGCGGGTCGGGGGTCAGGCACACCGGTCGAACGATGCCCCGCAGCCCCGGGGCCGGCAACTCCGGATCGCCGAGGCAAGGGGATGAAAATGCAGACATGTCCGTTACCCGTGCAGGATTGCCCGCCGTCTTGGACAAGGCTGGCGGCGGTCGCAATCCTGCTGGGCGGCCCTTGCGCGGCCCTGCCTGCACAGGCGCAGGACCAGCAGGGTTCCGTCGACCCGCCCCGCGCGGGCTGGCAGATCCAGCTCACGCCCTATGTCTGGGCCTCGGGTGTCGGCGGGCGCATCGTGCCGTTTTCCGGCGGCCCCGACATCAGCTTCGAGCAGTCCTTCAGCGAGGTGATGGAGGATCTTGACGCCGCGTTCTTCCTTGCCGGATCGGCGCGGCGCGGCAAGCTCGTGTTCGGCGGCGATCTGACCTATGCGGCATCGTCCCGCGCCGGTCTCGTCGCCCCCGGGGTCGATGCCAGCGCCGAACTGAAACAGACCTCGCTGACGCTGCTGGCGGGATACAGCGTCGTGCAGACGCCCGAGACGGTGGTTGACGTCATGGGCGGCCTGCGCGCCTGGTGGATCGAGACCTCGGTCGCGGTGCCCGCCGCGGGGGTCGCCACCTCGCCGTCGAAAAGCTTCGTCGATCCGGTCCTTGCCCTGCGTGCCACCTTCCGGCTTGCGCCGCGCTGGTCGATGACGCTCTACGGCGATGTCGGCGGGTTCGGCGTGGGGTCCGACTCGACCTGGCAGGCGGTGGCGGCCGCCAGCTACGGGATCCGCGACAACACCTTCCTGTCGGTCGGCTGGCGCCACCTGAACGTCGACTACCGCGACGGTGGCACCATCGTGGAGGTGGACCAGACCGGCCCCGTCATCGGCCTGACATGGCGGTTCTGATGCGGATGGCGGCGGCGCCCTTCCGGTTTCCTCCAGGAATGAAACCCGGCGCCACGACCGATGCCGCATCAAGCGGCCATGACCGGCGCGGACTCGCACCTTCTGGTGCGGCGCGGCCCGCTTCCAGGCATATTGCGACTGCCGCCGGAACGCGAAGGACCGCCGGCAACGCCTGACCCTCTGCCAAGGCCGGCGGGCGGCGGGCGTTCCGCAAGAACCACCAGCGCACAGGACGACACGCATCATGGACCCGCCGCCGAAAGAACCGACGACCGGCGATCCCGCCGGGGAGGGCCACCATTCGGCGCCCCGCTGGACCTGGGCGGCGCCGGTGCTGGCGGGCATCGCCATCGCGCTGAAATCGGCAGGTGTCGTGCCGGCCGGATCGGTCCTGTTCCTGATCGTCTCGGTCATCCTGATCGGCTACACGGTCTTTGCGGCAGTCCATCACGCCGACGTGCTGGCCGCGAAGGTGGGCGATCCTTTCGGATCGATCCTGCTTGCGCTCGCCATCACGGTGATGGAAGTGGCGGTGATCCTGTCCGTCATGGCGGCAGGCACCGAAGGCGCCGATGCGGTCGCCCGCGACACGGTTTTCGCCGCCGTGATGATCGTCCTGAACGGGGTGGTCGGCCTCTGCCTTGTCGTCGGCGGGCTCCGGCATCATGAACAGGGCTTCCGCGCCGATGGCGCCGCCGCGATCCTGGGCGTCATCGCGGTCATCGCCACGATCTCGCTCATCCTGCCGAACTTCACGCTGTCGCGCGAAGGCCCGATCTATGCACCCGTGCAACAGGCCTTCATCGGCGCGGTCTCGTTCGTTCTCTATGCCGTGTTCCTGTTCGTGCAGACGTCGCGCCACCGCCAGTATTTCGTCGAGGAACTGGAGCATCCGTCACATGCCGAACCGGTGCCCGACGCAAGGGCCACTGCGATCGCCGCGGCCCTGCTGCTGGCAAGCCTGACGGGGGTCATCCTCCTGGCCAAGGTGCTGACCCCGACGGTGGAAAAGGCCGTGCTGGGTGCGGGGCTGCCAGTGGCGTTCGTCGGTGTCGTGATCGCCGCCCTGATCCTTCTGCCCGAAGCGGTCGCGGCGCTGCGTTTCGCCGCCGCGAACCGGTTGCAGAACAGTCTGAACGCGGCACTCGGCTCGGCGCTTGCGAGTATCGCGCTGACCATTCCGGTGGTCGCCGCCGCGGCGCTCGTGCTTGACCGCCCGCTGGTCCTGGGGCTTGGCTCCGAGGGCATGACGCTGCTTGTCCTGACATTGTTCACGAGTTCGCTGACACTGGCCACCGGGCGCACGACGATCCTGCAGGGCTCGGTGCATCTGGTGATCTTCAGCGTGTTCGTTGTTCTGTCGGCCGTGCCCTGACGGTCCGTCAGACGGCCCCACATCCCTGGAACAGGAGTGACCAGATGTCGCGCATAGACCTTGCCTCCGCCTCCGCGATCTTCAACCAGGCCATGCGCGAGACGGTGCGGCGGCACCGCTTTCTCTATCTCGTGCAGGCTGCGCTCATGGTGCTTGGCGGCGTGCTGGCGATCCTGTCGCCGGTCTTCGCCTCGGCCGCCTTCGTCTGGCTGCTGGGCTGGATCCTCATCCTGAACGGCGTCGTGCAGGGGATCGGACTGCTGGGCGCGATGAACCATCCCTCGTTCTGGCTCCAGCTGATCCCGGCCGTTCTCGGCATCGTCGTGGGCGTCCTGCTCCTGAGCAATCTGGGGCAGGCGATGGTGGTGATCTCGGTCCTGCTTGTCGTGTTCCTGATGATCGAGGGGATCGCCAAGGTGGTCTTCGCGCTGTCAATCCGGCCGCTGGAGAACTGGAGCTGGGTCCTGGCAAGCGGCCTTATGGGCCTTGTGCTGTCGGTCATCCTGTTCGCAAGCATGCCGGTGACCGCGCTCTGGCTGATCGGACTGATGCTCGGGATCGGCCTGATCGCCGAGGGCGCGGCGCTCGGCGCGTTGATCTGGGCCGCGGGGCGGCCCGCCGGGGACGCATCTGCCGTGATGTCCGACGCCGGTCGGTGACTGCGGACCTCACGCCCCGTCTCCGGTCCGGGCGTCATGCGGCCTTCCGTGCTGCTTTCATGCGGGCCGCAACGATGCCGGCCGCGGCGGTGCCATCTGTATCGGGACATGCGGCGAAAGGCCGGACCGGGCGATCGAGATGCCGATGCCGGTGACCGGCAGGAACAGCGATACCGGCGCCAGGCCAGGGCCGGGGCCAGGGCCGGGGCGAGGGCCGGGGCCAGGGCCGGGGCGAGGGCCGGGGCGAGGGCCGGCAGTGCGGGGTGGCCGTATCGGTCATGCGCCTTCATGACCCGTCTTCGGCAATGGCCGCACCCTGCCCGCCCCGGTCAAGGGTTCGCGGGCGGGGACGCTGCCTGTTGCGGTCGGCGGTCCGGCCGGGCGTCGGGCCCGGCCGGGTCTTGCTGCGCTACTTCGTGCGCCGGATCTCGCCGGACTTCAGGCGCGCGAGGTAGCTCGTCATCTCGCGCTTGACGATCGGCATCAGGACGTAGAGCGCCGTGATGTTGACCAGCGCCATCGCGAAGATGGCCGCGTCGGAGAAGTCGATCACCGCCCCGAGGTTCGCCACCGCGCCGATGAAGACGAAGACGCAGAAGATGATCTTGAAGACCAGTTCCTTGGTCTTGCCCTCGCCGAAGAGGTAGGTCCAGGACTTTATGCCGTAGTAGCCCCAGCTGATCATGGTCGAGAAGGCGAACAGGATCACCGCCACCGAAAGCGCATAGGGCGCCCAGGCAAAGGCCGAGGCAAAGGCGGCCGAACTGATCTCGACACCTCCCGTCGCGCCCGAGACCGTGGTGATGCGCCCGGCCTCGTTCAGCACGTAGAGCCCGGTCGCCGGATCGACCACCAGCTGCTGGGTGATGACGATGACCAGCGCCGTCATGGTGCAGATCACCACCGTATCGATGAAGGGCTCCAGCAGCGACACGAAGCCTTCGGTGATCGGCTCCTTGGTGCGCACCGCCGAATGGGCGATGGCCGCCGAACCCACGCCCGCCTCGTTCGAGAAGGCGGCGCGCCGGAAGCCCTGGATCAGCGCGCCGATCACGCCGCCGGTGATGCCGGTGTCGGTGAAGGCGCCGCGGAAGATCTCGCCGATGGCCCAGCCGATCCTGTCATAGTTGC
This sequence comes from uncultured Rhodobacterales bacterium, assembly GCA_964645155.1. Lineage (GTDB taxonomy): Bacteria > Pseudomonadota > Alphaproteobacteria > Rhodobacterales > Rhodobacteraceae > CAZYBG01. The sequence goes on along the minus strand of CAZYBG010000024.1, from coordinate 26,787 downwards.
CCAGCAGGATCACCAGCGCCACCAGCACATAGCCCACGCCCATGAAGGGCACGATCTTGTCGGTGACCTTGGCGATCGACTTGATGCCGCCGACGATCACCGCGAAGGTGACCAGCGCCAGCACCAGTCCGGTGACCCAGGTGGGAATCCCGAGCACGTTCTGGAACTGTGCCGCAGCCTGGTTGGCCTGGAACATGTTGCCGCCGCCCAGCGATCCCAGCACGCAGAAGATGGCGAAGAGAACCGCGAGGAACCCGCCCAGCGGCACGCCGCGCTCGGCAAAGCCCTTCTTGATGTAGTACATCGGGCCACCCGAAACCGAGCCGTCCGCGTTCTCGTTGCGGTATTTCACGCCCAACGTGCATTCGGTGAACTTGGACGCCATCCCCAGGAGACCCGCCAGGATCATCCAGAACGTCGCCCCCGCGCCGCCGATGCTGACCGCCACCGCGACGCCCGCGATATTGCCCAGACCCACCGTTCCCGACAGCGCCGTGGCCAGCGCCTGGAAGTGGCTGACCTCGCCCGCGTCCTTGGGATTGGAGTACTTGCCCGAGACCAGGGCGAGCGCATGGCCGAAGGCGCGGAACTGGATGAAGCCGAAGTAGAGCGTGAAGACGATGGCACCGATCACCAGCCAGCCGACGATCCACGAGATGTCGGTGCCCGGAAACGGCGAGAAGATGAAGTTGACGAACCAGCCGGTCGACCAGGCGAACCAGCCGTTGACGGTGTCGCCGAGGCTCTGTGCCGATGCGGCATTCGAAACCAGCGAGAGTGCGCCTGCAAACGCGAGGATATGTCTGTTCATGTTTCCTCCCGAGGTCCCTGTCAGGGCACGATGGTGACTGGCACCGGCGAAATCTGCGCCAGCTTGGATGCGACGGTTCCGAACAGGCGGCCGGCCAGCCCCTGTTCGCCGGAACGGCCGGCGACGATCTGCGCAGCGCCTTCGGCCCGAGCGATCTCGATCAGGGTGTCGGCGACGTTGCCGTAGCGGATGTCCGTGTCGACCTCGGTGCCCGCGGCGGCAAGCTCGGCCACCAGCGGGTCGACGACGGCCGAGCGCGCCCGGGCCAGTTCCTCGTTGCGCCGCTGGTGGCGTTCGGCCAGTTCCTCCTGCGTCAGGAAGCTGTAGGGCGACCATTCCAGGACATGCGCCACCAGCACGGTGGCGCCGCTGCCCTTCGCGGCCGCAAGCGCATGATCGACGGCCCGGCGTCCGGCCGGGCTCCCGTCATATGCCACGACATATCGAAGACCCATCTGTTCCTCCCGTTGATCGACTTCTTCTTCCCCGGCGGATGAGGGGATCGCGAAGGTTAGCATCTGCGCGGGAGAAAACGCCACGAAATCGGCGCTGCCTTCGCAGGAGTTCCGGAAAGAGTTCCCGAAACCGCACCCTTGGGACGAAGATCTCCGATGGATCGGATAGACCGGCGAAGACTTGCAGCACTTCGGGAGGACCCTTCACAGTCGATGGCTGAACCGGGCGAACGGGTCGGGCCGTCGCTTTGGGGCCGGACCGGAACCTGGTTTTCACCAGGCTGCGCGCGCTGTACTGTCGGCCGAAATCGGCGAACGGATCGATATCGGCGAATTTCCGGCCGACGACGAGGCGGACCGATCCGAGCCGGAAACTGGACCTGCCGATGGGTGCGCCGGGCTGCGGCATGTGCGGAAAGACATGGCGGCGGTTCCGGGCCGGCTTGCGCAGCGAAACCGAAGCGCACATCCCGTGCAGCAAGGACGTCGCCGCCCGGCCGGATGTCGGGTGAGGGGCGCCGGGCCGGTTCCGGCCCCGGCGCTCCCGCCTTGCCGCGCGAGAGGCGCGCCAGCCGCCGAAAGCGGCGGCGGGCAGGGCCCAGACTTCCACCGCGATGCCGGGACCGGCGAAGGCGGGACCGCGGATCAGGGCCGGCTTCGGCGGCACCGTCCCCGGCAGGCCATGGAGGCGATAGCTGCCGGCGGTCGTGGTTTCGGCCAGTTTCACCCCACCCGGGCCGATCGGTTCGTGGTTCAGCGCCATCCCGGCGGGCGGGCCCGAGGGGCCGAAGCCGGCGGGCACCGCGATCGCCGCCGATCAGGATGCCTTGAAGGCGGTAGATCTCCGTCTGGTTGAGCTGGCGCTTGCCGCGACCTCCAGCACGGCCCGTTCCCAACGTTCCAGGCGGTTGACCGGCAGGCGTTCGCCCTCGATCTCGAAGCTTGCACGACAGTCGGCCAGCAGCATGAAGCGCGCCACCCGGGCGACGACATGGCCGCCTGTCTTGCCGATGGTGTCCTTTGCCGCTCGGCCAGATCGAGCGCGATCAGCGCCTCAAGCTTTGCGGTGCGCCGGATCACCGGGCAGAGTGCGCCGGTGCCAAGCAGATTGTCGCGGACACGGTGGCGCCGCGAGAAACGCGCCTTGCCGGTGACGTAGAGGCCGGGGTCCAGCGCAGGGACGGCCGTGACGGTCGGCATGAGGCGGATCTTGATCTTCATGATCGTCCATATCGACGTCGCGATCCGCGAGGACATCATGAGCCGCCAGTCCGTCGTTTCGACGATGATCTCGGGCCGCCCCTTCAAGGACGACCGGCCCGACTGACGGCCCCCGTCTCGGCCCCCGTCTTGGCCCCCGTCTTGGCCCCCGTCTCGGCCCCCGTCTCGGCCCCCGTCTCGGCCCCGCAGCCGCCCGCGCCGCTTCAGTCGCGCAGCACCAGGTGGCCCGGTCCGACCTCGTCGTAGGCCGAGGGGGCGGGCGTGTGGCCGAGCGGGAAGATCGGCGACCGGATCGGCTGGTGGTGGAGGTCGTCGGTGAAGCGGCGCTGCCGCGGGTCGGCGACCGGCACCGCGGCCATCAGCGCGCGGGTATAGGGATGGCGCGGGTCCTCGAACACCGCCGGCCGGGGTCCGATCTCGACGATCCGGCCCAGATACATCACGCCGACCTGGTGCGCGACCCGTTCGACCACCGCCATGTCGTGGCTGATGAAGACATAGGACAGCCCGAGATCCTCCTGCAGCTCCATCATCAGGTTGAGGACGCTGGCCTGCACCGACACGTCGAGCGCCGAGACCGCCTCGTCGGCGACGATCAGCCGGGGGTTCAGCGCCAGCGCCCGGGCGATCGCGACGCGCTGGCGCTGGCCGCCGGACAGCTCGTGCGGGAACCGGCGGAGGAAGTCGCGCGGCAGGTGCACCCGGTCGAACAGCGCCTCGATCCGCGCGTCGAGCTCGGCCCGCGCGGGCACCGGCGCGAAGTTCAGCAGCGGCTCGGCCACCTGGTCGCGCAGCCGCCGATACGGGTTGAGCGAGGCGAACGGGTCCTGGAACACCATCTGCATCTGGCGCCGCGCACGGCGCATCCGGGTGCGGTCGAAGGCGCGGATGTCGTTGCCGTCGAGCAGGATCTGCCCGGCATGCGGCTCGACCAGCCGCAGGATCGACCGGCCGCAGCTCGACTTGCCGCAGCCCGATTCACCGACGAGCGCCAGCGTCTCGCCGACGCCGAGGGCGAAGCTCACATCCTCGACCGCATGGACCTGCGCCACCGTCCGGCGCAGGACGCCGCCCTTGACCGGAAAACGCGTGGTCAGGTTGCGCACGTCGAGCAGTACCTTCCGCCGCCCCGGCTCCGGGCCCGGCTCCGGGCCCAGCTCCGGGCCCAGCTCCGGGCCCGGCGCCGCCGGAACGGCCTCGCTGATCAGCCGCATCCGCGCGGGCGCCTTCGTGCCGCGCATCTCGCCCAGCTTCGGTACGGCGGCGAGAAGCGCCCTTGTATAGTCCTCGCGCGGGGTCTCGAAGATCTCGGCGACGGTCCCGGTCTCGACGATGCGGCCGCGATGCATCACCACGACCCGGTCGGCCATCTGCGCGACGACCGCCATGTCGTGGGTGATGAACAGGACCGCCATCCCGTTCTCGCGCTTCAGCCGGTTGATGAGCGCAAGGATCTCGGCCTGGATCGTGACGTCGAGCGCGGTGGTGGGCTCGTCGGCGATGAGCAGCCGCGGCGCGCAGGCCATCGCCATGGCGATCACCACGCGCTGGCGCATGCCGCCGGACAGTTCGTGCGGATACTGCCCCAGCCGCCGCTCGGGCTCGGGGATGCGGACGCTCTTCAGGAGGTCGAGCGCCCGGCCGCGGGCCGCCCCAGCGGCCAGGCCGCGATGCGCCATCAGGCCGTCGGTCAGCTGCCGCTCGATGGTGAAGACCGGGTTGAGGGCGGTCATCGGCTCCTGGAAGATCATGCCGATCTCGTTGCCGCGGACCGCCTGCATGACCTGCGGCGGCGCGCCGGCGAGGTCGAGCGTGGTGCCGTCGGCGCGGGTGAATTCCAGGTCGCCGGCGGCGATCCTGCCGCCGCCGAACTCCACAAGCCGCATCAGCGACAGCGAGGTGACCGACTTGCCCGACCCGCTCTCGCCCACCACGCAGACGGTCTCGCCCGGCCGGATCGAGAAGCTGACATCCTCGACGCCGCTGATCATGCCACGATCGGTCGCGAACTCGACGCGCAGGTTGCGGACGGAAACGAGGGCGCCCATCGCCACCTCCTAGCGTTTCGCACGGGGATCGAGCGCATCGCGCAGCGCATCCCCGAGCATGTTGAGCCCCAGCACCGTCAGCGCGACCGCGGTCCCGGGCACCACGCCGGTCCACCAGGCCCGGTCGAGGTAGTCGCGGCTTGCCTGGATCATCAGCCCCCAGCTCGCCGCGGGCGGCTGCGTGCCGAGGCCGAGGAACGACAGCCCGGCCTCGGCCAGGATCGCGAAGGCGAGGCTGATCGTGCCCTGGACGATGACCGGCGGCATGATGTTGGGCAGGATATGGCGGACCAGGATCATCGCGTCGGTCGTGCCGGCGGCGCGCGCGGCCTCGACATAGGGCATCTGCGCCACGCGCAGCGCCTCGCCGCGGATGACCCGGGCGAGGTACGGGGTGAAGGCGACGCCGATGGCGATGATCGTGTTCTGCACGTTCGGCCCGAGGACGGCGCTGATCGTCAGCGCCAGCAGCAGGGCCGGAAACGCCAGAAGCGCATCGACGAGGCGCATCAGCACGTTGTCGACACGGCCGCCGAAATATCCCGACACCATGCCGATCGGCAGGCCGAGCACGACGCTCATCACCACCGCCGCCACCGCGATCTCGATCGACGTGCGGGTGCCGAGCAGGATCCGGACGAAGAGGTCGCGGCCAAGCTGGTCGGTGCCGAAGACATGCGCCGCCGTCGGCGGGCTCAGCCGGGCGCGCATGTCCATCCGCGTCGCCGCCTCGGGCGGGATGACCATCGGCGCGACGATCGCCACCGCCAGCACCAGCAGGACGAGCGTCAGGCCGACGATGCCCTTGGGGGTCAGGATCCGGCGCATGGATCAGCCCAGCCGGATGCGCGGGTCCACCGCGACATAGAGCAGATCGACGATCAGGTTGGTCAGCATCACGACCGCGGCGATCACGAACACCGTCGCCTGGATCAGCGGCACGTCGCGGTTCAGCAGCGCCTGGTAGGTCAGCCAGCCCATGCCGGTGAAATTGAAGAGGCTTTCGATGACGATGATCGAGCCGAACAGGTAGCCGACCTGCAGCCCGGCGATGGTGATGACCGGACCGATCGCGTTGGCCAGCGCATAGCGCCAGATCACGGTGCGCTCGCCCAGGCCCTTCGCGCGGGCGACGCGGATGAACTCCTGGTTCAGGATCTCGGTCATGGTGGAGCGCGTCATCCGCGTCAGGTGGGCCATCAGGCTGAAGCCGAGCGCGAGCGAGGGCAGGAAGGCGTGGCGGACCGCGCCGCCGAAATCGGCCGCCGGGTCGACAAAGCCCGAGGACGGCAGCCAGCCGAGGCCGCGCGCGAAGAGCAGGATCATCATGATCCCCCAGAAGAAGTCTGGCAGGCTAACGCCGAGAAGCGCCACCGACGAGCTCGCCGTGTCCTGCCAGCGGTCGCGATGCACCGCCGCCCAGACGCCGAGCGGCACGGCGACCGTCAGCGCGATCGTCATCGACATCACCACGATCAGCGCCGAGGCGGCGACCTTCTCGGCCAGCAGCGTGGCGATCGGCTTCTTGAAGATGAGCGAGTCGCCCCAGTCGCCGGTCAGCATCCCGCCGATCCAGCGGCCGTACTGCACGATCAGCGGATCGTTGAGGCCGAGCGACTGGCGCAGGCCCTCGAGCGCCTCGGGGTTCGACTGCGTTCCCATGATCATCATCGCCACGTCGCCGGGCAGGATGTTCGTCACCCCGAAGGTGACGAGCGAGATCAGGAACAGCGTCAGCACGACCGACAGCAGCCGGTTCAGCACATAGGTCATCGGCCTGGTTCCGCGGGCATGGGGAGGGCGGGCCGGTCGCCCGGCCGGTGGAAGTCAGAGGCGGCGGGGCCGCCGAAGCCGGCCCCGCGACACGGTCTCATGCCTTCAGCCAGACCTTGTGGAAGTTCAGGTTCGACCCGTTCGGATGCACCACCGTGTCGAGCCCCATGACATCGGGCTGCGCGCCGATCGTGCCGTTGCGGAACCACAGCAGGATATCGTGCGTCTCGTCGAACACCAGCTGCTGGACCGCCTTGTAGATCTCGGCGCGCGCCGCCTCGTCCACGGTGACGCGGGCCTCTTCCGTCAGCTCGTCGATCCGCGGGTCGCTGATCCCGCGGTAGTTGAAGGCGCCGGTCGTGTTCCACAGGCTGTAGTAGAGGAAATCCGGCTCCCACAGCGTGAAGAAGTTCATCATCGTCATCTGGTAGTCCTTGTCGACCCAGCACTGGCTGAGCCAGTCGGCCCAGGTCAGCTGCTCGATCGTCATGTCGACGCCGGCGGCGCGGAACCACTCGACGAGGATCTGCGCGCTTTCCACGTGATAGGGGTAGTTGGTGGTCACCTTGAACACGATCTTGAGGTCGTTCGGCCCGTAGCCCGCCTCGGCCAGCAGCGCCGTGGCGCCCTCGATGTCCTGCGGGCGCTGCGCGAGCGCGGAGTTGTAGGACGCCGAGGTCGGGAAGCTCGGCGAGGCGGTCGTCGCCCCCTCGCCCCAGAGCGCGCCCTGCATCAGCGCCTCCTTGTCGATGATCATGTCGAACGCGCGGCGCACGCGCGCATCCTGGAACGGCTCGAAGGTGTGGTTGAGGTTCACGAAGTCGAAGTTCAGCGGGAACCACTTCACCAGCTGCAGGCTGCCCTCGCCCTCGATCTCGGCGACCCGGTCGAGCGGGATGTCGTTGATCATGTGCAGTTCGCCGGTGCGCAGGCCCGTCAGGCGCGTCGTCGGCTCGGTGATCTCGCGCGCCATGATGCCGTCGAGATAGGCCGGGCCGTCCCAGTAGTCGTCGAACCGCTCCATCTGCACCAGGCTGCCGACATCGTACTTCACGAAGCGGAACGGGCCGGCCCCGGTGGGATTGGTGCCCTGCGTCGGGCCCGAGCCCTCGGGCATGATGACGCCCGCGCCGTTCTCGGCCAGTCGCGACAGGAACGGCGCGTTCACCTGGCTCATGGTGATGACGACCGTCAGGTCGTCGGGCGTGTCGATCGCCGCGACGCTGTTGAACACCTCGAAGTTGACCGCGCCGGTGGCGGGGTCCTTGCAGCGCTCGAACGAGTACTTCACGTCGGCCGACGTCATCGTCTTGCCGTCATGGAACTTGACGCCGGGCCGCAGCCTGAAGGTGTAAGACAGCCCGTCGGGCGCCACCTCGTAGCTTTCGGCCAGTTGCGGGACCAGGTTGAAGTCCCTGTCGACCGTGATGAGCGCGTTGTGGATGTTCTGCAGCACCCGGCTCGACGAGGCGGTGCCGGTCTGGTGCATGTCGAGGTTCTGCGTCGTCTCGGAATGGCCCCAGATCAGCGTGCCGCCGGTGACCGGCGTCTCCTGCGCTGCGGCGGCCCGCGGCAGGGCGGGCCCGAACACGACGGTACCGCCAAGAACGGCGGTCGACTGAAGAAACTCCCTGCGGTTCATGTCACGCTTCTCCTTTGGGGCGGCCGGCTTCGCGGGGCCGCGCGTTGCGGGGGCGGCGTCCCTTGGCCGCCTCGGGCGGCGCGGGCTTCTGCTGGGGCGGCGTCCGGGCGGGCCCGGGCGGCGCCGGGTCAGGACGGGAAGGTCGGCCGGATGCCGGCCACCCCCAGCGCCCGTTCGAGCGCCATGCCGAGGTTCAGGATCGGCCCCTCGTCGAAGAGACGGCCCCAGAGCGAGATGCCCTGCGGCACCCGGAAGGTGCGGCCGGAGGCATCGGCCTCGCCGGTCGTGAGCTTGCCCGAGCCGAGCGAGGCCGGGCTGCGCGTGCCGAGATCGACAAAGCCCGCGCGCAGATGCAGGCAAGGATGGCCGGTGAAGTTCGACGCGATCAGCATCGGTCCGGTCATGAACGGGCCGATCAGCGCATCGACCCCGGCGAAGAGCGTGTCGAGCGCGGTCATCACCCGGTAGCGCAGGCGGTCGAGTTGGACATGGTCGACCGCCGACAGCAGGCGCGCCTTGCGCATCGTGTTCGGCCAGGCGCCGTCATCCTGCCAGGTCAGCGTGTCGTCCAGATCGGACAGCGTCAGGTCCTCGAACGTCGCCGCCGCCTCGGCATAGAGGATGTTCATCAGCGCGCCGTAGGGCAGATCGGGCAGCGCGACCGCGACGACCTCGATGCCGAGGCCGCGCGCCGCGTCGAGCGCGGCATGATCGACCTCGCTCGCACCCTCGCCGAACGCCTCCGGCAGATAGCCGAGCCGCAGGCCGGCGATCCCGGCGGTGGCATCGAAGACGAACGGCGCGTCGATCGAGCCGCGGTCGCGCGCGTCGCCGCCGTTGAGGACCGACAGCACGATCCCGCAATCCTCGACGCTGCGGCAGATCGGCCCCACCTTGTCGAGGCTGTTGCAGAGCGCCATCGCGCCGGTCCGGCTCACCCGCCCGTAGGTCGGGCGGAGGCCGGTCGTGCCGTTGCGCTGGCAGGGCGAGGTGATCGAGCCGAGCGTCTCGGTACCGATCGCGAAGCCGCAGAGGCCGGCCGCGGTGGCGGCGCCCGAACCGGCCGAGGAGCCGCTCGACCCCTCGTTGAGGTTGAAGGGGTTGCGGGTCACGCCGCCGTACCAGATGTCGTTGTAGGCCAGCGCGCCGACGGTGGTCTTGCCGAGCAGCACCGCCCCCGCCGCGCGCAGGCGGGCGACGATGGCGGCGTCGGCATCCGGCACCCGGTCGCGGAACGGCTCGGCGCCCCATCCGGTGACGATGCCGCGGGTGTCGAACAGATCCTTCAGGCCATAGGGGATGCCGTGCAGCGGCCCGAGGCTCACCCCCGCCCCGGTCAGCGCATCGGCCGCCGCCGCCTCGGCCCGGGCACGGTCCGGCGTCACTGTGGCCCAGCATTCCAGCAACGGGTTTAGCGCGGCGATCCGCGCCAGGTAGATCTCGGTCAGCCTCGCGCTCGTCAGCGCGCCCGATGCGATCCACGCGGCAAGCCGCGTCAGCGGGGCGAAGGCGATATCCTTGTCCGACGCGGGCAGCGGCGGCGCGGGGTCGGCGGACCGGGTCAGCCGGCTGGCGCCATGCGGCATGGCGAAACCCGGCAGCCGCGGGTCGAACCGCAGCGCCATCGGCTCGTGATTGGCGAGCGCCACCTGCCGCCGGGCCACCGCCGAGTCGATCTGCCCGGCGAGATTTCCCACCATCTGCGCGCGTTCCCGCGCGGTGTAGCGCACCCCGACCAGCGCCTCCGCCGCAGCGATCATCTCGGCCGTCACGGGCGCGCGGGTCATGGCGCAGGGTCCTCCCCCGCGGCCGGGCCGTCGGGCAGGATGCGCCGCACGTTCGCCGCAAGAGTGGTCAGGTGCGTCCGCATCGCGGCCTCGGCCGCCGCCGGATCGCCGGCCTCGATGGCATCGATCACCGCATCGTGCTCGCGGCCGGTCACCTGCATCGTCACCGCCGACCGCGCGCGCGAGCGCAGCCGCGTCCAGGCATCCGACGCCCGGATCTCGTCGAGAAGCGCGAAGGCCGTGAGCAGCGGCCGGTTGCCCGCGGTGCGGGCGATCATCCGGTGCAGGCCGCCATCCCAGAGCTCGATCGAGTGCGCGTCGCGCGCCGTCATCACCCGCTGCGCGAGGTTGCGCATCCGCTCGATGTCCGCAGGCGTGGCGCGGCGGGCGCACATCGCCGCCAGGGCCGGCTCGATGCAGAGCCGCGCCTCCATCATGTCGAGCGCCCCGGTCTCGCCGGCGATGTCGGCGGCGAGCGCGCCGGTCGGATCCGGCGCGAGGCCGAGGAACGTGCCCTTGCCCTGCCGCCGCCAGATCAGGCCCTCGGCCTCGAGCGCCTCGAGCGCGCGGCGCACCGCGCGACGGCCGACGCCGAGCCGCGCGGCCAGCGCCCGCTCGGGCGGCAGGCGGCCGTCGGCGCGGCCGGTGCCCCGGTCGATCAGCGCCATCAGGCGTGCGCGGACGGACGTCACGCCCGCAGCCGATGTGCCGGAGGAGAGGAGGCCGTCCATGTCCCGAACCAATCCGCTTTTGGTTCGATCGTTACGGCCGGCGGGCCATCCGTCAACGCCGAAGATGCCGTTGCGGCGCGGCATCGGGCAGATCGCCGAAAACGTGGCCGGAACTGCTATTGGTTCGGGCAGCGCCGCGCCGCGGCACCCGACGAGGCGGCGCCGGGCGGCGTCAGTCAGGCTCGATCCGGTAGGGGCGCAGCGCCGCCTCGTCCGGCGCGCAGCCGTTGCCCGGTGTCTCGGGCACGACGACCGTGCCATCGGCCTGCAGCGCCGGCGTCTCGAGATAGACCTTGCCGTGCATCGGGTCGAACTCGGCGGGGTAGTATTCCAGCATCAGTGCGTTCGGGATCGCGGCGAGCAGGTGCAGGTGGGTCTGCTGGTCGCCGTGCGGGCAGATGTCGAGCCCGTGCGCCTGGGCCATCGCGGCGACCTTCATGAATTCGGTGACCCCGCCCATGTGCCGGGCGTCGGGCTGCAGGATCGAGATCGCCTGCGTCGCGATCAGGTCGCGGAAGCCGTGCTTGGTGTATTCGTTCTCGCCGGTGGCCAGCGGGATCGAGGTCGCCTGCGCGATCCGGCGGAAGCCGTCGTAGTCGTCGGGCTGCACCGGCTCCTCGAACCAGAAGATGTCCTGGTCTTCGGCCCGCCGGGCGAGCTGGATCGCCTCGTACTGGCGGTAGGCGCAGTTGGCGTCGATCATCAGGCGGATGTCGGGGCCGATCGCGGCGCGGACCGCGCGGATCCGCGCGACATCCTCGGCGACCGTCACGGCGCCGACCTTCATCTTCACCGCCCTTGCGCCCCGCTCGACATAGCCGGCCATCTCGGCGGCAAGCTCCTTCAGCCCCTTGCCCGCGGCATAGTAGCCGCCCGCCACGTAGGTCGGGATCCGCGTGCGGTAGCCGCCGAGCATGCGGTAGAGCGGCAGGCCCGCGACCTTGGCCTTGATGTCCCACAGCGCGAAGTCGATCGACGACAGCGCCCGCGTCTCGAAGCCGCGCCGGCCATGCAGCTTCGGCATCCAGAGCCGCGACCAGATCGCCTCGGTCATCATCGGATCGGCGCCGATCAGCTTTTCGGCGAAGGCGTCGCGCAGCTGCCGCTCGCCGGCCTTCGCGCTGCCCGTCCCGATCCCGGTCACGCCGGCGTCGGTCTCGACCTTGACGATGCAGATCCGCACGCCCGAATAGGTGTGCAGCCCGTTCGAGAGCGGCAGCGGGCGCTCCCAGGCATAGTAGTCCGAGGTGATGCGGGTGATCTTCATGGCGGTGCCTTCGCTGCCGATCGCGTCCCGGAACCGATCATCCCCCGGGTTGCATTTGTCAAACGGCCGGTCTAATTTTCATTGAACGGCAAAATAGTTGGACCGGCCATGCCCAGCCCCCCGGAACCCGTCGAACGCATCGTCCATGTTCCGACCGAGGACGGCTTCGTTCTGGCGGGCTGCCACCTGATGCCGCCCGGGCCGCCGGCCACGAGCCTCGTCATCTGGCTGCACGGGTTGAACCTCGGCTTCGCCGAGCCTGAATACATCGCCATCGGCCGGCTGACCGCAGCCGCCGGCATCGGCTTCGTCTCGGCCGAGACCCGCGGCCGGGCCTTCGGCACCTGGCTGCGCGGGCCGGCCGGCACCAAGCTTGCCGGGTCGGCCTGGGAGATGCTGAGCGAGGCGCCGTTCGACATCGCCGCCTGGCTCGACCACGCCGCCGCCAGCGGGGCGCGGCGCGTGGTGCTCGCCGGGCACGGCTGGGGCGCGTCGAAGATCGTGCACCACATCGCCGGGCGCGGCAGCGCCGGGATCGCCGGCATCGTCATCGCCTCGTCGGGCTCGCTGGTGCGCGACAACCTCGATCCCTCGCTGGCCGACCGGGCGGCGCAGGCGGTGCGCGAAGGGCGCGGGCTGGACCTGATGCCGTTCGGCAGCCGGCGCGGGCTCGGCCCCAACACGGTGAGCGCGCTGGTCTACGAATCGCGGGCCCGCGTGCACCGCGAGCTCTATGGCGCCGCGGACGTGCCGCCCGCCCTGACCCGGGTCGACGTGCCGATCCTCGCCTGGTTCGGCGACCGCGAGCAGAACCCCGACCGCGATGTCGGCGCCTTCCTCGCTTCGATCCGGCGCAACGCCACCGGGTCGCCGCGGGTCGAGACGACGATGGTGCCGGGCGCCGCCTATCTCTATTCCGGCGCCGAGCGGGCCGTGGCCGAGGCGCTGACGCTCTGGGTCAACTCGCTCGCCGCGCCGGATGGCGCCCGCCGGGCCGCGTCATGACGGCGCCGCGGCCCCAGCGCCGCGGCCGGAGCCGCACCCGGGCCGATCTCGGCGTCACCCGCACGCTCGACCGCGGGCTCGCGCTGATCGAGGTCCTGGCCGAGCGGCGCGAGGCGTCGCTGAGCGACCTGGCGCGGGAATGCGAGCTGTCGCCCTCGACGGCGCTGCGGCTTCTGGAGACGCTGCGGTCGCGCGGCTTCGTCCTGCACGACGACCGCTCGGGCATCTATGTCATGGGCATCAAGGCGTTCGTCGTCGGGTCTGCCGCGGTTCGCAGCGGCCGCCTCGACCGGGTGGCGGCATCGCAGATGCGGCAGCTCTCGCTCGACACCCGCGAGACCGTCAGCCTCGGCGTGCGCGAGGGCGGCCATGTCATCTACATCGAGCAGGTCGAGGGCGCGGCGGCGCTGCGGATGTCGGGCCGGCTCGGCGCGCGGCTGCCGCTCCACGCGACCGCGGCCGGCAAGGTCCTGATGGCCTGGACATGGGAGGCCGCGGTCGATGCGATGCTGGGCGCCCCGCCCTACGCCGCCCGCACGCCGCGGACGCTGACCGACCGGTCGCGGCTGATGGACGAGCTGGGCCGGGTCAGGAGCCTCGGCCATGCGATCGACGACGAGGAATGCGAGCCCGACCTGCGCTGCGTCGCAGCGCCGATCCGCGACCGCCGCGGCGACGTGGTCGCGGCGCTGTCGGTCTCGTCCTCGGCCGCGCGGCTGAGCGAGGCGCGCCTGCGCGCCACGATCGGGGCGCTGGTCACCGCGGCAGCCGACATTTCCGGGCGGCTCGGCTGGCAGGGGGCGGCGGCCCCTGCCCTGCCCGCCGCCGACGCGATGTTCGAGGACTAGGCCGCCGGTATTTTGTCATTGGATGAAAGTCTGCATCATCTTTTGACATAATGGTGTCACGTCGGAAACGTTGAGGTGCGGCTCGAACCGCACACACGGGAGGAAACCATGAACGCCACCAGACCACGCCGGTTTCGGCGTCTTGCCGCGTCGCTCGCCACGTTCGGCGCGGCGCTCGCGCTCCCCGCGACCGCGGGCGAGGCGCCGGACCTTGCGGCCGCAGTCGCCGCCGGAACGCTGCCGCCGCTTCAGGAGCGGCTGCCGGCCGAGCCGCTGACCGTCACGCCGCTCGACGCGGTCGGCACCTACGGCGGCACCTGGCGGTCGGCCGTCCGCGGCACCGGCGACAGCACGTGGATCCGCCGCACGATCGGCTATGACAGCCTCGTGCGCTGGGATCACACCTTCAGCGAGATCGTCCCGAACCTGGCCGCCTCCTTCGAGGTGTCGGAGGACGCGACGACCTACACGTTCCAGCTGCGCGACGGCGTGAAGTGGTCGGATGGCACGCCCTTCACCTCGGCCGACATCCTGTTCTGGCACGCCGATGTGAACCTCGGAGACGAGGTCGGCGACGGCGTGCCGGGCTGGATGGAGACGGCCGAGGGCGACTGCGGCGTCGAGGCGCCCGATCCGCTGACGGTCCGCATCGTCTGCCCCGGGCCGAACGGGCTGATCCTCGAGAACATCGCCTCGACCCGCGGCGAGCAGCTCGTGGCCTTCCCGCGGCACTACCTCGCCCCGTTCCACAAGGCGCATGCGGCCGAGGCCGACCTTGCCGCCGCGGTGGCGGCCGAGGGCGTGGCCGACTGGGTCGAGCTGTTCCGCAAGAAGGCTGACTTCGACGGCGCGCCGCTCTTCCAGAACGCCGAGAAGCCGACGCTGTATGGCTGGAAGCTGTCGCAGCCCTATACCGGCACCCAGGTCGGCTTCGAGCGCAACCCCTACTACTGGAAGGTCGACACCGAGGGGAACCAGCTTCCCTACATCGACCGGGTGATCTACGACATCGCGCAGGACAACGAGGTCCTCCTGCTCAAGGCGCTGAACGGCGAGCTCGACCTGCACGCGCGGCACTTCAACACCATCGCCAACAAGGCGCTGGTGATCGAGAACAGCGAGACGTCCGGCTACGGGCTGATCGACATGCCGACCACCGATGTGAACTATGTCGCGATCTCTCTGAACCTCGCCCATCCCGACGAGGCCAGGCGCGCGCTCTACGGCAACCGCGACTTCCGCATCGGCCTCAGCCACGCGATCGACCGCGACGAGATCATCGACCTGGTGTTCCTCGGCGCCGGCGAGCCGTTTCAGGTCGGCCCGATCCCCGGCACGCCCTACTACAACGAGCGCCTCGGCACCCAGTACACCGCCTTCGACCTCGCGCTGGCCGAGGAGCATCTGGACCGCGCCGGCCTGACCGAGAAGGACGCATCCGGCGAGCGCCTCGGCCCCGACGGGCAGCCGGTGACGATCCGCCTGACGGTCCGCAACGATCTCGACGAAGTCATCGACACGCTCGAACTGGTCCGCGGCCACTGGGCCGCGGTGGGCATCACGCTCGACCTCGACGTGGTGGAACGCTCGCTGTTCCGCACCCGGACCCGCGCCAACGAGCATGACGCCGCGGCCGACAACGCCGAGGCGGGCGGCGACGACTTCTTCATGCTGCCCGACAACTGGTACCCCTCGGACGTCGCGTCCTACTGGGGGCTCGGCTGGCATCTCTGGATGTCGGGCGAGCGCGAGGGCGGCGCGGTCGAGCCGCCGGCGGCGGCGCTGCGGGCGCAGGAGCTGTTCCTGGCGGGCGCCGCCTCGACCGACGCGACCGCTCGGACGGCGGCCGTCGCCGAACTGACCGAACTGCAGGCCGACGAGTTCTGGCAGATCGGCGTCGCGCGTCCGGTGGAAGGCTACGGCATCGTCTCGAGCCGGATGCGGAACGTGCCCGCCACCATCCTCGACAGCTTCTCGATGAGCGCGCCGGGGCCGGCGCGGTCCGAGCAGTTCTACTTCGCCGAGTAGCCTCGGCACGGCGGGGCACAGCGGGGCGCGGGGGCGGGCAGCGGTCCGCCCGCCGCGCCCTGCATCAAACGGGCGGACCATGACCCTCTACATCCTGCGCAGACTTCTGCTGATGATCCCCACGCTGATCGCGGTGTCGATCGTGTCGTTCGCGATCATCCAGCTGCCGCCCGGCGACTTCCTCGACAGCCTGATGGCCGAGATGGAGACCCAGGGCGCGCGGCTCGACGAGAACGCCGTGGCCGCGATGCGCGAACGCTACGGCCTCGACCAGCCGATGATCGTGCAGTACTTCAACTGGGTCGGCGGGATCCTGACCCGCGGCGATTTCGGCCAGTCCTTCGAATGGAACCGGCCGGTCTCGGAGCTCCTGTGGGAGCGGCTGGGGCTGACGGTGGCGGTCGCCTTCTCGGCCCTGATCGCGACCTGGATCATCGCCTTCCCGATCGGCATCTACTCGGCGGTGCGCAAGTATTCGGTCGGCGACTACGCGTTCACCACCTTCGGCCTGCTCGGCCTCGCGACACCCAGCTTCCTGATCGCGCTCATCCTGATGTACGTGGCCTTCGCCTGGTTCGGCCAGTCGGTCGGCGGCCTGTTCTCGCCCGAATACCGCGAGGCGCCGTGGAGCTGGGGCAAGTTCGTCGACCTGCTCGGGCATATCTGGATCCCGCTTCTGGTGATCGCGACGAACGGCACCGCCGGGCTGATCCGCATCCTGCGGGCGAACCTGCTCGACGAGATCAACAAGCCCTATGTCGTCACCGCCCGCGCCAAGGGCCTGACCGAGGCGCGGCTGACGATGAAGTACCCGGTGCGGATGGCGCTCAATCCCTTCGTGTCGTCGCTGGGCTACGTCCTTGTCGGGCTCGTCTCGGGCGAGGCGATCGTCTCGGTCGTGCTGAACCTGCCGACGACGGGGCCGCTGCTTCTCCAGGCGCTCAAGGCGCAGGACATGTACCTCGCCGCCAGCTTCATCCTGATGCTGTCGGTGCTGACCGTCGTCGGCACGCTGCTGTCCGACATCCTGCTCGCCGTTCTCGATCCGAGGATCCGCTACCGATGACGCGGCTTTCGCTTCTCGACCACGCCCCGCGGACCGGGCCGCTGCCGGTGCCGGCCGCCGAGGGCGACCTCGCCTTCGAGACGACCGGCCAGTGGCGGCTGATCTGGCTGCGCTTCCGCCGCCACCGGCTGGCGCTGCTCGGCGGGATCATCGTCCTGGCGTTCTACCTCGTCGCCGCGCTGGCCGAGTTCATCGCCCCGTTCGCGCCCGACGAGAACCTGCGCCGCTACGCCTCGGCGCCGCCGCAGCCGATCCATCTCTTCGACCGCACCGCCGAAGGCGGGCTGGTCTGGCGCCCGCATGTCAAGGGCTTCACCTCGTCGATCGATCCCGCCACCCGGGCCCGCAGCCAGATCGTCGACCCCGGCATCCGGCACGACATCGCGTTCCTGGTGCCGTCGGAGCCCTACCGCCTGATGGGCGTGATCCCGATGACCCGCAAGCTGATCGGCCCGGTCGAGCCGGACGCGCCGATGTTCCTTCTGGGCGCCGACCGGCTCGGCCGCGATCTGTTCTCGCGCATGGTCTACGGCGCGCGCGTGTCGCTGACCATCGGGCTGGTCGGCGTCGGCCTCAGCCTCGTCCTCGGCGTGATCCTCGGCGGCATCTCCGGCTATTTCGGCGGCTGGATCGACGAGAGCATCCAGCGCGTGATCGAGTTCCTTCAGTCGCTGCCGACGATCCCGCTCTGGATGGGGCTCGCGGCGGCGATCCCGCCGGGCCTGCCGCCGCTCACGGTCTACTTCCTCATCACCGTGATCCTGTCGGTGATCGGCTGGACCAGCCTCGCGCGCGAGGTGCGCGGCAAGTTCATGGCGCTGAAGCACGAGGATTTCGTGACCGCGGCGCGGCTCGACGGCACGTCGGAGATGACGATCATCTCCAAGCACATGGTGCCCTCGTTCCTGTCGCACATCATCGCCACAGTGACGCTGGCGATCCCGTCGATGATCCTGGCCGAGACCGCGCTCTCGTTCCTCGGGATCGGCCTCAGGCCGCCGGTGGTGAGCTGGGGCGTGCTGCTGCAGGATGCGCAGAGCGTGAATGCGCTTGCCAACATGCCGTGGCTCCTGCTTCCCGGCGTGGCGATCATGATCGTCGTCCTCGCCTTCAACTTCCTCGGCGACGGGCTGCGCGACGCGGCCGATCCCTATGCCGACTGACCTCGCCGCCCGCTTCGGCCGGATCGGCCGCATCGCGACGACGCCGCCGTTCGCGAGGCATCTCGCCGGAACGGCGGCGGCGGCGCTGGGCGAATGGATCAAGCGGACCGTCTTCGGCTGGGTCCTGTGGGAGATGACCGGATCGGCCGCCTGGCTCGGCGTGCTCTCCTTCGCGCTGCTCGGCCCCTCGGTCCTCGGCACGCTGGCGGGCGGGATCATGGCCGACCGGCTCGACCGCCGCTGGCTCATCGCCTTCGCCCGCGGCATGAACGCGGCGGCGGCGCTTGCCGTTGCGGCGCTGCTCGCCGCCGGCGCCGCGACGCCGGGCGCCGTCGTCCTGTGCGCGGCGGTGGCGGGGCTGACATCGGGCCTCGCCCAGCCCTCGACCAAGACGATCGTCTCGGACCTCGTGCCGATGCGCGACCTGCCGAATGCGGTGGCGCTCAAGTCCACGCTCTTCAACCTCGCCACGCTGGTCGGCCCGGCGGTCGCCGCGGCGCTGATCCTGACGGCGGGGGCCGCGGTGGCGCTGGTGCTCGGTGCCTGCCTCCTTCTCGCCCACGCGGTGCTGGTCGTCGGCCTGCCGGCGGGGACGCGCGCCACGCCGTCCGGTCTTGGCCTTCTGGCGCAGTTCGCCGAGGGGTTCCACCACGCCCGGCGGTCCGACCTGCTCTGGCCGACCTTCGTCGTCCATGCGGCGGGGTCGTTCATGATGCGGCCGTTCCTCGACCTCGCCCCCGCTATCGCCGACGAGATCCTCGGCCGCGGGCCGGACGGGATCGCGCTGATCACCGGCAGCGTGGGGGCCGGCGCGGTGGCGGGCGGGCTCTACCTTGCCGGCCGCGAGGGCATCGCCGTCCTGCCGCGCCTTGCCTTCGCGGTCACCGCGGCGCTGGCGATCGGCCTGGTCGCGATCCCCCATGCCGGTGTGGCGGCCGTCGCGCTCGGCCTCGCCGCCGGCATGGGCTTCGCCTCGATCCTGCGCGCGGCCTCGGTCCAGACGCTGATGCAGCTGGCCGCGCCGGCCCATGTCCGCGGCCGCGTCCTCGGGCTCTATGGCCTGGTCCTGCATGCGGGCGGGGCGCTGGGCGGCCTGTCTCTCGGCCTGCTGGCCGAGCGGCTCGGCCTCGCCTCCGCCTTCGCCCTCGCCGGCGCGGCGGTGCTTGCCACGCTCGCGCTCGCCGGGCGGCCGCTGCGCACCATCGACACGCGCCGCTTCGCCGATGCCGATCCCGAACCGCTCCGGACCCCCCTCGACGATGACCGTATCTGACCCCCCCGTCCTCGCCATGCGCGACCTGCGCATCGTGTTCTCCACCCTCGACGGGCACGTCCCCGCGGTCGACGGCGCCGACCTGACGATCCGCGCGGGCGAGACGCTCTGCCTCGTGGGCGAGTCGGGGTCGGGCAAGTCGGTCACCGCCCGCGCGATCCTGCGGCTGCTGCCGTCGATCGCGCGGATCGAGGCGGGCGAGATCCGGCTCCTGCGCCCCGACGGCAGCGTCGTCGACATGGCGGGCATCGACCCGAAGGGACCGGTCGCCCGCGCGGTGCGGGGCGACGCCGCGGCGATGATCTTCCAGGAGCCGATGTCGTCGCTTTCGCCGGTGCACACGATCGGCGGCCAGATCGCCGAGGGCGTGCGGCTGCACCGCGGCGTCGACCGCGCCGAAGCGCGCGCCATCGCGGTCGACGCGCTGCGCCGCGTGGGAATGCCGCAGCCCGAGAGCCGGGTCGACGCCTATCCGTTCCAGCTGTCCGGCGGCCAGCGCCAGCGCGCGATGATCGCGATGGCGCTGGCCTGCCGGCCGCGCCTT
The DNA here is from genome assembly GCA_964645155.1 of uncultured Rhodobacterales bacterium. Lineage (GTDB taxonomy): Bacteria > Pseudomonadota > Alphaproteobacteria > Rhodobacterales > Rhodobacteraceae > CAZYBG01. The sequence goes on along the minus strand of CAZYBG010000024.1, from coordinate 7,125 downwards.
CTGATCGCCGACGAGCCGACCACCGCGCTCGACGTGACGACCCAGGCGCAGATCCTCGACCTGATCCGCGGCCTGCAGGCGGAATTCGGCATGGCGGTCCTCTTCATCACCCACGATCTCGGCGTGGTGGCCGAGATCGCCGACCGCGTGGCGGTCATGTATCTCGGCCGCATCGTCGAGGAGGGACCGGTCGGCGACATCTTCGCCGATCCCTGCCATCCCTACACGGCCGCGCTTCTCGGCTCGGTGCCGCGGCCGCAGGTGGCGCGGAAGTCCAAGGTGACGGCGATCCGCGGGATGATCCCGAACCCGCTGCGCCGGCCCCGGGGCTGCACCTTCAACACGCGCTGCGACTTCGCCCGCCCCGGCCTCTGCGACGCCGGCGTGCCGCCCCTGCGCGAGGTGGCGCCCGGCCGGCGGGTGCGCTGCGCGCTCTATCCGGGGGGTGCGTGATGCCGCTCGACACCACCGGGCCGATCCTGTCGGTCCGCGATCTGGCGGTCCACTTCCCCATGGGCGGTGGCTTCCTGCGCGGCCCGGCGGCCCTCGTCCGCTCGGTCGACGGGGTCAGCTTCGACCTCGGCCAGCGCGAGACGCTGGCGCTCGTCGGCGAAAGCGGCTGCGGCAAGACGACGACCGGCCGCGCGCTCCTGCGGGTCGTGGCGCCGACCGGCGGCCAGGTGACCTATCGCGCGGCCGACGGGTCCGAGACCGATATCGGCGCGCTCGCGGGCGAGGCGCTCCGGCGCTACCGGCGCGACGTGCGCATGGTGTTCCAGGACCCGGTGGCATCGCTCAACCCCCGGCTGCCGGTGATCGAGATCGTCGGCGAGGCGCTGCGCAACGCCGGCGTCACGAACCGCGGCGAGCTTGCCGACCGGGTGGCCGCGCTCCTCGCCCGGGTCGGGCTGCGCTCGGAGGCGATGAACCGGTTTCCGCACGCCTTCTCGGGCGGCGAGCGCCAGCGGATCGGCATCGCCCGCGCGCTCGCACCCGGCCCGCGGGTCGTCGTCGCCGACGAGGCGCTGTCGGCGCTCGACGTCTCGGTCCAGGCGCAGACGATCAACCTGCTGATGGAACTGCAGGAGGAGTTCGGGCTGACCTACCTCTTCATCGCGCACGACCTCTCGGTGGTGTCGCACATCGCCGACCGGGTGGCGGTGATGTATCTCGGCCGGATCGTCGAGATCGGGCCGACCGCCGATGTGTTCGGCCGCCCGCAGCACCCCTACACGCAGGCGCTGCTCGCCGCGGCGCCGGTGGCCGACCCGGCGGCGCGCAACCGTCCGCGCACCGTGATCGCGGGCGAGGTGGGCGACCCCGCCAACCCGCCGCCCGGCTGCGCCTTCCATCCGCGCTGCCCGCGCGCCTCGGAGATCTGCCGCACGACGCGGCCCGGCCTCGCCGCGCGGGGGGCGACCGCGGCCGCCTGCCACCACCCGCTTTCCGGCTGACGGGTCCGGCCGCAGGGACCCGCCCGGTCAGGCGGTCTCGCGCAGCGCCTTCAGCGCACCGTAGGCGGCGCGGTAGCGGTCGTAGACCGGGCCGTAGGCGGCATGGGCCGCCGGGTCCGGCTCGACGGTGCGCGCCACGCGGACCATGGCGCGGGCGCCCTCCTCGATCGAGCCGAAGCGGCCGATGCCGGTCGCCGCCAGCACCGCCGAGCCGAGCGGGCAGGCCTCCGCCTCCTCGGTCAGCTCGAGCGGCACGCCCAGCGTGTCGGCATGGACCTGGAGCCAGAACGGCGACCGCGTCGCGCCGCCGGCGACGACGATCCGCCGCGCCCCGAAGGCGTCGCCGAAGCTTTCGACGATCAGCCGCGTGCCGAGGCAGATCGCCTCGATCAGCGCGCGGTAGACATGGTCGCGGGTGTGCTTGAGGGTGAGGCCGGTGATCGCCCCCCGCGCCAGCGCGTCGGTATGCGGCGTGCGGTTGCCCTGGAAGTGATCGACGGCGATCAGCCCCTCGGCCCCCGGCGGCAGCGCCGCGGCGGCCGCGTTCAGCGCGTCGAAATCGGCATCCGCCGCGAAGTTGCGCTTGAACCACGCGATCGCCGAGCCGGTCGAGGTCTGCCCGCCCTCGATGATCGGCTTGCCGGGATAGACGCAGTCCATGTAGGTGCCCCAGACGCCCGGCATGTGCACCGCCCGGCTCGCCACGCCGAGCTGGAGGTGCGACGAGCCGGTGATGAGCGCCAGTTCGCCCGGTTCGGTCACGCCGAGGCCGATCATGCCGATGAACGCATCCGCCCCGCCCTGCACCACCGGCGTGCCGGCGCGCAGGCCGAGATGGTCGGCCGCGGCGCCGCTCAGCCCGCCCACCACCTCGCCCGGGGCGACGATCTCGGCCGGCCACTTGCCGCGCAGCGCGCCGAGGTCCAGCCGGCCCAGCAACCCGTCGGGCCAGCCGCCGTGATCGGTCTGGTAGTGCCAGCGCATCGTGAGGTTGTTGAGCGAGCCGCACCACCGGCCGGTGAGGCGGAGGTTGAGGAAATCCTGGTACTCGCCCACCATCGCGGCCGCCGCGAAGAGCTGCGCCTCGTGCCGCATCAGCCAGAGCGCCTTGGGGATCATCCATTCCGGGCTGACCGGCCCGCGGCCACCGCCGTTCACCCGCAGCGCGGGGTCGCCGCTGGCGGCCACCTCGGCCGCCTCGGCATGGGCGCGCACATCCATCCACAGAAGGCAGGGCCGCAGCGGGCGCCCCGCCGCGTCGAGCGCGACGACCGTGCACGAGGTCGTGTCGGCGGCGAGGGCCACGATGTCGGACGGCGGCACCCCCGCCGCGGCGACCGCGCCCCTGACCGCCTCGCCGCAGGCGCGCCACCAGTCCTCGGGGTCCTGTTCGGCGCGGCCCGGCTCGGGGAAGCGGGTCTCGTAGGTGCCGCGCGCCACCCCGCGCGACCGGCCGGAAAGGTCGAAGACATGGGCCCGCAGGCTTTCGGTGCCGCCGTCGATGCCGATCACGAAAGCCATGCCGCCCCGCTCCATTCCCCGCCAAGCACTTAGCCGCAGACGCGCCGCCGCTCAAGAGTCAGGGGGGCGCCGGGCCGCGCCCCGCCGCGCCAAGGCGCGTCGGGTGCGGGCGCCAGGACTGCACCAGACTTCACCGTCCACGTTCGGATGGACGACGACAGCGCAAACCGTCAGGATCGCCAGGATGATGAAGCCCGATGACATCCGCCAGCCCGGTCGCGTCAGGACCCGGCATCGACATGCCCTGTTCGGCGCGGTCGCGGTCGGCGGCGTCCTGGCCGGGACGGTCCTGTTCTGCCTGTCGCTCACCCCCTCGATGGTCCCGCGCGGCCCGGTCCTGCAGGGCGCCCTCGGCGGCCTCGTCTTCTCGATCGGATATGCGGCGTGGTTCCTGGCCCGCCGCCTGCTCGACTGGCTCGGGGTCGGCGCGGTGCCCGGGGGCGTGGCCCGCCTCGGCGCGCCGCTGGTCCTCGGCGGGTGTGCGGTCGCGGTCGCCCTGGCCCTGTCGGCAAGCGTCGGCTGGCAGAACTCGATCCGCGCCGCCTGGGGCCTGCCGGAGGCCGACACCGCCGCGCCGCTGACGGTGATGCTCGTGGCACTTGCGGTCTTCGCCGTTCTCCTGCTTGCCGGCAGGATCTTCCTGATGGTCGTCCGGGGCTGGAGCCGGCGCAGCGCGCGGGTCCTGCCGCCGAGGCTTGCCGGCCTGATCGGCATTCTGGCCGCGCTCGCGATCTTCGCCGCCGTCATCGACGGCCTCGCCGTGCGCTCCGCGCTCCGCGCGATCGACGGCGCGTCGCGCGTGGCGGATGCCTTCATCGCGCCGGACTTCGGGCCGCCGACCGACCCCGCGAAACCGGGAAGCGCCGCGTCGCTCGTCGCGTGGCAGGACCTCGGCCGCTGGGGGCGCGACTTCGTCGCATCGGGCCCCACGGCGGACGACATCGCCGGGTTCTGGGGCGAGCCGGCGCGCGAGCCGCTGCGTGTCTATGTCGGTCTCAACGCCGCACCTTCGGCTGCGGAACGGGCCCGGCTCGCGTTCGATGAACTCCTGCGCGTCGGCGGGTTCGAGCGCGACGTGCTCGTCGTCGCGATGCCGACGGGGTCCGGCTGGCTCGACCCCGGCGGGATGGACGCGCTCGACTACATCGCGAAGGGCGATGTCGCGACGGTCGCGGTGCAGTACAGCTATCTCTCCAGCCCGGTCTCGGTGATCGTCGACCCGACCCACGGCATCGAAGAGGCGCAGCGCCTCTTCGACCTCGTCTACCGCCACTGGACGACCCTGCCGAGGGACGGCCGGCCGCGGCTCTACCTGCACGGCCTGAGCCTCGGCGCGTTCCTCTCGCAGGAGACGGTACCGCTTCTCGACGTGCTGGGTGACCCGTTCCACGGCGCGCTCTGGGCCGGGTCGCCCTACCTCAGCGACTTCTGGCAGAGGGTCATCTCGGGGCGGCAGCCCGACACCCCGGCATGGCGCCCGCGCTTCGGCAACGGCTCGCTGATCCGCTCGATGAACCAGTCCGGCGGCCTCGAGGCCCATGATGCGCCATGGGGCCCGATCCGCATGGTGCTGCTGCAATACGGCAGCGACCCGATCGTGTTCTTCGACTGGTCGCTCGCCTTCCGGCGACCGGACTGGCTGTCGGCGCCGCGCGCGCCGGACCTGTCGCCGCAGATGCGCTGGCTGCCGGTCGTGACGCTGTTCCAGGTGGGCGTGGACATGGCCGTGGCGCTCGGGAACCTCGGCTACGGGCACGACTACATCGCGCGGCACTACATCCCCGGCTGGGCCGCCGTCCTCGACCCGCCGGGCTGGGACGCGGCCGACGAGGCCCGGCTGATCGCCCGGCTGCAGGAGCTGGTGCCGCGCTGAACGGCGCTTCCGCGGCCCGCACTGCCGGCCCCGCCTTTTCGGGATCTACCAGAACTCTGGTTTGACACATGAGAGGGTGTCGGTAACCTCCTGTCATGGCGTGGCATTGCGCGACCGCAGGGGGATCGCCCCCAAGACGCCCGGCGCTGTCGCTGCTTTGATAGGGAGGCCGTCATGTGCGTTGCCTGCGACGACCTCGCCACCGCGCGGCTTGCCGGTCTTGACCCCTGCCTGTGCGGCGCGCCGCAGACGATGGCCGCCTATGCGCGCCTCGAGGCCGACCTTCGCCGGCGGGAGTTCCTGGGCGGGACCGCCGCCGTGCTGGGGCTGTTCGCGGGCTTCGGCCTCGCCCCCCGCGAGGTGCGGGCGCAGACGCCGGGGCGGCCGATCCTGCTGAGCAACCTGCGCTTCTTCAACGGCACCGAGCTGTCCATGCAGGACGGGCGCGACATCCTGATCGAGGGCGAGCGGATCGCCGCGATGCCGCCCGCGGGACAGGGACCGGCCGAGGCCGAGATCATCGACTGCGGCGGCCGCGCGGTGATCCCCGGGCTGATCGAGTCGCACGGCCACCTCACCCTCGCCGGCATCAGCGAGCTTGTCGCGCTTTCCGGCGATCCGGCCTTCATCCACCTGGTCTCGGGCCAGGTCGCCGGGCAGATGCTGATGCAGGGCTTCACGACGGTGCGCGACGTGGGCGGGCCCGCCTTCGGCCTGAAGCTGGCGATCGACCGCGGGATCATGGCCGGGCCGCGCGTCTTCCCCTCGGGCGCGGCGCTGTCGCAGACCTCGGGGCATGGCGATTTCCGGATGCTGTCCGAGCTTCCCCGCATGGGCAACTCGCCGGCGAACCGGGTCGAGGCCGAGGGCGTCAACGTCATCGCCGACGGCGTGCCCGAGGTGCTGCGCCGCACGCGCGAGCAGCTGATGAAGGGCGCGAGCCAGATCAAGATCATGGCCGGCGGCGGCGTCTCCTCGCTCTACGATCCGCTCGACACCGTGCAGTACACGCCGGACGAGATGCGCGCCGCCGTGCAGGCGGCCGAGGACTGGGGCACCTATGTCTGCGCCCATGTCTACACCCCGGTCGGCATCCTGCGCTGCATCGAGGCCGGCGTGAAGTCGATCGAGCATGGCCAGCTTGCCGACGAGGACACCGTGCGCCGCATGGCCGATGCGGGCGTCTGGTGGTCGATCCAGCCGTTCTTCGCCGACGAGGATGCGAATCCCAAATCCGATCCGCGCTCGCAGGCCAAGCAGCAGGAGGTCGCGGTCGGAACCGAGCGCGCCTTCGCGCTCAGCCGGACCTATCCGGTCAAGATGAGCTTCGGCACCGACACGCTGTTCAACGCCGCCGGCGTCGCGAGGATGGGGCGGCAGCTGGCGAAGTTCGCCCGCTACATGCCGCCGCTCGACGCGCTGCGCCTCGCCACCGGCGCGGCGGGCGAGCTCCTGGCGCTTTCGGGGCCGCGGGCGCCGTATGACGGCCGGCTCGGCGTGATCGCCGAAGGCGCGCTGGCCGACCTTCTGGTCGTCGACGGCGACCCGGAAGGCGGCCTCGGCTGGCTGGAGACGCCCGATACCACGCTCCGGCTCATCATGAAGGGTGGCCGCATCTTCAAGGAGGCACTGGCGTGATCCGAACCGCAGCGCACACCGCCGTTCTGGCCCTGGCCCTCTCCGGCCCGCTCCTCGCCGCACTGCCCGCGCAGGCCGCCGGTCCGCAGGAGGAAGCGGCCGAGCCCGCCGTCGCCGCGCCGCCGGAGGCGGGCGGGGCATCGGCCTGGCGCTTCACGGTGACGCCCTATGTCTGGGCCTCAGGCATGGGCGGCGACATCCGCCCCTTCACCGGCGCGCCGACACTCTCCTTCGACCAGAGCTTCTCGGACATCCTCGAGGACCTCGACAGCGCGTTCTTTCTGTCGTTCGGGGCCGAACGCGGGCGCTTCGTGATCCTCGGCGACATCAGCCGGGTCCAGAGCTCGCGCGAAGGGGTGCTGCCCGGCGACATCCCGGCCGAGGGCACGCTGACGCAGTCCGTCCTGACCCTGGCGGCGGGCTACCGGGCGCTGGCACGGCCGACGCAGGCGGTCGATGTCTTCGCGGGCTTGCGCCGGTTCGAGCTCGAGGCCGACGTGCAGGCGGCGGGCGGCGGCCTCAGCGCCTCGCCGACCCGCTCGCTCACCGACCCGATCATCGGCGCGCGCGCGCGCTTCGCCTTGTCGCCGCGCTGGTCCGCCATGCTCTATACCGATATCGGCGGGTTCGGCGTCGGCA
>CAZYBG010000023.1:0-43016 GCA_964645155.1 uncultured Rhodobacterales bacterium | reverse complement strand
CCGCCTTGAGGTCGGCCGACTGGGCGTGCAGGCCCGCCGTCAGCAGGATGAAGCCGAGGCAGACGGCGATCGTCTTCGCCCGCTCGTTCCGCTGTCCGGTCATCGGCGCTCCGCAGCCTGGCCGCGGAAGCTATCGCCGGGGCGCGGCGCCGCGGCAAGGACATTTGCAGTGGCAGAAACTTGATCCCCGCCCGATTGGTTCGGGCCGGGGGCACACTAAGTGACCTCGCGGGGCGGAAGGCAACGACGAAGCAGAGGGCAACGCCGATGACGCAGTCGGAAGTTCGGTCGGAGGCGCGCCGCGCCCGGCTGTGGACGGAGTTCGTCGGGTTCTTCGTGCTGACGCCGCTGGCCGTGGCGCTGTTCGTGCCGCCGTCGAGCATGTTCACCGTGCTGTTCGCGGTGACGGCGCTGGGCGTCCTGCTGCTGCACGTGACGCCGGGCTTCGCCTGGAATGATGTGGCCCGCGGCTGGGACCGGATCGACTGGCGCGCCGTGGCGCTGTTCGGGACGGCGACGCTGGCCGCGGCGCTGGCCGTGGTGCTGGTTGCGGCGCCGGGGAACCTCTTCGGCCTGGCCCGCGCCAACCCGGCGCTGATGGCGATGGTGGTGTTGCTCTACCCGTTCCTGTCGGCGCTGCCGCAGGAGATCGTCTTCCGCCCGCTGTTCTTCCGCCGCTACGGGCCGATCCTGCCGCCGCTGCGGCCCGCGATCCTGCTGAACGCGGCGCTGTTCGCGCTGGCGCACCTGATGTACTGGAACTGGGTCGTGGCGGCGATGACCTTCGTCGGCGGCCTCGTCTTCGCCTGGGCCTACGAGGCGCGGCGCAACTTCCCGATGGCGGTGGTGCTGCACGCGCTGGCGGGCGTGATCGTCTTCGTGGTCGGGCTTGGCATCTTCTTCTATTCCGGCAACGTGACCCGGCCGTTCTGACCGGCCGGCGTCCGGACGCGGCTGCGCAACGCCTGCCCGATCATTCGGCCGCGTGCGGGACGCGGTAGCCCTCGCGGGCATAGAGGTAGTCCCGCGTGAGCGGCACGGCCTCCTGCCGGCGCGAGAGCTGCAGCTGGAACACGACCTGCGCGTTCAGCCGGAATGTCAGTTCGGAGGCCAGCAGGTAGTAGCGCCACATCCGGCAGAAGCGGTCGTCGTAGAGCGCGCGCGCAGCGTCGATCCGGGCCTCGAACCGGGCGAGCCAGTGGCGCAGCGTCTCGGCGTAGTGGAGCCGCCAGACCTCGACGTCGTCGGTCACGAGGTGCTCCTTCTCGACCGCGCGCATCACCTCGGACAGCGAGGGGACATAGCCGCCGGGGAAGATGTACTTGTCGACCCAGGGGTTGGTGGCGCTGGGCGGCGCGGCGCGGCCGATCGTGTGGATCAGCGCCACGCCGTCGTCGGTGAGCAGGTCGCGGACCTTGCCGAAGTAGGTCCGGTAATGCGGTGCGCCGACATGTTCGAACATGCCGACCGAGACGATGCGGTCGAACGGGCCCTCGACCCGGCGGTAGTCGAGAAGCTGGAACTGGACCCGGTCGGCGAGGCCGGCCTTCGCCGCGCGGGCGCGGGCCACGGCGAGCTGTTCGCTGGACAGCGTCACGCCGACCACCTGCGCGCCGTGGTCCCGCGCCAGCGTGAGCGCCATGCCGCCCCAGCCGCAGCCGATGTCGAGCACGCGCAGCCCGGGCTTGAGCAGCAGCTTGCCGGCGATGTGCTGCTTCTTGGCCTCCTGCGCCTCGTCGAGCGTCATCGCCGGGTCGCGGAAATAGGCGCAGGAATACTGCCGGTCGCGGTCGAGGAACAGCTCGTAGAGCTGGCCCGAGAGGTCGTAGTGGTGCGCCACGTTGCGCCGCGCTCGGCCCATCGGGTTGATCTGCCGGAGAAACCGCAGGGCGGTGCGCCCGGCGCGTATCGGGCGCTGCCAGAGCGGCAGGCCGCGGTTCATGTTGCCGATGAGCAGCGCGAGGAGCCCGCGCAGATCGTCGCCCGCGATGATGAGCGCGCCGTTCATGTAGGCCTCGCCCACCGCCATCTCGGGCCGAAGGACAAGCCGGCGCACCGTGTCGGCGTCGGCGATGGTGACCTCGACCGGCGGCGTGCCGTCGCCTGCGGCCACGGATCGGCCGGACGGCAGATGCACGACGATGGCGCCCTGCCTGACGAAGCGCCGCACGAAGACTTCGAGCGCCGATTCCCACATGCATCACCCCCAATGCGGCCCCCACGCCGCCCCGTTGGCGCTGCGCCCCGCCTCCCATGCCCGAGGGAGCGGCGCGGCGGTCTCTCGTATCGCAACCGCACCATCGTGTCGCGCAGGGGGCGATTTGTAAAGCCGGCCGAACGGGGCACCGGCGCTGTCCGGCGCATCGCACTGTCCAGTCGGTCGGACTTGATGTGTGTCAATCTGCCCTGACAGCGCGCCTGCTAGCCTTTGGCCATGGCGCGTGTCGCGGGGAGGGCCATCCATGCGTATCGTCTTCATGCATCCCAACTACCGCTCGGGTGGGGCCGAGATCGCCGGAAGCTGGCCCCCCGCCTGGGTCGCCTACCTGACCGGATCGCTGAAGGCGGCGGGGTTCGGCGACATCCACTTCGTCGACGCGATGACGAACAACCTGGGCGATGAGGCCATCGCGAGGCGCCTCACCGAGCTTCGCCCCGATGTCGTCGGCGTCACGGCGATCACGCCGTCGATCTACGCCGCCGAGCGGTGCCTCGAGATCGCGCGCGACGTGGTGCCCGGGGCGCTGCGCGTGCTGGGCGGCATTCATGCGACCTTCATGTTCAAACAGGTGCTGTCGGAGGCGCCCTGGGTCGACGTGATCGTCCGCGGCGAGGGCGAGGAGATCGTGGTCGCGCTGATGCGCGCGGTCGCCGAGGGCCGCTGGCCGCAGGACCGCCGCCGCATCCACGGCCTCGCCTTCCGCGACGGCGACGAAATCGTGGCGACGCCGGCCGCCTCGACGGTGAAGAACCTCGACGCGATCGACCCCGACTGGTCGATCCTGGAATGGGAGAAATACAGCTACGTGCCGCTGGGGGTGCGGGTCGCGATCCCGAACATGGCGCGGGGCTGCCCGTTCACCTGTTCGTTCTGCAGCCAGTGGAAGTTCTGGCGCGACTACCGGGTGCGCGACCCCAGGAAGGTGGTGGACGAGATCGAGCGGCTGGTGAACGACCACCAGGTCGGCTTCTTCATCCTCGCCGACGAGGAACCCACGATCAACCGGCGCAAGTTCCGCGAGTTCTGCGAGGAGCTGATCGCCCGCGGCCTGCCGGACCGGGTGAAATGGGGCATCAACACCCGCGTCACCGACATCATGCGCGATCGCGACGAGCTGGGGCTCTGGCGCAGGGCGGGGCTGGTGCATGTCTCGCTCGGGACCGAGGCCGCGGCGCAGCTGAAGCTCGACCGCTTCAACAAGGAGACGACGGTCGCCCAGAACAAGGAGGCGATCCGGCTGCTGCGCGAGGCCGACATCTTCGTCGAGGCGCAGTTCATCGTGGGTCTCGACAACGAGACGGCCGAGACGCTGGAGGAGACCTTCCGGATGGCGTGGGACTGGCAGCCCGACCTTGCCAACTGGGCGATGTACACGCCCTGGCCGTTCACGCCGCTGTTCCAGGAACTGGGCGACAAGGTCGAGGTCTTCGACTTCTCGAAGTACAACTTCGTCACCCCGATCATGCGCCCCGAGGCGATGGACCGCGCCACCCTGCTGGACCGGGTGATGCACAACTACCGCCGCTTCTACATGCGCAAGGCGCTGTTCCACTATCCGTGGCGGGGCACCGGTTTCCGGCGGCGCTATCTGCTCGGCTGCCTCAAGGCCTTTGCCAGGGCGGGATTCGCGCGGACGTTCTACGACCTCGGCAAGAACAACTACTGGGGCCCGCAATCGAAGGCCGGCGTGAACTTCAACTTCGACCGGACGCGGACCGTCGCCCGCGCGCAGCTCGACGACTGGGAGGCCGCGGCCGACCGGGCGAGCCGGGCGCGGGCGCGCCGCGCCGGCGGGTTCCGGATGCCGAACGGCGCCGAGGTGCGGGCCTGCGGCGGCGGGAAGGAGCAGATGGAGGAGGCGTGAGGTGGATGGCGGCGGAGCCCTCGACATTGACGGCGCGGCGCCTGCCGCCACCGGCGGGCGGATCGGCCCCAACGCGGTGCTTCAGCTGGTCGCGGTGCTGGAGCGGGCGGGCGGGGCGGCGCTGCGCGACCGGCTTCTGGAGGCGGCGGGGATCGGTGCGCTGCCCGACGGGTCGGGCCTGATCGACGAGGCGCGCGCCGCGCGGCTGCACCAGGCGCTGCGCCGCCTGATGCCCGGCCGCGCCCCGGCGCTGCTGGCCGAGGCGGGGCGCGCGACCGCCGACTACATCCTTGCGCACCGCATTCCCGGCCCGGCGCGGATGGCGCTGCGCGCCCTGCCGGCGCCGCTTGCCGCGCCGGTGCTGGCGCGGGCCATCGCCCGCCATGCCTGGACCTTCGCCGGCTCGGGCCGGTTCGAGGTGGCCGCGCGCCGGCCGCTGGTCTTCGCGCTCCACGACAACCCGCTGGTGCGGGGCGAGACGGCCGGCCACTGCCTCTGCCACTGGCACGCGGCGGTATTCGCGCGCCTGTTCCAGGTACTGGTCAGCCGGCGCGCGGAGGCGCGCGAAACCTGCTGCTGCGCGCAGGGCGCGCCGGCCTGCCGGTTCGAGGTAAGCTGCTAGAGCGCGACCAGCGCCTGGGCGTTGGCGTGCAGGTGCTCGACCAGCTTGGGGTCGAGCTTCAGCCGCGCGGCCAGCATCGCGAGGTAGCCGCGCTCGGCCGGCGCCTCGGGGTCCACCACCAGAAGCGAGGCGGCGTAGATCTCGGCCGCCTCCTCCGGCGAGGCGGCGAGTGCTGCGACGCGGCCGACATCGAGCGGCGCGTCGAGTTCCTCGGTGATCAGCGCCTCGGCCTCGGCGCCGAGGCCGAGCTCGGGAAGCTGGGCGGTGATCTTGCGGCGCTCGGCGCCGGTCACATGGCCGTCGGCCTTGGCGGCGGCGACCATCGCGCGCACCAGCTTGAGCGACAGCGCCTCGGCCGCAGCGCCGTCGGTGGGCAGGAAGACCGTGCCTTCCGGCTTGGGCAGCGCCGGCGTGGCCGAGGTGTCCTGCACCGCCTTGCCGCCCTGCCAGTCCTGGTAGGCCTTGTAGGCGAGGCCGCCGATCAGCGCGACGCCGCCCATCTGCACGGCGTTCTTGATGAGCTTGGTGGGCTTGCCGCCCGACAGGAGCAGTGCCAGCGCGCCGCCGGCCACCGCGCCCGTGGCCATGCTGCCGCGATCCTTCGTCAGGCCCTGGACCTTCTGCATCGCGTCGGGGCCGAGGAACTGGTCGAGCAGGGACTTGCCGGGCAGCATGGTGCTTCTCCTTGAAGACGTTCCCGGCAATATGGCCACCGTCCCCGGCGGTTCAACTCCCCGCTGCGACATCCCGTCCCGGCGCTTTGCCATGGGCGAGGCTCCGCCTACATCTATTTCAGAAATTCCTGAGATACGCGAACGGACGCCGAGCATGCATCTGACAGACCTGCGCCAGGACTTCGTCCTGCACTTCGGCGAGATGGGGTCGCGCTGGGGGATCAACCGCACCGTGGGGCAGATCTACGCGCTGCTGTTTCTTTCGGAGGTGCCGCTCTGCGCCGACCAGATCGTCGAGCGCCTGGGCTTCTCGCGCTCGAACGTGTCGATGGGGCTGAAGGAGCTGCAGTCGTGGAACCTGGTCCGGCTGCGGCACCGGCCCGATGACCGGCGCGACCACTTCACCACGCCCGACGACCTGTGGGAGATCGTGCGCACGCTGATCGCGGAGCGCAAGAAGCGCGAGATCGACCCGACGCTGACCAAGCTGCGCGAGCTCGAGATGACCGAGCCCGCGCCCGAGGATCGCGCCGCCCATGCCCGGATCGCCGAGCTCAGGCAGCTGATCGAGACGATGACCGGGTTCCACGACGAGCTGAACCGGCTGGAGACCGAGCGGCTGATCGCGCTTCTGAACATGGGCGCGCGGCTCGGCCGCTTCGCCAGCGGGGCGGGGCGGATCCTGCCGCTGAAACGCAAGAAGGGCTGAGGCCCGGCAACGCCGATCGCAGAGAGGCTGAATCATGGACACGCTGATCCTGTCGCGCATCCAGTTCGGGGCGAACATCTCGTTCCACATCCTGTTCCCGACGATCACCATCGCGCTCGGCTGGGTGCTGCTGTTCTTCAAGCTGCGCTTCAACGCGACCGGCGCGCAGAAGTGGATGGATGCCTACGGCTTCTGGGTGAAGGTCTTCGCGCTGTCCTTCGCGCTGGGCGTGGTGAGCGGCATCACCATGAGCTTCCAGTTCGGCACCAACTGGCCCGGCTTCATGGAGACGGTCGGCAATGTCGCCGGCCCGCTGCTGGCCTACGAGGTGCTGACGGCCTTCTTCCTCGAGGCCGCATTCCTCGGGATCATGCTGTTCGGCTTCAGCCGCGTTCCGGGCTGGCTGCACACGCTGGCCACCTTCCTCGTGGCGTTCGGCACGACGCTGAGCGCGTTCTGGATCCTGGTGCTGAACAGCTGGATGCACACGCCGGCGGGCTACGAGCTGCGCGAGGGCGTGGTGCATGCGACGGACTGGCTTGCGATCATCTTCAACCCGTCGATGCCCTACCGGCTGACCCACATGCTGATCGCGTCGGGGCTGACGGTGGCGTTCCTGATCGCCGGCCTGTCGGCGCTGCGCTGGCTCTGGGGCGACCGGTCGGACGAGGTGCGCACGACGCTGCGCTTCGGCGTCTGGATGGGGGCGCTGCTCATTCCGGTGCAGATCCTCGTCGGCGACCTGCACGGGCACAACACCCTCGAGCACCAGCCGCAGAAGGTCGCGGCGATGGAGGGCAACTGGGAGACGGGCGGCAACCGGCCGCTGCTGCTGTTCGCGCTGCCCGACGAGGAGGCGCGCGAGAACCGGTTCGAGATCGGCATCCCGAACGGCGCGAGCCTGATCCTGACCTGGGATATGGCCGGCGAGGTGCCCGGCCTGAACGACTTCGTGACGGCCGAGGGCGAGGCGCTGCACCCGCCGGTCGCACCGGTGTTCTTCAGCTTCCGCGTGATGGTCGGCATCGGCTTCCTGATGCTGGCGACAAGCTGGGCGGGTGCCTGGTTCATGCGCGGCGGCAGGGGGGTCGAGGGGCTGCCGAAGCCGATGTTCTGGGCCTATGCGGGCCTCGCGTTCTCGGGCTGGATCGCGGTGCTCGCCGGCTGGTACACGACCGAGATCGGCCGCCAGCCATGGCTCGTCACCGGCGTGCTGACCACCGAGCAGGCGGTGGCCGACGTCCCCGCGGCGATGGTCGGCACGACGCTGGCCGCATATCTTGCGATCTACGCCGCTCTCACCTTCGCCTATCTGGGCGTGCTCACCTACCTCGCGCGCCGCGCCGCGCAGGGCCGCGACGTCGAGACCTTCGAGACGCCGCAGTCGGGCGAGGCCGAGGTGCGCGTGCTGCAGCCGGGGGAGTGAGCCGATGATGGAGCTGTTCGGCGACCCGGCGGTCTGGCTGCCCTTCACCTTCGCCGCGCTGATGGGGGTGTCGATCCTGGTCTACGTCGTCCTCGACGGGTTCGACCTCGGCGTCGGGCTGCTCTTCCCGTTCGCCGATGTGGGCGAACGCGACCGGATGGTCTACACGATCGGCCCGTTCTGGGACGCCAACGAGACCTGGCTGGTGCTTGCGATTGGGCTCCTCCTCGTGGCGTTTCCGGTGGCGCATGGCGCGATCCTGACCGCGCTCTACCTGCCGGTCGCGGTCATGCTGGTCGGCCTCATCCTGCGCGGCGTGGCGTTCGAGTTCCGGGTGAAGGCGCCGGCGCCGCAGAAGGGGCGCTGGAACGCGGCCTTCTTCGCGGGCTCGCTGATGGCTTCGCTGGCGCAGGGCTTCATGCTTGGCATGTACATCATGGGGCTGGTCTGGACGCCCTTCACGCTGGCCTTCGCGCTGGTGACGGCGGTGTTCCTGACGGTGGGCTACAGCTTCATCGGCGCGGCCTGGCTGATCTACAAGACCGAAGGCGCCCTGCAGCAGAAGGCGATCGGGTGGGCGCGGGGCGGGGTCTGGGGGCTGGTGCTGGGGCTGGGCGCGGTGTCGGCGGCCTCGCCGCTGGTCTCGGCGCGCATCTGGGAGAAGTGGTTCACCTGGCCCGAGGCGCTGTGGCTCGCGCCGCTGCCGGTCGTCTCGGCGGCGGTGATCGTGGCGCTCTGGCTGCTGCTCCGCCGGATGCCGCTGGCCGAGGACCGGTACGCTTGGGCGCCGTTCCTCCTCGGCACGCTTCTCTTCGCCGCGGCGTTCGGCGGCCTCGCCTACTCGTTCTATCCCTATGTCGTGCCGGAACGGCTGACGATCTACGAGGCGGCGAGCGCGCCCGAGAGCCTGATCATCATCCTTGTCGGCACGGCGATCGTGCTGCCGCTGATCATCGCCTATTCGGCGCTGGCCTACATCGTGTTCCGCGGCAAGGCGCAGGAGCTGAAGTACTACTGAGGTCGCATCCGGCATCCGGTCCTTCGCTTTGCGTCCTTGACGCCGGGCCCGCCGCGGTGGACTAGTTGGGCATCTCGGTCCGCGGGGTGCGCCCCGCGGTGAAAAGGGAACGACGGTGCGGGCCATGCGGCCCAAGGCCGTGGCTGCCCCCGCAACTGTAAGCGGCGAGCGGCGTCCGCATACGCCACTGGGGCACCCGCGCCCCGGGAAGGCCGGGCGTCCGCACTGACCCGCGAGCCAGGAGACCTGCCGAGGTGATCACCCAGTCCGGGCGCGGGGCGCGACCGGGGCGGCGGGCTTCCCGCAGTGGTGACGCTTCACCGTCTGCGGCAGGGCCATCCCCTTCCGAAGGCAATCACCATTCGCGGGCGCAGATCCCGCGCGGCAGGGGGGCCCCGACCGATGAAACCGATCGTGCCGATGACGGCACCGAAACAGATTGTGCCGGCGACGGCACTGGCGACGGCACTGGCGACGGCACTGGCGACGGCACTGGCGGCGGCGCTCGGCATCGGCGGCGCGCAGGCACAGGAGGTGATCGAGCTCGACGAGATCACCGTGACCGCGAACCGGGTGCCGACCACCCTCGAGAACACCGGCGCCAGCGTCGCCGTCGTCGGCGAGGACGAGCTCGGCCAGGCGGGCGACCTCGAGCTGATCGATGTGCTCCGCCGCCTGCCCGGCGTCTCGATCACCCGCAACGGCCCGCCGGGATCGGCCGCGAACATCCGCATCCGCGGCGCGGATTCGCGCTACATCGCGGTCTATATCGACGGGATCCGCGTCGCCGACCCGACGCTGACCGAAAGCCGGTTCGAGTTCGGCGGGCTGACCGCGACCGACATCGCGCGGGTCGAGCTGCTGCGCGGATCGCAGTCGGCGCTCTATGGCGGCTCGGCGGTCGGCGGTGTCATCGCCATCACCACAAGGCGGGCGGAGGGCGAGGGGCTGCGCCAGGCGGCCAAGGTGGAGGCCGGCAGCTACGGCACCGTCGCGGGCAGCTACGGCGTGACGATGGCCGGGGAACGGGGCGAGGTGGCGCTGACGCTGTCGCACACGCGGACCGACGGCTTCTCGGCCGCAGACGAGGACGACGGCAACACGGAGGCCGACGGCTTCCGCGCCACCCGGCTCAGCTTCTCGGCGCGGCACCGGCTGGGCGACACGGTCACGGTCGGCGGCGCCGCCTTCGTTCAGGACAGCCGCGCGGAGTATGACGGCTTCGATCCGCTGACCTTCGCGCTGACCGATCAGGACAATGTGGCCGAGCGCGAGGAGACCGGCGCGCGCGTCTTCGCCGAGATCGCCGCGGGGCGGACCGAGCACATCCTCGACCTGACATTCTACGACACGCGGCGGCGTTTCGACCAGGAAGGCGCGATCTCGACCTTCGAGGGCCAGCGCCTCGGGCTGTCCTGGCAGGGCACGACCGCGCTTTCGGACGGCCTGAGCCTCGTCTACGGCGCGGATCTGACCGAGGAGCGCGCGGAGTATTCCGCGCTGCCGCAGGGCGAGGAGACCTCGCGCACCACAGGCGCCTTCGCGCAGGCGCTCTGGGCGCCGACCGCCCGGGTCGATGTCTCGGCCTCGGTGCGGCGCGACGACACCTCGAACTTCGGCGGCTTCACCTCGGGGCGGCTGGCCGTCGCCTACCGCGCGGACGACACGCTGACGCTCCGCGCGGCGATCGCCCGCGGCTTCCGCGCGCCGTCGATCGACGAGCGGTTCGGCGATTACGGGTTCTTCGTCGGCAACCCCGACCTCGAGCCCGAGGAGAGCCTGAGCTACGAGATCGGGATCGAGAAGGATTTCGGCGGCGGCGCCACGCTTGCGGCGACGCTATTCCAGCTCGAGATCGACAACCTCATCACCTATGACGGCGTCGCCGTGCCGAACACGCTCGTCAACCTGCCGGGGGCGTCGGTCCGCCGCGGGCTGGAGCTTGCGGCCGAGGCGCCGCTCGGCCGCCGGGTGACCGCCGATCTCGCCTATACCTACACCGATGCGCGCCGCCCGGACGGCCGGCCCGTCGACCTCGTGCCGCTGCACGAGGTCGAGGCCGCGCTTTCGGCCGGGCTCGGGCCGGACCTCAGCGGCCGGATCGCCGCGCGCCACAGCGCGGGCGTGGTGGAGTTCGGGGCGCCGAACGCCGACTATACCGTGGTCGACCTCGGCTTCGACTATGCGCTGACAGAGGCGGTGAACCTGAGCCTCAAGGTGGAGAACCTGCTCGACGAGGACTACCAGATCGTGCGCGGCTACGGCACGTCGGACCGGGCGTTCTATGTCGGCCTTTCGAGCCGCTTCTAGGGCCCTGGGGCTCGCCCTCGCCCTCGCCGGGAACCCGGCGGGGGCCGAGATGCCGCGGCGCGTCGTGTCGATCAACCTCTGCACCGACCAGCTTGCGATGCTGCTTGCCGCGCCGGGGCAGCTCGTCGCCGTCAGCCACCTTGCCCGCGACCCGCGGAGCTCGACGATGACGGCGGCCGCACTTGGCCACGACATCACCTATGGCCAGGCCGAGGAGGTGTTCCTGCGCGAGCCCGACCTGGTGCTGGCCGGCACCTACACCACGCGGGCGACGGTCGACCTGCTGCGCCGGCTCGGCGTCAGGGTCGTCGAGTTCCCGCCGGCGGCCTCGCTCGCCGAGGTCGGCCGGCAGATGCGCGAGGTCGGGCAGGTGCTCGGCCGCGCGCGGCAGGGCGAACGGCTCGCGGCACGGTTCGAGGCAGGTCTGGCGGCGCTGCGGAGCGAGGTGGCGGTCCGCCCGCGGGCGGCGCTCTATTATGCCGGCGGCTATACCAGCGGCCGCCGTACGCTTGCCGGCGAGATGATCGAGGCGGCCGGCTTCGCCAATGTCGCGGCCGAGCGGGGGATGGAGGCCGGGGGGATCCTGCCGCTCGAGCTGCTGCTTCTCGCCGCGCCCGACCTCGTGATCACCGCAGAACCCTATCCCGGGGCCTCGCGCGCCGAGGAGGTCGCCCGCCACCCGGCCCTCGCCGGCCTCCGGCGCGGCGGCGCCATCGCCGATGCCGACTGGGTCTGCGGCACGCCCGGGGTTCTCGATGCCATCGTCCGGCTCGGCGCGGTGCGGGCGGAGCTTGCCGAATGAGCCGCCTTCTCATCCCGGCGCTCGGGCTGATCGTGGCCGCGCTGTTTCTCGCCTCGCTGCTCGTCGGGCCGGCCGGCCTCGGCATCGGCAGGAGCCTTGCCGCGCTGGTCGCCGGCGGCACCGAGCGCGATGCCGTCGCCCTCGTGATGCAGGAGGTGCGCCTGCCGCGGGCGATCCTGGGGCTGCTCGTCGGCGCGGCGCTGGGGCTCTCCGGCGCGGCGCTCCAGGGGTTCCTGCGCAACCCGCTGGCCGAGCCCGGGCTGATCGGCACCTCGGCGTCCGCCGCCCTTGGCGCGGTCATCGCGCTGCAGACCGGCCTCGCCGCCGCGCATGCGCTGGCGCTTCCGGGCGCGGCGCTGCTCGGTGCCTTGATTTCGGTCGGCCTCGTGGTGCTGATCGCCGGACCGCGCGGCGGCGCGCTGGTACTGATCCTGGCGGGCATCGCGATATCGGCGCTGGCCGCCGCGCTGACCGCGCTTGTCCTGAACCTGTCGCCCAACCCGTTTGCGGCCGCCGAGATCGTGTTCTGGATGATGGGATCGCTGGCCGACCGCTCGCTCCTCCATGTCTGGGTCGCGGCGCCCTTCATCCTTGCCGGCGGGGCGGTGCTGCTTTCGCTTGGCCGCGGCCTCGACGCGCTGACGCTGGGCGAGGACGCGGCGCAGGCGCTGGGCACCCGCCTCGTGCGCCTCCGGCTTCTCCTCGTCGCGGGGGTCGCGGCGGTGGTCGGCGGGGCGACGGCGGTCGCCGGCGCGGTCGGCTTCGTCGGCCTTGTCGTGCCGCACATCCTGCGCCCGCTGGTCGGTGCGCGCCCCTCGGCGCTGCTTCCGGCGTCGGCGCTGGGCGGGGCGGCGATGGTCCTTGCCGCCGACGTGGCGGTGCGCCTGGTCGCGCCGGAGCGCGACCTCAAGCTTGGCGTCCTGACCGCGCTGGTCGGCGCGCCGTTCTTCCTGCACCTCATCTGGCGGCTGAGGGGGCGGCTTGCATGATGCTGCTCGGGGTCGAGGGGCTGACGGTCCGGCGCGGCGGCAGAACCGTTCTCGACGGCGCGACGCTGACGGTCGCCGCCGGCGAGGTCGTCGGACTGATCGGCCCGAACGGCGCCGGAAAGACCACGCTGATGCGGGCCGCGATGGGGCTGGAACCGGCCGGCGGGCATTCGTCGCTTGCCGCGCTGGCGCCGCGGGAGCGGGCGCGCCACGCCGGGTTCCTGCCGCAGGGCCGCGAGGTCGCCTGGCCGGTCGAGGTCGAGGTGCTGGTGGCGCTCGGCCGGGCGCCGCACCGCGCGACCTCCGGCGACCTGTCGGAGGAGGACCGGCGCGCCGTGCGCGCCGCGATGGCGCGGATGGAGGTGACGCACCTTGCGCGGCGGCCGGCGACGGCCCTGTCCGGCGGCGAGCTGGCCCGCGTGCTGATCGCCCGGGTCCTGGCGCAGCGCACGCCGCTGGTTCTGGCCGACGAGCCGACCTCCGGGCTCGATCCGGCGGCGCAGATCGCGACGATGGAGGTCTTCCGCGCGCTCGCCGCCGAGGGATGCGGCATCCTCGTCTCGCTCCATGACCTTGGCCTCGCCGCGCGGCACTGCACCCGCCTGATCGCCCTGCGCGATGGGCGGATCGCCGCCGAGGGCAGGCCGCAGGACGTGCTGGCGCCACAGATGCTTGCCATGATCTTCGGCATCCGTGCGCATTTCACCGTCACCGCGGATGGCCCGGTGTTCCAGCCGCTTTCGGTGATACCGCGCTAGGGGCGGGCGGTATGGACGCCCTGCGCCGTGCCAACTAGGGTGCGGCGCAGGAACTGAACGGAGGTTCGGCGATGCGCAGACGCGGCTTTCTCACCACGGCGCTTGCCGCGCTCGGGCTGCCGCTCGGCTGGCTCGGGCACCGGCTCGCGGGGGTCCGCCGCCAGGGCGGCTGGGTGCTGAGGCAGGACGACTGATGCGCCGCGAGTTCGCCTTCCTCGCCGGGGCCACGCCCGACGTCTGCGTGATCGGTGCCGGCCCGGCCGGCATCACCGTGGCGCTCGAGCTGGCGCGGGCGGGCCGCAATGTCCTGCTCCTCGAAGGCGGCGAGGATGGCTGGACGGCCGAGTCGCAGGACATCTACCTGGGCGAGACCTTCGGCGACCCCTACCTCACGCTCGACGGCTCGCGCCTGCGTCAGCTTGGCGGGTCGACGGGCCACTGGCAGGGCATGAGCCGGCTGATGGAGGAGGTCGACTTCGTTCCCAAGGAGGCGCATTCCGCGGCGCACTGGCCGATCCGCAAGGCCGACCTCGATCCCTACATCGCCCGCACCGCCGAGATCCTCGAGGTTTCGCTCGCGCCACTGGAAGAGGTCGTCGATGCCGAGATCGGGATCAAGCGCCTCGAGTTCGAGACCTCGCCGGTGCAGTTCGCCGAGAAGTATCGCGACACGCTCGACACCGAGGCGGGGCTCGATGTCGTGCTCCGGGCCAACGTCACCCGGCTCGAGACCAATGGCCGGGCGGTGACCGGCGCGGTGGTCGAGGACTACGACGGCAACGCCGTCACCGTCACGGCCGGGCGCTACATCGTCGCCACCGGCGGGATCGAGAACAGCCGGCTGCTCCTGTGGTCGGACGCCCAGGCGAACGGCGCGCTCCTCCACCCCGGCGCGCCGACCGGGCGGTACTGGATGGAGCACCCGCACTTCACCATCGGGTCGGCGCTCGTGACCGAGGATTACCTGCGCTACAGCTACTACGCGCTGACCCGCGAGCGGCAGGAGGTCGAGGGGATCCTCGGCTGCGCGGTGCGGCTGCAGCCGGTGAACTACAGCGGCACCAAGAAGATGGTCGCCGACCTTGCCTGCGTGGCGCCGCGGGCGGCGGAATGGATCTCGGGCCTGGTCGACATGAACCTGGCCTGCGGCGCGCGGATGCGCGCGGCCTCGGAGCAGGAGCCGCATCCCGACAACCGCGTCGCGCTGTCGCGCAGCGGCCGCGACCGCTTCGGCGTGCCGCATTCCGAACTGCACTGGCGCAAGACCGCGCGCGACATCGACACGGTGCGGCGCACCGCCTTCGCCTTCGGCGAGCACCTCGCGCGCCGCGACATCGGGCGGCTCAAGGTCGACGACTGGGTCGAGCTTGGCATCGACGACCCGGAGGGCGACGAGCTGGGCGGCAACCACCACATGGGCGGAACCCGGATGGCCGACAATCCCTATGCGGGGGTGGTCGATGCGGACTGCAAGGTCTGGGGCCAGGCCAACCTCTATGTCGCCGGCTCGTCGGTGTTTCCGTCGGCCGGCCATGCCAACCCGACCGCGACGATCATCCAGCTCGCGCTGCGCCTTGCGGATCACCTGAACGCGGGCTGACGCCGGTCGACGGGCCTGGCGGGCAGCGGGGCCAGCGGCCGCCTCCCGCCCGGCTGGCGCGCGATGCGCCCTTCCTCCGACGGGCCGCCGCTGATATCGCTGGCGCATGCGCGCGGCCCTGCCCAACCCTCCCCCGGCACGTCGCGCCGCGCCCTGCCGCCGATGACCGCCGCCTCGCCCCGCGCCCAGCTCGGCTCGATCTTCACCGCCTATGGCGTCGCCGGCCTCTACTGGGGCGCCGTGGTGGCGGCGCTGCCGGCGTTCCAGGACATCTCCGGCCTGTCGGAGGCGGGCTTCGGCCTGCTGCTGACCAGCCAGACGGTCGGCGGCATCCTGGCCATGCAGGCGCTCGGCCGGGTGCTGCACCGGGTGCAGGCGCTTGCCATCCCGGTCAGCCTTGCCGCCTTCGCGGCCGGCATGACGCTGCTCGGTCTGGCGCAGGGGCCGGTGGTGCTGTGCCTTGCCATCTTCATTGCGGGCGGGGCGTCGGGGGCGCTCGACATCGCGCTCAACATGCGCGTCGCGCGGATCGAGCAGGACCTCGACACGCGGCTTTTCAACCGCGTCCACGCCCTCTTCCCGTTCGCCATGCTGCTCGCCTCGGCGGCGACCGGCATCCTGCGCGACGCCGGGGCGACGCCGGCAATGATCTTTCCCCCGATCGCGGTCGCGTTCCTTGCCTCGGCCTGGCTCGAATGGCGCGCCGGGCGGCATCAGCGCCCGGGCGCGGCACGGGCCGCGAAGGGGCGGGTGCGGCTTGCCGGCGTGCTCCTTGCGCTGGGCGCGCTCGCCGCGATGGGCGCGACGATGGAGGGCGGCGCGCATGTCTGGTCGGCGATCTACATCGAGCGCGAGCTTGGCGCCGGCGCGGCGATGGCGGGCTTCGCCTCGGCGGCGATCACGCTGGGGCTGACCGCCGGGCGGCTCGTCGCGCACCGGCTGGAGCACCGCCTGCGCGACATGACGATCCTTTCGGGCTTCGCCCTGGTCGCGCTGCCGGCGTTCCTGGCCCTGGCCTTCAGCGGCTCGCCGGCGCTTGCCATCCTCGGCTATTTCCTCGCCGGGGTCGGCATCGGCCCGGTGGAGCCGGCGGTGTTTCGCGCGGTCGCGAAGCGCCACGAGGAGGCCGACCGGGGCAGGGCGCTGGCGCTCGCCACCGGCCTTGCCTATGTCGGCTACCTGTCCGCCCCGCCGGTCCTCGGCCGGATGATCGACGGCCTCGGTTGGGCGCCGATGTATGCCAGCCTCGCCGCCGTGGCGCTGGCTGCCTCGCTGATCGCCGCGAGGATCCCGCCGGCGCGCTGACCGCCGCCGCCTCAGACCGGGTTCGGCAGGTCGCGCCCTTCGAAATGGGCGCGCAGGTTCTCGACCGCCATCAGCCCCATCGCGACCCGGACCTCGAGCGCGGCGGTGCCGAGATGCGGCAGCAGTACGGCGTTCTCGCAGGCGAGGAGCGCCTTCGGCACCTCGGGTTCGAACTCGTAGACATCGAGGCCGGCGCCGCCGATCCGGCCCGCCTCGAGGGCCGCGATCAGCGCCGCCTCGTCCACGACGTCGCCGCGCGAGATGTTGACGAAGATCGCGTGCGGCCTCATCGCGGCGAAGACCTCGGCCCCGATCAGGTGGCGCGTCTCGGCGCCGCCCGGCACCGCGGCGACGACGAAGTCGGCCGCGCCGGCGAGGTCGAGCAGGGTGTCGAGCTGTTCGGCCGGAACGCCGGGGTCGACGATGCGGCTGCGGTTGTGGAACACCACCTTCATGCCAAAGCCATAGTGGCAGCGCCGGGCGATGGCCTTGCCGATCCGGCCGAGTCCGACGATGCCGACCGTCTTGCCGGTGACATGCAGGCCCAGCATCTGCGTCGGATGCCAGCCCTCCCACCGCCCGGTCCGCACGAGGCGCTCGCCTTCGCCCGCGCGCCGCGCGGCCATCAGGATCAGCGTCATCGCGGTATCGGCGGTGGCGTCGGTCACCGCCCCCGGCGTGTTGGTCACCAGAACGCCCGCCGCCTTGGCGGCGGCGACATCGATATGGTTGTAGCCGACGCCGAAATTGGCCAGAAGCCGTGCCCGGGGCGCGGGCGCGCGGGCGAAGGCGGGGGCGCGGAAGGCGTCGCCCAGCGTCGGCACCACCGCGTCGTGACCCTGCAGCGCGGCGACGCATTCGTCCTCGGACATCGGCCGGGTGTCGTCGCGGACGACGACCTCGAACCTCTCGCGGGCGGCGGCGATCACCGTGTCCGGCAGCCGGCGCGTGAGCAGCACCTGCGGTGTCAATAGAGCCTCCCTCCCAGCGGCACGTCGTGGCCCGGGCCGATCAGGACCACCTCGCCCTCGGCATCGGGTACGCCGAGCACCAGCACCTCGGAGATGAACGGCCCGATCTGGCGCGGGGCGAAGTTGACCACGGCGAGGACCTGGCGACCGACCAACTCCCCGGCCCGGTAGTGCCGCGTGATCTGTGCCGAGCTTTTCTTCTCGCCGATCCCGGGGCCGAAGTCGATGCGCAGCTTGAACGCGGGCTTTCGCGCTTCGGGGAAAGGCTCGGCGGCGACGATGCGGCCGACGCGGATGTCGACCTTGAGGAAGTCGTCGAAGGCGATCGTCATCGCCCGAGCTCCCGGCCGCGTTCGGCCGCCGCATGGACCGCCCTTTTCAGCAGGGCCGGAAAGCCCGACGCCTCGTCCATCAGCACCGCGAGTGCCGCGGCCGTCGTACCGCCGGGGCTGGTGACGTTCACCCGGAGCTGCGCGGGACTTTCGCCGGAGGCCGCGGCGAGCGCGCCGGCGCCGGCGACGGTCGCCTTGGCGAGCCGCATCGCGAGCGGCGCGGGCAGCCCCTCGGCCGCGCCGGCCGCGGCCAGCGTCTCGATCAGGTGGAACACGTAGGCCGGCCCGGAGCCCGAGACCGCGGTCACCGCATCCATCTGCCCTTCGCCGTCGATGCGGACGACCTCACCGACCGTGCCGAGCAGGGCCTCGGCGAGGCCGAGATGGGCATCGGTCGCGTGGGCGTTGCCGGTGATCGCGGTGATGCCGCGGCCGATCGCCGCCGGGGTGTTCGGCATCGCCCGGATGACCGGGGTGCCGGGCCCGAGGACCTTCTCGTAATGGCGGATCGGGGTGCCTGCGGCGACGCTGAGAAACAGCGTGCCGCCGCCGCCGTAGCGGGCGAGGGCCGGCAGGGCGTCGGCCATGAGCTGCGGCTTGACGGCGACGAGGACGATCGCCGGCGCGGCGGGAGGCGCGGCGTTCAGGTGAACGCCTTCCGCGCCGCGCGCTTTCAGCCAGTCCGAGGGGTTGGGGTCGCTGGCCCAGACGCAGGATGCCGGAACCCCGCTCTGGAGCCAGCCGGCCAGCAACGCCGATCCCATCTTGCCACAGCCGAGAAGCACGAGGCCACGGCTGCGGAGGTCGTCCAAGTCCATCCGTCACCCCCGTCGGTCGGGGGCGAGACTAGGCGCGGCCGTAGGCCTCTGCAATGGCGACCTGCATCGCCTCTTGCGGCGGTCTTTCGCCCCAGGTGGCAAGCTGAAAGGCGGGGTAGAAGCGCTCGGCGGCGGCCACGGCGGTGCCGATCAGCCGGTCGACCTGCTCGTGGTTGGCGATCTGCCCGCCGGAGAGGACGAGGCCGTAGCGCCAGACCATCAGCCGCTGTTCGTGCCAGTAGGTGAACGCGCCGGCCCAGCAGGTGTCGTTCGCGCGGTTCATCGTCTCGTAGAGCGCCGGCAGCCGGCCCTCGGGCGGGTCCATCTCGAAGGTGCAGATCAGGCGCAGCGTCTCGTCCTGCGAGGACCAGGCCAGCGTGATCGAGTAGGTGCGCCACCGCCCCTCGACCGCCATGGCGATCTGGTCGTCGGTCACCCGGTCGAAGTCCCAGTCGTGGTGGGCGGCGAGCGTCTCCACGATGTCGATCGGGTGAAGGTCGTCGGTGTTCAGATAATGCTCTGAAAGCGCCATATGCCCCGGCCTCTATGTTGTAGCCGTGATGGGGTCGAGCCCACCAGGCTGGGTGGCTTACAAGGGCGGGCGTTGCCTTCGCCTCGCCCTTACAACATATGGTGAGCCAAGGGCGGAGTCCTGTAAAGGGGCAATCTTTCTGTCACATTCGCGATGTGGAGCGCACCAAGGGTCACCGCCGGGCGCGCCCGTCGTGCGGGGCCGCGGTTTCGCCGGGCTTGCCGGCGCGGCTCGGGGCAGCGATGCGTGCCCGCCGGCGCGTCGACGGCGTGCCTGCGAAATGCGCGACAGCGGCCTCCGGGAGCGGCGCGCCCTGCGGCACCGTTCGAGGGGTCCCGGTCCGGGGGGGGTCCGTTTTCGGCGGCGCGCAGCGCCGGCCCGGCCGTCAGCCGCCGGCGTCGTCGCCTTTCGCCGCCCGTTTCGCCGGCTTGGCCGACGCCTCGAGCGCGGCGATGCGCGCCTTAAGCGCCTCGTTCTCCTCGCGGGCCTTCTGCGCCATCGCGCGGACCGCGTCGAACTCCTCGCGGGTGACGAAATCGCGGTCGGCCATCCAGCGGTCGATCCAGCCCTTCATCGCCGTCTCGGCTTCTTCCTTGGCGCCCTGGGCAACACCCATGGCGTTGGTCATGAGCTGCGAGAGGTCGTCGAAGATCTTGTTGCGGGTCTGCATTCCTGCCTCCATCCGGCTTGTCCGAGATATGGGCCGCGCCGCGGCGGCGCACAAGGTTGACTTCGCCGCACGGCGCGGCGACATGGGGCCATGCACGCGGTCCTGCAGTTTCCCGACATCTCGCCCGAACTGTTCTCGATCGAGATCGGGACCTTCAGCTTCGCGCTGCGCTGGTACGCGCTGGCCTACATCGCGGCGATCGTCATCGGCTGGCGGCTGGTGCTGGCCCTCGCCCGGCGCCCGCGGCTCTGGCCGGGCGGCAGTGCGCCGATGACCGCGGTGCAGGTCGACGAACTGGTGACCTCGATCATCCTCGGCGTCATCCTTGGCGGGCGCCTCGGCTATGTGCTGTTCTACCGCCCGGCCTACTACATCGAGAACCCCGCCGAGATCCTGGCCGTCTGGGAGGGCGGAATGTCGTTCCATGGCGGCATGCTCGGTGTCGCGGCCGCGGCGCTGTGGTTCGCGCGGCGGCACCGCATGCCGGTCCTGTCGCTGGCCGACGCGCTGGCCGTCGCGACGCCGCCGGGGCTGCTGCTCGGCCGGCTCGCCAACTTCGTGAACGCCGAGCTCTGGGGCCGGCCGTC
The DNA here is from genome assembly GCA_964645155.1 of uncultured Rhodobacterales bacterium. Lineage (GTDB taxonomy): Bacteria > Pseudomonadota > Alphaproteobacteria > Rhodobacterales > Rhodobacteraceae > CAZYBG01. The sequence goes on along the minus strand of CAZYBG010000023.1, from coordinate 22,808 downwards.
CGACGCGCCATGGGCGGTGGTCTTTCCCGGCGACGCGGCGCAGGCCTGCGGGCCGGACTGGCCGGTTCCCTGCGCGCGCCACCCCTCGCAGCTCTACGAGGCGGGGCTCGAAGGGCTCGTCCTCGGCATCGTCCTGCTGGTCGTCGCCTGGCGCGGCGGGCTCAGGCGGCCCGGCCTCGCGACCGGCCTGTTCCTCGCCGGCTACGGCGCGGCGCGCGCCTTCGTCGAGATCTTCCGGCAGGCCGATGCACAGTACATCACGCCGGACAACCCCTTCGGCCATGTCGTCCGTTTCACCGAGACGGCGGGTCTGTCGATGGGCCAGATCCTGTCGCTGCCGATGCTGCTTGCCGGCCTTGCCCTTGCCGCCTGGGCGCTGCGTCGGCGGGCATGACACCGCTTGCGGAGCTTCTGGCCCGGCGCATCGCGACGACCGGCCCGATCACCGTGGCCGACTACATGGCCGAGTGCCTGATGCACCCGGCCCACGGCTACTACGCCACGCGCGACCCGCTGGGCGTGGCGGGCGACTTCACCACCGCGCCCGAGATCAGCCAGATGTTCGGCGAGTGCATCGGCCTCTGCCTGGTGCAGTCCTGGCTCGGTCAGGGCGCGCCGCCGCGCTTCGTGCTCGCCGAGCTCGGGCCCGGCCGGGGGACGCTGATGGCCGACATCCTGCGCGCCGGCCGGGTGGCGCCGGGATTTTCGGGCGGGGCGCAGGTGCACCTGGTCGAGACCTCGCCCGCGCTCCGCGCGAAGCAGGCCGCGGCGCTGCCCGGCCGCGAGGTGGCCTGGCACGCGGGCGTCGCGACCCTGCCGGACGGACCGCTTTTCGTCGTCGCGAACGAGTTCTTCGATGCCCTGCCGATCCGCCAGTTCGTGCGCGACCCGGCGGGCTGGCGCGAGCGGCTGGTCGGCCTGCGCGACGGCAGGCTCGCCTTCGGGCTGTCGGCGCCGGCCGGGTTCGGCGCGCTCGGCCACCGGCTCGACGACACCGCGCCCGGCGAGGTGGTCGAGATCTGCCCCCCGGCCGGTCCGATCGCGGCCGAGATCGGGCGGCGAATCGACGCCTTCGGGGGCGCCGCGATCATCGTCGACTACGGCGGATGGCGCTCGCGCGGCGACACGCTGCAGGCGGTGCGCCGCCATGCCGCGGCCGATCCGCTCGCCGCGCCCGGCGAGGCCGACCTGACGGCCCATGTCGACTTCGAGGCCCTGGCCCGCGCTGCCCGGCCCGCCGCCGCGACCGCGATGGTGCCGCAGGGCGTTCTCCTCGAACGCCTGGGGATCGCCGCACGCGCGCAGGTGTTGGGCGCCGGCCTCGCGGGCGCCGCGCTCGACAGCCACGTCGCCGCGCACCGGCGCTTGACCCATCCCGACGAAATGGGGAGGGTCTTCCAGGCAATCGCCTTCCACAAGCGGGGCATGCCCGCACCCCCAGGGTTCGGATGACGCTGGAAGTACGCAGAGCCGAGGCACTGGCGCCGCTCGCGCACGGGTTCTTCACCCGGCTGGGCGGTGCGTCGTCGGGAATCTTCGCCGGGCTGAACTGCGGCCCCGGCTCGTCCGACCTTGCCGACTGCGTCGCGATCAACCGCGCGCGGGCGGCGGAGGTCCTCGGCGTCGGGCCCGACGCTCTGGTGACGCTGCACCAGGTCCATTCCGCCGACGTGATCGCGCTCGATGCGCCGCCGAACGGCGCCCGGCCGAGGGCCGATGCGCTGGTGACGGCGACCCCCGGTGTCGTGCTGGGCGTGCTCACGGCAGACTGCCAGCCGGTCCTGTTCGCCGACCCGGAGGCCGGCGTGATCGGCGCGGCGCATGCCGGATGGAAAGGCGCGCTTGCCGGGGTGCTGGAGGCGACGGTCGACGCGATGGCGGGGCTCGGCGCCCGGCGCGAGCGCATCCGGGCGGTGATCGGCCCGACGATCAGCCAGCGGGCCTACGAGGTCGGGCCGGAATTCCTGGCGCGGTTCCTGGACGCGGACGCGGCCTACGCCCGGTTCTTTGCCGGCGGCACCGGCGACCGGATGCTGTTCGACCTGCCCGCCTTCGGGCTGCACCGGCTGCGCGAAGCCGGCGTGGGACATGCGGAATGGACGCGGCACTGCACCTATTCCGATCCGGTGCATTTCTACTCGTACCGCCGCAGCGTCCACGAATCCGAGGCCGATTACGGCCGCCTGCTGTCGGCCATCAGGTTGTAGCGCCGCCGCGGAAGGCGCGCCCGCGATGCGGGAATTGCGGCCGTCCCGCCGCATTTCCACGAAACAATCCGCACAACCGGTGCGCAAGGCGTCTCCGGCGCGCGCGGCCAGTCAAGGAAAATCAAGCGCCCCGCGCCGGTGGACAATCCTTCGCCCAGCGCGGGGATCGCGACGCGCGAAGCCGACGAGCGGCGGCCGTGCGGCCTTCGTGCTGCCCAATTGCGCCGCTCTACTGCAGTGACGCAGGATGACCGGCAAGGGGCCCGGATGTCCGGACAACGCCGGAGAACGACCATGAAGGCCAATCGCCGCTGGATGCGCTGGATGATCGTCGAAAGCCACCAGGTGGCTGCCCGCGCGTTTCCGCGCCGGCCGGGCCTGCGCCGGCAGGTCGCCTGACCGGCGCAAGGGAGCTTCCCCGGCGCCTGCGCGCCGCCCGGTTCAGGCGCTCCGCGCGAGCCGCGCCTCGAGCACGTCGAACGGCACGCCGGGTTCGTCCTTGGCGCCGCGGATCACCAGCGAGGTCTTGACGCTGGCGACGTGACCCGCCCGCAGCAGCTCTTCGGTCAGGAAGTTCTGGAACGTCGAGAGATCGGGGGCGACGCATTTCAGGATGAAGTCGATCTCGCCGTTCAGCATGTGGCATTCGCGGACAAGCGGCCATGCCCTGCAGCGCGCCTCGAACGCCGCGAGCGCCGCCTCCGACTGGTTGTCGAGCCCGACCATGGCGAAGACCTGCACCTCGAAGCCGAGTTCCCTCGGGTCGATATCGGCGTGGTAGCCGCGGATAAAGCCCTGTTCCTCCAGCGTCCGCACGCGGCGGAGGCAGGGCGGTGCCGATATGCCGACCCGGCGGGCAAGCTCGACATTCGTCATCCGTCCGTCGGCCTGAAGCTCCGCCAGAATCCTGCGGTCGATCTCGTCGAGTTTCGATCCCGGCATCCCTACCCCCTGATGTTGCCGAACCTTACGGGATCAGGAGATTTTGCGCAATAAAGTTTCGTATTCGCGCAATTTTCGGTACCTGCATGGCCGCCTTGCAGGGCTTTCGCGCGAAGATCGGGCGGATTATATCGGGACTATCCGGCAGGGCAGGGGCGAAGCGATGGGCACGACGCGGCACACGAAGGTTCTGATCATCGGCTCCGGGCCCGCGGGCTACACCGCCGCGATCTATGCCGCGCGCGCGATGCTCGCGCCGCTCCTGATCCAGGGTATCCAGCCGGGCGGGCAGCTCACCACCACGACCGAGGTCGAGAACTGGCCGGGCGACACCCATGTGATGGGGCCGGACCTGATGGTGCGGATGGAGGATCATGCCCGCGCCATGGGCACCGAGATCGTCGGCGACTACATCGCGCGGCTCGACCTGTCGCGCCGGCCGTTCGTGGCCGAGGGCGACGGCGGCACGACCTACACCGCCGACGCGGTGATCCTCGCCACCGGGGCGCAGGCCAAGTGGCTCGGGATCGAGAGCGAGGAACGGCTGAAGGGCTTCGGTGTCTCGGCCTGCGCCACCTGCGACGGCTTCTTCTACCGCGGCAAGGAGATCGCGGTGATCGGCGGCGGCAACACCGCGGTCGAGGAGGCGCTGTTTCTCACCAACTTCGCGTCGAAGGTCACGCTGGTGCACCGCCGCGACAGCCTGCGCGCCGAGAAGATCATGCAGGACCGGCTGTTCAAGCACCCCAAGATCGAGGTGATCTGGAACCACACCGTCGACGAGGTTCTGGGCGAGCCGGGCGGCGCGGGCGTCACCGGCGTCCGAATCCGGCATGTTCAGACCGGCCAGACGCGAGAGGTGCCGGCGCAGGGCTTCTTCGTCGCCATCGGCCATGCCCCGGCGTCGGAACTGGTCAGGGACCAGCTTGCCACGCATCACGGCGGCTACGTCGTGGTGAAGCCCGGCACCACCGAGACGTCGGTGCCCGGGGTCTTCGCCGCGGGCGACATCACCGACCACGTCTATCGCCAGGCGGTCACCTCGGCCGGGATGGGCTGCATGGCCGCCCTCGAGGCCGAGCGCTGGCTCGCCGCGCAGGCCGGCGAGGAGCCGAGGGCGATCGGCGTCTACGCGGCACCCGCCGATGCCGCGGAATAGCGCCGGCGGCGGGGCCGTGTTCCGCCTGGCCGCGATGGCGCGGCCTTCCGTCACCGGCGGATGACGGGCATGGCTGCCATCGCGCCGGGCGATCCGGCGCCGCATTTCACCCAGCGCAGCTCCACCGCGCCGCGCTTCAGCTTCGATTCGGCGGCGGGCCGGTATCTGGTGCTCCTGTTCTTTCCCTCGTCCACCGACGCGCTGGCGCGGCGCGCGCTCGACCAGATCGTCGCGCGGCCGGACCTGTTCGACGACGGCGTCGCGAGCTTCTTCGGCGTGACGGCCGACCCCGCGGACGAGGCGGAAGGGCGGCTGCAGGCCAGGATTCCGGGCTACCGGTACTTCTGGGACGCTGACCGGAGCGTCGGCCGCCTTTACGGCGTGTCGGCCGACGGCACCGGCGAGTACGGGCGGCTCTGGGTGCTGATCGACCCGACGCTGCGCGTCATCGACGCGGCGCCGGTGACCGGCGCCGATGCCGGGATCGGAGGGCTGCTGTCGCGCCTCGACCGTCTGCCGCCGCCGGCCCGGTTCGGCGGCATCGAACTGCAGGCGCCGATCCTGTTCCTGCCGCGGGTGTTCGAGCCCGAGCTCTGCGGCCGGCTGATCGCGCTCTACGACCAGACCGGAGGCGAGGTGTCCGGCGTGATGCGCAGCGACGGGGACAAGACCGTGGGCGTCCACGACACGCGCCAGAAGAGCCGCCGCGACGCGATCGTCACCGACGAGGCGCTGATCCGCACCATCCAGGGCCGCATTGTCCGCCGCGTGGTGCCCGAGATCGCCAAGGTGCACCAGTTTCACGCCACGCGGATGGAACGCTACATCGTCGGTTGCTATGCCGCCGACGAGGGCGGGCACTTCGCGCCGCACCGCGACAACACGACACCGGGGACCGCGCACCGCCGCTTCGCCGTGTCGGTCAACCTCAACGACGACTTCGAGGGCGGCGAGGTGGGGTTTCCGGAATACGGGCCGCGGACGTTCAAGGCGCCGGCCGGCGGGGCGGTGGTGTTTTCCTGCTCGCTCCTGCATGCGGTGTCGCGGGTGACGCGGGGCCGGCGCTATGCGTTCCTGCCGTTCCTCTATGACGACGCCGCGGCCCGGGTGCGCGCCGCGAACCAGACCTCGCTCGCAGGCTAGACTGTTTCCGTCGCCGGGCCGGTGCCGCCCGAGGGTCGCGGATTCCGCCGCTGCTTGGCGGGGTTGCGCTTGAAATCCTGCTCTGCCTCTGCGTAATGCGGCGCGGCGATCTGCCCGAAATCGATTGAGAGTGACGATGTCCCTTCCGAACCTTGCCCCGATCCCGGAGCTTTATGTTTCCTACGAGAGTGCCCAGAAGCTGAAGGTCGAGGCGGCCGAGCTGCCCTCGTGGGACCTGAGCCAGAGGCAGACCTGCGATCTCGAGCTTCTGATGAACGGCGGTTTCCATCCGCTCAAGGGCTTCCAGACCGAGGCCGACTATGACGGGGTCGTGGAGCGGATGCGCACGAGCGACGGCGCGCTCTGGCCGATTCCGGTGACGCTCGACGTGTCGGAGAAATTCGCCGAGACCGTCGAGCCGGGGCAGGACATCGCCTTGCGCGACCCCGAGGGCGTGATCCTCGCGATTCTCTCGATCACCGACAAGTGGGTGCCGAACAAGGCGCGCGAGGCCGAGATGGTCTTCGGCGCCGACGATCTAGCCCATCCGGCGGTGAACTACCTGCACAACGTCGCCGGTCCGGTCTACCTGGGCGGCCCGATCACCGGCATCCAGCAGCCGGTGCACTACGATTTCCGCGCCCGCCGCGACACGCCGAACGAGCTGCGCGCCTATTTCCGCAAGCTCGGCTGGCGCCGCATCGTCGCGTTCCAGACCCGCAACCCGCTGCACCGCGCGCATCAGGAGCTGACGTTCCGCGCCGCCAAGGAGGCGCAGGCGAACCTGCTGATCCACCCGGTGGTCGGCATGACGAAGCCGGGCGATGTCGATCACTTCACCCGCGTGCGCTGCTACGAGGCGGTGCTCGACAAGTATCCGGCCGCCACCACGCACCTGTCGCTGCTGAACCTCGCGATGCGGATGGCCGGCCCGCGCGAAGCGGTCTGGCACGCGCTGATCCGGCGCAACCACGGCTGCACCCACATGATCGTCGGCCGCGACCATGCCGGCCCCGGCAAGAACAGCCAGGGCCGCGACTTCTACGACCCCTATGCCGCGCAGGAGCTGGTGCGCGAGCACCAGGCCGAGATCGGCCTCGAGATGGTCGACTTCAAGCAGATGGTCTTCGTGCAGGAGCGCGCGCAGTACGAGCCGCGCGACGAGGTCGAGGAGGGCGCGACGATCCTCGACATCTCGGGCACCGAACTGCGCCGCCGGCTGCGCGAGGGGCTCGAGATCCCCGACTGGTTCTCGTTCCCCGAAGTGGTCAAGGAACTGCGCCGCACCTCGCCGCCGCGCTCGCGGCAGGGCTTCACCGTGTTCTTCACCGGGCTTTCCGGCTCGGGCAAGTCCACCATCGCCAACGCGATGATGGTCAAGCTGATGGAGATGGGCGGCCGGCCGGTGACGCTGCTCGACGGCGACGTGGTCCGGAAGCACCTGTCCTCGGAACTGGGCTTCAGCAAGGAGCATCGCGACATCAACATCCGCCGGATCGGCTATGTCGCCTCGGAGATCACCAAGAACGGGGGCATCGCGATCTGCGCGCCGATCGCGCCCTATACCGCGACACGCCGCGCCGTGCGCGAGATGGTCGAGGCCTTCGGCGCCTTCGTCGAGGTGCATGTGGCGACCAGCATCGAGGAATGCGAGCGGCGTGACCGCAAGGGCCTCTACAAGCTGGCGCGCGAGGGCAAGATCAAGGAGTTCACCGGCATCTCGGACCCCTATGAGGCGCCTGAGAACCCCGAGCTGCGCGTCGATACCGAGGGCACGGATGTCGACTACTGCGCGCAGCAGGTCCTGCTGAAGCTCGAGAGCATGGGGCTGATCGCCGCCTGACGGGCGCCGGTCAGAGCCAGCGGTCGCGGCCGGTTCCGACCGCCTCGGCGAGGCTGGCAAAGCCGTCGCGACGGAGCAGCGCGTCGAGGCCGTGGGCGATGCGCGGCACCAGCGACGGCCCGTGGTAGACCATCGCGGTGTAGAGCTGGACCGCGCTGGCACCGGCGCGGATCTTCTCGTAGGCGTCCTCGGCCGAGCCGACGCCGCCGACGCCGACGAGCGGCAGGCGCCCGCCTGTGAGCTGCGAGAGCCGCGCGAGAACGCGGGTGGAGGGCCCGAAGAGCGGGGCGCCCGAAAGCCCCCCGGCCTCGCCCCGACGGGCGCTGCGCAGCCCCTCGCGTGCCAGCGTGGTGTTGGTGGCGACGATCCCGTCGATGCCGCTGGCAAGCGCGACCTCGGCCACGTCCTCGAGCTCGGCCGCGGACAGGTCGGGCGCGATCTTGAGGAACACCGGCAGCCTGACCGCCAGGGCATCCCGCGCCGAGGTCACCCCGGCCAGCAGCGCGGCCAGCGCCGCCCGGCCCTGCAGCGCGCGCAGCCGTTCGGTATTGGGCGACGAGATGTTGACGGTGGCGAAGTCGGCGAACGGCCCGCAGGCGACGAGAACGCGGGCGAAGTCGCCGGCGCGATCCTCCGAATCCTTGTTCGCGCCTAGGTTCAGGCCGACCGGAATGCCTGCCGGCCGCGCGGCGAGGCGGGCCGCGATCGCCGCCATTCCGTCGTTGTTGAAGCCGAAGCGGTTGATCGCGGCGCGGTCTTCGGCGAGGCGGAACAGCCGCGGCCGCGGATTGCCGGGCTGCGGCCGGGGCGTCGCGGCGCCGACCTCGAGAAAGCCGAAGCCCGCGCGCATCAGCGGGCCAAGGGCGACGGCGTTCTTGTCGAACCCGGCCGCAAGCCCGACCGGGTTCGGCAGCGCGAGCCCGCCGAGCGAGGTGGCGAGGCGCGGCGTCGTCACCGGCCCCGGCAGGGGCACCAGGCCGAGCCTGAGGCCGCGCAGGGCGAGGCCATGCGCCGTTTCGGGGTCGATCCGCCGCAGGAGGCCGAGGCCGGCCCGCTCGGCCAGGCTCAAACCACGCCCTCGGGGAAGATGTGGCCGGTCGCGCCGAGCGGCAGCGACTTGTCCCATACGACGTCGCGCAGCTTCAGCGGCCGGTAGAGGTGCGGAAACAGCGCCCCGCCGCGGGACGGCTCCCATTTCAGGGCCGGGCCGAGCCGTCCCGGATCGACCGCGACGAGGACGAGGTCGCTCTCGGCGGCGAAGTGCCGCGCGGCGGTTTCTGCCACCTGCTCGGGCGTCGAGAGATGGATGTAGCCGTCGGCCAGGTCGACGGGTGCGCCGGCGGTTTCGCCCGCGGCGCGGAACGCATCCCATTCGGGTCGCCGGAAGATCTTGAAGACCAGCATCGGCGCTCTCATGCATCGCGGCCGCCGTTCCGTCAAGCAGGCCACTGGGGCTTTGACTCGGACGCCCCGCGCCGCCAATCTTCGCGCCAGATCACCAACCGGGGGCCAAGGATCATGATCGCACGTCTTCTCTCGGGCGGCGCCGCGCTGGCGCTTTCCGCCGGTGCCGCGAGTGCCGAGTACACGCTGCACATCCTGCACATCAACGACCTGCACAGCCGCATCGAATCGATCACCGGATCGGATTCGACCTGCGACGCGGAGGGCGAGACGGCGGGCGAATGCTTTGGCGGCGTGGCGCGTCTGGCCACCAAGATCGCCGAGCTGCGCGACCGGATCGCGGCCGAGGGCGGCAACGTGGTCGTGCTGGATGCAGGCGACCAGTTCCAGGGCTCGCTGATGTACACGACCTACAAGGGCGAGGTCGAGGCTGAGATGATGGAGCGGATCGGCTTCGATGCCATGGCGGTCGGCAACCACGAGTTCGACGACGGGCCGGAGGGGCTGGCGGAGTTCATCGACCGGGTGGAGTTCCCGGTGATCTCGGGCAACATCGACGTCAGCCAGTCGAACGTGCTGGCCGGCAAGGTGCAGAACCACGTCGTGCTGGACGTGGGGGGCGAGCGGATCGGCATCATCTCGGCGCTTGCCACCGACACGGTCGAGACCTCCTCGCCCGGGCCGAACGTGATCTTCCAGGACGAGATCGAAAGCCTTGCCGCCGACGTGGCGACGCTGGAGGCGGAGGGCGTGACGAAGATCATCGCGCTGACACATGTCGGGCTTTCCCGGGATGTCGAGATCGCCGAGGCCGTGCCGGGAATCGACGCGGTGGTCGGCGGCCACAGCCACACCTACCTGTCGGCCTCCGATCCCGAGCGCACCGGCGCCTACCCGACCTGGGCCAGCCGGGAGGACGGGACGCTGGTGCCGATCGTCCAGGCCTATGCCTATTCCAAGTATCTCGGCCACCTGACGCTGACCTTCGACGACGACGGCAGCCTTGCCTATGCCAGCGGCGACACGATCCTCCTCGACGCGTCGGTCGAGCCGGATGCCGAGATCCTCGCCCGCGTGCAGGAACTGGCCGGGCCGATCGAGGAGCTGAAGTCGCGCGAGGTCGCCGAGGCCGCCGCCGCGATCGAGGGCTCGCGCGAGGTCTGCCGGGTCGAGGAGTGCGCGATGGGCAACCTGGTGGCCGACGCAATGCTTGACCGCGTGCGCGACCAGGGCATCCAGATCGCGATCCAGAACGGCGGCGGCCTGCGGGCGTCGATCGACGCGGGCACCGTGACCTACGGCGAGGTGCTCACGGTGCTGCCGTTCCAGAACACGCTGTCGACCTTTCAGGTGACGGGAGAGGCGATCGTCGAGGCGCTCGAGAACGGTGTCGGCCAGGTCGAGGAGGGGGCGGGCCGCTTCCCGCAGGTCGCCGGCCTGCGCTACGTCTGGAATCCCTCGGCCGAGCCGGGCAGCCGGATCGTGTCGGTCGAGGTGCAGGAGGGCGAGTCCTGGGGGCCGATCGACCCGGCCGCGACCTATGGCGTCGTGTCGAACAACTACATCCGGAACGGCGGCGACGGCTACGACATGTTCGTGGACGCCGAGAACGCCTACGATTTCGGGCCCGACCTCGCCGACGTGACGGCGGAGTACATGGCGGCCAACGCGCCCTACGAGCCCTTCACCGAAGGCCGGATCTCGACCACCGAGTGACCCTTCGGCGCGACCGGCCGGTGCCGCCGAGGTGCGGCGCCGGCCCGCGCGGTCAGGACAGCCGGGTGCCGAGCCAGATCAGCCCGATCAGGATCGGCTGGTGGACCAGGTAGACGGCGAGGCTGTGCCGCCCCGGCCAGGCAAGCAGCCTGATCCAGCGGCCGGACGGCTCGGCCCGCTGCAGGCGGCCCGCAAGGCCGGCCCGCGTCGCGATCCGCGCCGCCGCGATGCCGGCAAGGCAGGGCGCGAGCCAGGGAAACACCGGCTCGTAGTCGAGCGTGCGCGGCATGATGGTGCCAAGGCCGGTCCAGAGCAGCCACGGCGCGTCGAAGGCGGGCGCGCGCACAAGCCCGGCCGCCACGACGACGGCGACCGCGGCGGCCAGCGTCAGCGCCGCCGGCAGCCGCAGGAACACCAGCCCGATGGTCGTGCAGACCAGGATCGAATGCAGGATGCCGAAGAAGATGAACGCATCGGGCATGGCGATGCGGGTCGCCAAGGTGACCGCAAGCGCCGCTGCCGCGAGCACGCAGGCCCGCCACAGGAACGCGCGCCAGCGGATGCCGCGGCCATGCGCGAGGTAGAGGCTGACGCCGGCGAGGAACAGGAAGCTGCCCGCGATAAGCCGCGCGAACAGCGCCCAGCCGCCGCCGAGCGTCATGCCGGGCGGCACCAGGGCGAACATCTCGAGGTCGCGCGCCGTGTGGAAGACGACCATCGCGGCGAGCGCCAGGGTCCGTGCGATATCGAGCGTGGCAAGCCGCGGCGGCGCGGTCGTCTGGGGCTCGGCGGCTGCCCTGGGCATCTGCGCTCCGTGGGTTCGGGGGCGGCGTCATTGCGCGTGCGACCGCTCGTAGTCCAAACGCGGGCGGGCTGGAAGGGTGGGTGCCGCGCCTTGCCCCCGAGCGGCGCGATTCCGTTTGCAGCGCTGTCGGGCGCCCGGTATCTCCCGGAGCGAAGGCCGCCGCGCGGTCGGTGCGACGCAGCCACGCGGGGCCGGCGGGGGACCCCAGGGGACCATGGTGCGACATCCTACCTACACCACGCTCGCCTTCCTGTTCTGGGCGGCCGCGGCACCGGCACCGGCACCGGCGCAGGAGCCGGTGACGCCCGACGCATCCGCGGCACCGGCCGGCGAGCCGGCGCGCTGGGCGGCCGCGCTTGGCGACCCCGACGGGACGCTGAACATCCGGGTCGAGCCGTCGGCGGCCGCACCCATCGTCATCGGGGTGGCCGACGGCACGGCGCTGCGCAACCGCGGCTGCCGGGAGAGCGAGGGGCGCCGCTGGTGCCAGGTCGAGACCGAGGGCGAAAGAACGGTCGTGGGCTGGGCCGCGGCCGAGTTCCTGGCGAGTGCGGACCTGCCCCGGCCGGGCGTCGAGCCTGCGGCCGGCGACGGCGCCGCAGCGATCGACGTGCCGGTTCCGGGGACGCCGTTCGACGACATGGGCCTTGTCGACTGCGCGCGCCGGGCCGAGGCACCGGGCGAGATCTGCGAGTTCGGCGTGGTGCGTGCCGGTGACGGCAGCGGCACCGTCACCGTCTTCTGGCCGAGCGGCGGCAGCCGCGTCATCCGGTTCGAACGGGGCGACCCGACCGGCTTCGAACGCGGCGAGGCGGACGGCGATGCCGAACTGCGCGCGCTGCGCGAGGGCGACCGCACCACGATTGTGATCGGCGACGAACGCATCATCATCCCCGACCCGGTGATCTTCGGCGACTAGGGCCGCCGGGCCGTCAGCCCTCGATCTCCACCCACCCGCCTCTCCGGGCCGAGGCGTCGATGGCGTGGATCACCCGTTCAAAGCCAAGGGACGCCGCGAAATCGGGGTGCGCGGGCGGGCCGCCGGCGATGGCGCGCAGGAGGTCCGCGGCCTCGATGACCTTCAGGTCGAGAAAGCCGAGCTGGTGCCCCGGTGCCGGCACGAACTGCCCGAAGGGCGGATGCGCCGGGCCGGTGAGGATGGTGCGGAACCCCTGCTCGGCCCTGTCGCCTTCGTCGACGTAGAGCTGCAGCTCGTTCATCCGCTCCTGCGCGAAGGCAATCGTGCCCGTGGTGCCGTGCACCTCCCAGTCGAGGCGGTTCTTGCGGCCCCAGGCGCTGCGCGAGGTGGCAATCGACCCTGCCGCGCCGCTGGCGAACCGCAGGAGCGCGGTCGCGGCATCCTCGTTCTCGACCGGCGCGCGGCCGCCTTCGGGCAGCGGGCGCGTCGCGTGGATGACCTGCGTGTCGGCGACCAGCTGCGTCACCGGGCCCATCAGCCCCTGCATCATCGAGACGAGGTGGCAGCCGAGATCGCCGAGCGCGCCAAGGCCGGCATCGGCCTTGCGCGCCCGCCAGGTCCAGGGCAACCCGCCATCGGCCTGGTAGTCCTCGTCGACCCAGCCGCGGAAATGGACCGGCCGGCCGATCCGCCCCTCGGCCACCAGCCGCTGCGCGTGCCGGAACGCCGGGTTGCGGATGTAGTTGTAGCCGACCATCGTGACCCGGCCCGCCGCGGCGGCGGCGCGGGCCATGTCCTCGGCATCGGCGAACGTCAGCGCCATCGGCTTCTCGCACCAGACGTGCTTGCCGGCCTGCAGCGCGGCGACCGCCATCTCGCGGTGGAGGTTGTTCGGCGTGGTGATCGACACCACGTCGACCTCCGGGTCGCCGATCAGGGCGCGCCAGTCGTCGGTGGCGCGGGCAAAGCCGAACTGGTCGGCCATCGCCCCGGCCTTGTCCCGGGGCGTGTCGCAGAGCAGCGCGAGCCGCACGGCGGGCAGGTCGCCCAGGACCGCCCGCGCCTGCCGCCAGGCCAGCGCATGGGCCTTGCCCATGAAGCCGGTGCCGATCAGTCCGATGCCGAGTGCGGCCATGGATCACCCGTTGGTCGAAAGCCAGTCGCGGAAGGCCGCGGCCACCTCGGCCCCGGCTTCGACGAGATAGGCGGGAGAGGGATAGGTCCCGCCATGCACATCGGCGGCGAAGGCTGCCATCGCCTGGATGCGCAGGACCTGCAGCCGGTCTTGCTCGGACGCGAAGTCGGCATAGACCTTGGCGTGGCGCGGCACATGGCCCCGGTTCTGGCCCAGCACATCCTCGCTGAACAGGTACTGGGCGTGTCCGGCGCCGCCGCCCATCGAGATCAGGAAGAGCGAGGTCCGCTCGGCGATCGCGGCGGTGATCTGGTGCGGCACGACCTCGATCTCGGCCGCGAAGGCGCCGGCGTCCTCGAGCGCGCGCACCTGCTCCCACACGCGCTGCGCGGTGTCGAGGGTCTTGCCGACGGCGCGGAACCCGCCGGTCCAGGTGCGCTTGGACGGGATCAGCCCGACATGCCCGCAGACCGGGATGCCGTGGTCGGCCAGCGCGCGCACCGTCGCGAGCGCGCCGGAACAGTAGACCGCGTCGGCGCCATGCTTCACCAGAGGGAACGCCCACTTCATGAAGGCATCGGTGCCGCCGATCTCGTAGAAGTTGTCGCCGGGGATGGCGAAGGCCTCGGGCGCCACCTCGCGGAAGCGGCGGTCAAGGATCATCGCGGGCGGGACCGAGAGCATCTCGACCCCCGCCGCCTCGGCGGCCGCGGCCTCGTCCAGGGTCTCGACGCGGAGCATGGCACAGGTGTGCCGGCCGCGGTTGCCGAGAAGCCCCGCCACGGTATGGCGCGTCGAGGGCGCGAAGGCCATCAGCCCACCTGCACGAAGACGCGCCCGCCCTCGACCTTCACCGGATAGGTGGCGAGGTTGACGCAGACCGGGGCGCGCTTCGCCTCGCCGGTCCGGTAGTCGAACTGGCCGTTGTGCTTCGGGCACTCGATCACATGGTCCATGACGAGACCGCCGGCGAGGTGCACCTGCTCGTGCGTGCAGAGCCCGTCGGTGCAGAAGAATGTGCCCTCCGGGCTGTGGTAGAGCGCGAAGGTGCGCCCGCCGTGATCCCAGCGCATCACGTCCTCCTCGTCGATCTCGTCAGTTGCGCAGGCCTCGACCCACTGGCTCATCCCGTCCTCCATTGGATTCTGCGGCACTACTGGGCGGCGACCGTGCGCCCGAGCGCATCGGCGTGGAGATCCTCGCGGTACGGCCTGGCGGTGGGCGGCAGGTCGCGGCGGAGGAAGACATCGTCGTTGCGCAGCTGGCGCAGCAGCACCGGCAGCATCTCCCGGTAGGCCGCCCAGATTGACGGGCTCGGGGCGGGCAGGTCGTGCCTGATCCGCTCGTGCAGGTCGGGCAGCCGGTGGTAGGGCACCATCGGGAACATGTGGTGTTCGACGTGGTAGTTCATGTTCCAGTAGATGAACCGGCTGACCGGGTTCATGTGGACGGTCCGGCTGTTCAGCCGGTGGTCGATGACGTTGTCGGCCAGCCCGCCATGCTGGAGGAGCCCGGTCATCACGTGGTGCCATGCGCCGTAGAGCCGGGGCAGCCCGATCACCATGAGCGGCAGGATCGAGCCGGTCCAGACCGCGAGCGCGATCGTGGCGGCGTAGATCGCCACCCAGGCCCGGGCGACGACGACGACCTTCGGCTTTTCGCTGTCGGGGATGTAGGTCGCCTCCTCGGGGTCGAGCCGGCCGCCGGCGTTGAGCAGCATCCGGCCCCAGCCGTTCCAGCCATCGACGAGGCCGAACAGGTTGGCGATCAGCCGGGCAAGCGCGGGCGGGCGCATCACGGCGATCTCGGGGTCGCGGCCGACGACGACCGTGTCGGTATGATGGCGGGCATGGCTCCAGCGCCAGGTCACCGGGTTCCGGACGATCATGAAAGAGGCGATGTGGTAGACCACGGTATTCATCCACGGCGTGCGGAACGCGGTGCCGTGCCCGCATTCGTGCCACCGCGAATCCGTCGCCGAGCCATAGAGCACGCCGTAGCCGAGCCAGAACGGCGCAGACCACCACGATGGCCAGAGCACGATGCCGGCCGCCGCCAGCACGACCATGGCGCCGAGCCAGATGATCGTGTCGCGGATCGCGGGCCGGTCGGTCCGTTGCATCAGCTCCTTCATCTCCTTGCGGGAGATGTCGCTGTGATACCACTCGGCCGCCGCCAGGCCAGAGTCGACGGCGCGGCGGGCATCTGCGCCCAGAAGGCTGTAGTCGCGTCTCGCCATGTCGTCCCCCGGCGCGATCGGTACGATCAGTGTCAGGGGCGGACGATACGGGTGATTCCGGCGCTGGCCTACAGCCGGGCTGGGAATTCACTCAAAACACGTCAAGAATGCACATCAGGAATGATGTGATTGCATCGGGGAACGCGCGGATGGCGAACCGACCGACGATAACCGATGTCGCCCGCGAGGCCGGGGTCAGCGTGGCGACAGTCGACCGCGTCCTGAACGGGCGCGAGCGGGTGCGCGAGACGACGGCGCGGCGGGTCTTCGAAGCGGCGCACCGCATCGGCTATCACGCCGCCGCGCTGATCGAGCAGCGCATCCAGTCGGAGCTTCCTCGGATGCGCTTCGGCTTCGTCCTCCACAAGGAGCGGCAGGCCTTCTACCAGAACTTCGCGGCCGAGATCGAGAAGGCGGTCCGTGCGGCGCCGGGCATCCGCGGCGAGGTGGTGCTGGAATTCTCCGCCTCGCAGGCGCCGTCGGAATTCGCCCGGCTGATGACCGGCCTCGCCGGGCGGGTCGATGCCGTCGCCGCCACGGCCGTCACTCACCACGAGGTGACCGAGGCCGTGCAGACGCTGCAGGCCGGCGGCGTGCCCTGCTACGCGCTGCTCAACGACTTCGCGCAGGGCATCCGGCAGAGCTATGTCGGCCTCAACAACCTCAAGGTCGGCCGCATCGCCGCGGCGATGATCGCGACCGCCGTGCACCGGCCGGGAAAGACCGCCGTCTTCGTGGGCGGCTATCGCTGGCACGGGCACGAGCTGCGCGAGACGGGGTTCCGCAGCTACTTCCGCGAGTACGCGCCGCAGTTCACCGTGCTCGACACGCTCGTCAACCTGGAGACGCGGCAGCTGACCTACGAGGCGACGCTTGATCTTCTGGCCCGCCATCCCGACCTGCGCGGCATCTACTGCGCCGGCGGCGGGATGGAGGGCGCGATCGTCGCCCTGCGCGAGGCGCGGCAGCCCGGCGATGTGGCGCTGGTGGTGAACGAGCTCACGCCGGAGTCCCGCGCGGCGCTTCTCGACCGCCATGTCGTGCTGGTGATCTCGACGCCGCTGTCGCGCCTCTGCACCGATCTCGTCGCGCTGATGGCGGCCGCGGTCCGCGACGGGCTTTCGCAGCTCGCCGGGCAGCATTTCCTGCAGCCGGACCTGTTCACTCTCGAATCCGTCTAGATGACGAAAAGACGTCATCCTGCTGATGCCGAACATCGCAGGAATGAGGGATTCGCTGCCGACTCGGATTGACGCGCCCGACTCCCGCCCCGCACTGTCGGCACCAGCAGCGGCCGGCTCCTTGCGGACCGGCATGGTGCACGGCGCCCCGGGGAGGAGACCGTCGGATGCTGTCTGTCGCACTGAACCACATGACCGTGGCGCGCCTGAGCTACGCCGCGCTTCTCGATACCGCGACGCGGCTCGGCTGCGTCGGGGTCGAGGTGCGCAACGACCTGCCGCAGGCGCTGTTCGACGGCATGGAGCCCGCGGAGGCGGGCGAGAAGGCGATGGCCAGCGGGCTGCGCCTTCTGGCGGTGGCCGAGGTCAAGCGGTTCAACGACTGGTCGCGCGACAAGGCCGCCGAAGCGCTCGCGCTGATCCGGATCGCGAGCGATGCGGGCGCCGAGGCGGTGAGCCTGATCCCCCGCAACGACGGGCAGGGCATGGGCAACGGCGAGCGGCAGGCGAACCTGCGCGTCGCGCTGAAGGAGCTTCGCCCGATGCTCGAGGATCACGGGCTTGTCGGCCTGGTCGAGCCGCTCGGCTTTGCGATCTGCGCGCTCCGCCACAAGCAGGAGGCGGTCGAGGCGATCGAGGCGCTGGGGGCGACGGGCCGGTTCCGGCTGGTGCACGACACGTTCCACCACACGCTCGCCGGCGGCGGGCCGCTCTTCGCAGACCATACCGGCATCGTCCATGTCTCGGGCGTCGTCGACGCCGAGGTGGCCGTCGCCGAGATGACCGACGCCCACAGGGTGCTGGTCGATGGCGCGGACCGGCTCGGCAATGTCGCGCAGCTCGCGGCGCTCGAGGCCGCCGGCTACCGCGGCCCGGTGTCGTTCGAGGCCTTCGCGCCCGGGGTCCACGCCTTGCCGGACCCCGGGCGCGACATCGCCCTGTCGTTCGACTTCATCCGATCCCGTCTGGCCGACAAGGCGGCCTGACGCGCGATGAACGCCCGCTGGGGCTTCCGGCTCAATGAATGGAAAGGGTGTGCCGGACACCCGCTTGGGAGGAAGACCATGAAGAAGACCCTTTTGGTGACGGGCTTCGCGTCGCTGCTCGGCACCACGGCGATGGCCGAAACCGTCGGCGTCTCGATGGCGCTGTTCGACGACAACTTCCTGACCGTCCTCAGGAACGGCATCGAGGCCTATGCCACCGAGCAGGGCCACGACGTGCAGATCGAGGATGCGCAGAACGACGTTGCCAAGCAGCTCGACCAGATCAACAACTTCATCGCCTCGGGCGTCGACGCGATCATCGTCAACCCGGTCGACACCTCGGCCACCCAGGCGATGTCGGATGCCGCCGCCGCCGCGGGCGTGCCGCTCGTCTACGTCAACCGCCAGCCGATCAACGTCGATCAGCTTCCCGACAACCAGGCCTTCGTCGCATCGAACGAGGTCGAGTCGGGCACGCTCGAGACAATCGAGGTCTGCCGGCTGTTCAAGGAGCAGGGCAAGACCGAGGCCAATGTCTACGTGCTGATGGGCGAGCTGTCGAACCAGGCCGCGATCCAGCGCACGCAGGACATCAAGGACGTGATCGCGAACGGCCAGTGCGAGGTCACGCTCAACATCATCGACGAGCAGACGGCCAACTGGTCGCGCGACCAGGCCCAGAACCTGATGACCAACTGGCTGTCGACCGGCGCGGCGTTCGACGGCGTGATCTCGAACAACGACGAAATGGCGATCGGCGCGATCCAGGCAATGAAGGCCGCCGGTCTCGACATGGGCACGGTGGTCGTCGGCGGCATCGACGCCACGCAGGATGCGCTGGCCGCGATGCAGGCGGGCGATCTCGACGTCACGGTGTTCCAGAACGCGGCAGGCCAGGGGCAGGGGTCGCTCGACGCGGCGGTCAAGCTGGCGCGGGGCGAGGCGGTGGACCAGAAGGTCTACATCCCGTTCGAGCTGGTGACGCCGGCCAACATCGACAACTACCTGTCGAAGAACTGAGGCCGCCGACCGTCATCTGACCAGGGGAGCGGCGCCGGCCCGCGCCGCCCCCCCGCCCGCTCGTCGGGCGAGACGTCGAGGGAGGACGATCCATGACCGAGGTGGCACACGGCGTCGGCGGCCTGAAATACGACCCCCGCAGGCGAAGCCGCCCGCCGGAGCTCAACGTCCTCGGCGCACTGGTCCTCATCGTGGTCGCGTTCGAGCTCCTGGGCTGGCTCGTCGTGAACGACAGCTTCCTGTTCAACACGCGCGACAACGTCGATGCGATCTTCAACTGGGCGCGGCTCAACATCATCATCCTGCAGGTCTCGATCATCGGGATCATCGCGATCGGCGTGACGCAGGTGATTATCTCGGGCGGGATCGACCTCTCGTCGGGCTCGGTCGTCGGTGCGACGGCGATGATCGTGATGAGCTTCGCGCAGACCGCGATGGTCAACGGCAACCCGAACCCCAAGGCGATCTTCGGCGACTGGGCGATGGACCTGCCCGTGCTGGCGCCGATCGTCGTCGGCCTCGGCTGCGGCCTGATCGCCGGCCTGATCAACGGCTCTCTCATCGCCTATACGAGGATCCCGCCGTTCATCGCGACGCTGGGCATGATGGTGTCCGCGCGCGGGCTGGCGAAATGGTGGTCGAACGGCAACCCGATCTCGTTTCCGACCGAAGGCTACGCCGCAATCGGCCAGGGCATGACGCCGGTCGTGATCTTCGTGTCGCTCGCGGTGCTGTTCCACTTCGTCCTGCGCTACACGGTCTACGGCAAGCACACCTACGCGATCGGCTCGAACGAGGATGCGGCGCGGATGTCGGGGATCAAGGTCGCCCGCCACAAGGTGCTGGTCTACACGATCGCCGGCATGCTCGCCGCGATCGCGGCCATCGTGCTCAGTGCCAAGAACCTCACTGCGCAGGCGGGAATGGGCGTGATGTACGAGCTCGACGCCATCGCGATGGCGGTGATCGGGGGCGTGTCGCTCTCGGGCGGGCGCGGCTCGATTCTCGGGACCGTGCTCGGCGCGCTGATCTTCGGCGTCATCATCTCGGGCTTCACGTTCCTGCGCCTCGACGCCTACTACCAGGAGATGGTGAAGGGCGCGATCATCGTCGGCGCCGTGGTGCTCGACCAGTGGCGGCAGCGGCGCGCCGCTGCCCGGGCGTGAGGGAGGCAACCATGCCGGACATCGTTCTGCAGACCATCGGCCTCACCAAGTACTACGGTGGGGTCCACGCGCTCGAGGATGCGAACTTCGAGGTCCGCCGCGGCGAGCATGTCGCGATCATGGGCGACAACGGCGCCGGAAAGTCGACCTTCGTGCGCCAGATCACGGCGGTCGAGCAGCGCACCCGCGGCACCATCGTCTTCGACGGCCGCGAGGTGAGCTTCGCCGGCCCGCTCGAGGCGCGCGAGGCGGGGATCGAAACGGTGTTCCAGACCCTCGCGCTTGCCGACGATCTCGACGTGCCGGACAACCTGTTCCTGGGGCGCGAGAAGATCCGTTTCCGCCTCGGGCCGTTCTCTATCCTCGACTACCGGGGAATGCGCGAGGCGACCATCGCCGGGCTGAAGAAGACGGCCGTCAAGATACCGAACCTGAACCAGACGATCCGCAACATGTCGGGCGGCCAGCGGCAGTGCGTGGCGATCGCGCGGACGGCGACGTTCCATTCGAAGCTCACGATCATGGACGAACCCACCGCCGCGCTGGGCGTGCAGGAGACGGCGCAGGTCGAGAACATCATCCGCACCCTGAAGGAGCAGGGCGAGCCGCTGATCCTGATCAGCCACAACATGCGGCAGGTGTTCGACCTGGTCGACCGGATCGTGGTGTTCCGGCGCGGCCGGATCGCGGCCAACCTCCGCAAGTCGGAAACCCATCCCGAGGAGGTCGTCGCCTACATCACCGGCGCCAAGACGCAGGAAGGGATGGCTGACGTTGCCTGAGGACCTGCCGCACCGCGACACCGTCGCCGTCGTGACCGGCGGCGCGCAGGGCCTCGGCCGTGCCGTCGTGGAGCGGCTGATCGCCGAGGGCTGCGCCCGGGTGGTCATCGCCGGGCGCGGCGCCGAGGCGGGTACGGCCACCGCGCGCGCGCTGTCCTCGGCCGGGGCCGAGGTGCGCTTCGTGCGCGCCGACATGGGGCGGGTCGACGACGCGCGCGCGCTGATCGACGCGGCGGCAGCGGCCTTCGGTCGCGTCACCGCGCTCGTCAATGCGGCCGCCTCGACCGACCGCGGCTCGATCCTCGACGCGACGCCCGAAGCCTGGGACCGCCACATGGCGGTGAACGCGCGCGGGCCGTTCTTCGCGCTGCAGCGCCTCGCGCAGCGGGCGGTCGAGGCCGGGCACGACGCGGCCTGCGTCAACGTGCTGTCGATGGTCGTCCATGCCGGGCAGTCGTTTCTCGCGCCCTATTCGGCCTCGAAGGCGGCGCTGGCGAACGTGACGAAGAACGCGGCGAACGCGCTCGCCCGCCATCGCATCCGGGTGAACGGCATCAACTGCGGCTGGATGGACACGCCGGGCGAGGACGAGACCCAGCGCCGCTGGCATGGCGCGGGCGACGGCTGGCTGGCCGAGGCCGAGGCGCGGCAGCCGTTCGGGATGCTGGTCAAGCCTGCCCAGGTGGCGCATCTCGCCGCCTATCTCCTCGGTCCGCGGTCGGGGGTCATGACGGGCGCGCTGATCGACTTCGACCAGAACGTCGCCGGAGCCTATCCGGAATAACCCACAATGCGGGCGAACGCCCGCGGGAAGGACCATCATGGCGCTTCGCTTCGGCATCCTAGGTGCAGGCCGCATCGGCAAGGTCCACGCCCGGGCCATCGCGGCAGCGAACGGCGCAACGCTGGTCGCCGTCGCCGACCCGCTGGCCGAGGCGGCCAAGCAGGTCGCGCATGACTGGGGTGCCTCGATCCGCTCTATCGACGAGATCGAGCGGTCGGACGATGTCGACGCGGTGGTGATCTGCACGCCGACCGACACCCATGCCGACCTGATCGAGCGCTTCGCCCGGCGCGGCAAGGCGGTGTTCTGCGAGAAGCCGATCGACCTGAACGTGGCGCGGGTGCAGGCCTGCCTGACGGTCGTCGCCGACGAGGGCGCGACGCTGATGGTCGGCTTCAACCGCCGCTTCGACCCCGACTTCATGGCGCTGAAGGCCGCCATCGACGAGGGCCGCATCGGCCGTGTCGAAATGGTGACGATCACCTCGCGCGACCCCGGCCCGCCGCCCCTCGACTACATCGAGCGGTCGGGTGGCATCTTCCGCGACATGACGATCCACGATTTCGACATGGCACGTTGGCTTCTGGGCGAGGAGGTCGAGACGGTGCAGGCGGCCGCCTCGGTGCTGGTCGATGCCGCCATCGGCAAGGCGGGCGACTACGACAGCGTCAACGTGATCCTGCGCACCGCCTCGGGGCGGCAGGCCGTGATCACCAATTCGCGCCGCGCCGCCTATGGCTACGACCAGCGGGTCGAGGCGCACGGGTCCGAGGGCGCGGTGTCGGCGCGCAACATGCACGAGGCGAACATCGAGCTGGCCGATGCGTCGGGCTACCACCGCCCGCCGCTGCTGAACTTCTTCATGACGCGCTACACCGCAGCCTACGCCACCGAGATCGCTGCCTTCGTCGCTGCCGTCCGCGACGGCACGCCGCCGCCCGCCACCGGCCGCGACGGGCTGATGGCGCTGGCGCTGGCCGATGCGGCGCTGAAGTCGGTGGCCGAGGGGCGCGCGGTGAAACTGGCGGAGATCGCGGGGTAGAGGATGAAGCCGCTCGACGTCATCACCATCGGCCGGTCCTCGGTGGACCTCTACGGCGCGCAGGTCGGCGGCCGGCTGGAGGACATGCGCAGCTTCGAGAAGTATCTCGGCGGCTCGCCCACCAACATCGCGGCCGGCGCGGCGCGGCTGGGCCTGCGCTCGGCGCTGATCACCCGTGTCGGCGACGAGCATATGGGCCGCTTCATCCGCGAGGAGCTGGCGCGCGAGGGGGTGGACGTGCGCGGCGTCAGGACCGATCCCGCGCGGCTGACGGCGCTGGTGCTGCTCGGGATCCGCGACGAGACGCAGTTTCCGCTGATCTTCTACCGCGAGAA
>CAZYBG010000022.1:0-43956 GCA_964645155.1 uncultured Rhodobacterales bacterium | reverse complement strand
GCCGGCCAGCCGCAGGCCGCGCTGGAGCCGCGGCAGGTGGCTCGCCACGCTCTCGTGCCGGCGCTCGCGCAGGCCGGCGGGCGCGGCGCCGGGCGCAACGCCCAGGTGCCGGCAGACCGCCTCGTAGGCGGCCGCGGGATCGTCCTGCAGCTCCTCGGCGATCAGCACCAGAAGCGCCTCGCGCGGGAACGCGGCCAGCCAGCGGCCGAGATTGGCGGCGTAGCGGCCCTGCTCGACATAGGCGGGGTTGGCGGCCAGCGCGGTCTCGAACGGGACGGTCTCGGGAATGTGGCCCTTGCGGATCTCGTGGAGGTGGTTCGAGAAGGCGCGCGCCACCGGGTCGCGCAGCACGGCGATCAGCCGGAGGGCGGGGTTGTAGCCGAAGGCGCGGGACGGCGCGTCGGCGCTGAAGAAGTAGGTCGGGCTCGCCTCGCCGCAGGTCGCGCCCGGCGGGGCGGCGGCGAACTGCGCCTCGTACCAGAGCGCGCCGCGGTCGTAGTTGGCGGTGAAGTAGTTCAGCTCCTTCGGCTCGCTGGCGAAGATCGCGGGATGCTGGGCCAGCACGTGGTGCAGCCACGAGGTGGCGCATTTCTGCGCGCCGATGCCGATGAAACCGACCTTCGGGGCCCCGGTCATGCCCTGCCGCCTCCCGCCCTGCCCGCTCACCGTGCCGGACGGCCGCCGCGGCCGAGCACGTCGCGCATGAGCACCAGCCAGAGCGCATGCGGGATGGTGACGAGGTAGCGCCCGATCAGGTAGCGTGGCCCGGTCGCCATGCGGTGGAGCCATTCGAGGCCGGCCTGCTGCATCCAGCGCGGGGCGCGGGCATAGTCGCCGACGACGAAGTGAAAGCAGCCGCCGCAGGTCACGATCCAGGCCGCGGCCATCGCGTCGCGATGGGCCAGCGCGAAGACCTGCTCCTTCGGCTTGCCGAAGCCGATCCAGACGACGTCCGCGCCGCTTGCCCGGATGTCGGCGACGACCGCGGCCTCCTCGCCGGGCCCGAAGTAGCCGTTGCGCCGGCCCGCGATCCTGAGGCCGGGGTTGCGTTCCTGCAGCGTCTCGGCGCAGCGGCGGTTGATCTCCTCGCTGCCGCCGAGCAGGTAGAAGCTCCAGCCCTCCGCGGCGGCGCGGCGCGCGGCGCTGCCGATGAAGTCGGTCGTTGCGGTGCGCTCCGGCACCCGCGGCCCGCCGAGCAGCCGCGACAGCCAGACGATCACCTGCCCGTCGGCATGGACGATGTCAGCCGCATCGAGCGCGGCGGCGAAGTCCGGAGTGGTGGCATACATCGACAGGGCCTGACCGTTGCAATCGAGAACGGTCATCGGGCGCGGCAGTTCCCCTTCGCGCCTGCGGCGACAGTCGTCCGCCATGCAATTCACTAGGCCGGCGTCGGAAACGATCGCCACAGGAACCCCGCCGATCCGTCTGTGAGCGATCCGGCGACCTTCATGCTCCTGCATCGTCAAACCCTTGAAACGATGAAGAAAAACCGCTATCTTGAAGGATCGTACCGCATCGCTGCCGGAGTGTCCAACCGATTTGAGGCCGCGCCGGGGCAGGTGCCGAAGGAAGCGGCGAAACCGCCGCGGCACGCCTAGCTGCAGTGCGGCGAGGCTTTACACCACGGCCGGTTCCGGTACGGTCGGCGCGGGTTTGAACGGTCATCGTGATGAAGATTGACACCAGAAGCGCGCTCGACGACGAGGTCTTCGGCCAGGGCGTCGATATCGGCGTGGCGCAGCGCGAGCTTCGCCTGCTCGGCAACATCGGCCGCGCCCTCAGACGGTCGTTCCCGTGGATCGTGCTCGGCAGCCTCGTCGGCGGCGGCCTCGGCTACGCGCTCTCCTATCTCAGCGAGGTGCGCTACACGTCGGTGGCGCAGGTGATGATCGACACCCGCGAGTCGGCCGAGACCGACTTCGGGCCGGTCGTCTCGGGCCTGCCGACCTCGCTCACCTCGCTGGAGAGCGAGCTCGAGGTGCTGCGCTCGGTCGACTTGGTCGAGCGGGTGGTCGACCGCTTCGAGCTCTACAACGACGCCGAGTTCTACAGCCCGCCGGACGACGAGCCGCCGCCGGAGTTGCCCGACGCGCTGAACCTGCGGCGCGAGACCACGATCGCGAACGTCGCCGGCCGCACCGCGGTGGAGCAGGCCGGCAACATCTCGGCGGTCTACGCGATCCGCTTCACCTCGGAGGATCCAGCGAAGGCCGCGACGCTGGCCAACGCCCTTGCCGAGGAGTATCTCGCGACGACGCGGATCGCCAAGCTCCGGTCGCTCGAACTCTCGCAGGGTTGGCTGGCCGAGCGCACGAACGAGCTGCAGGTGCGGCTGACCGAGCTCGGCGTGCAGCTTGAGCGGCATCTTCTCGGCGCGCCCTATTCCCCCGACGAGATCGAGACGACGAAGGCGCGGAGCATATCGGCGGAACGGCGGGTCAAGCAGGTCGAGGCCGAGATCGCGTCGCTCGCGGACCTGGTGGGCAACATGCAGGCGCGCGAGGCCGCGGGCGACCTGCTGGGCGCGGCCGGGCTGGTGCGCGAGCCCTCGGCCGCGCTCGCCGAGGCGCAGCTCGCCGCCACCAACGGCGTCGAAGGCGCCGAGACCGCCCTCGCCGCGGCGCTGGAGCGGGAATACGAGAGGATCGCGATCCGGCGCGAGCGGCTGCAGGGCGAGGTCGCACCGCTGCGGGCCGAAGCTGCCTCCACCCTCGCCATCCTCGTCGAGCAGGCCGAGCGCGATGCCGAGACCCGGCGGATCGAGAACGACATCACGGTGTCCGAGGCGATCTACCAGGATTTCGTGTCGCAGCTGAGCCGCCGCACCGAGCAGAACGAGTATCTCGACGCCGACGCGCGCGTGATCTCGACCGCGCGCCCGCCGCTCACCGCGTCGGAGCCGCAGCGCCGGCTGTCGGCCGGCCTCGGCCTGGTGCTCGCGGCGCTGCTGCTTGCAACTGGCGTGATCGTGCGGGAGATCTTCCAGCGGCGGATGCGCAACATCGTCGAATTCGAGACCGGGACCGGCCTGCCGCTGGTGGGCGTAACGCCGGAGATGCCGGCGGCGCAGGCCCCGATGAAGACGTTCTTCGACACCGGCGCGATCTCGCCGGCGCTGATGCGGTTCGCCCGGAAACTGCGGCTCTCGATCCTGGCGGACCTGCCCGACGACCCCGCCAACTTCGCGGCCGACGGCTGGTCCGAGGCCGAATGGACCGGCAGCCGGAGCACCGGCGGCGCCCGTGCCGGCCTGACCCGGGTCTCCGGGCAGCGCGCCGGCGGCACCGGCGCGGGCTCGACACCGCCGCGCATGGTGATCGCGGGCGCCTCGTGCAGCCCCGATGACGGCCAGAGCTCGGCGATCCTGGCGCTTGGCTGTGCCTTCGCCGATGCCGGCGAGCGGGTGCTGCTGATCGACGCCGACTTCTCGGGCTCGCGCTACGCCCCGCTTGCCGCGCCCGAGGTCTCGGCGCTCGACCACATCCTGACCGACCCGCGCCGGGCCAAGGGCTTCGTCATCGAGAGCTCCTGGCCCCGGCTGTCGATCCTGCCGGCGCCGGCCGATGCCGAACAGGCGGCGCAGCAGATCGGCCTTGCCGAGTGGCGCCGGCTTCTCCGCCACCTGTCGTCGCAATACGACCGCATCCTGATCGACACGGCGCCGCTGATCTCGAAGATCGACACCGCGGTGCTGCACCAGGCGGCCGACGCGGTCGTCCTGTTCGCGCGCTGGAACTCGACGAGTTCGGGCGAGATCCGCAGCATCCTCAAGGTGCTGGGCGACGTCGGCGTGACGCCGGTTTCGGTCGTGGCGACGCGGATCCGGCTCGACCGGGTGCGCCGCTACGGCGACGACGCGCTGTTCTATCTCGGCCGCAGTATGGCGGCCTAAGATCCGCGGGCCGCGCGGCCGGCCCGCGGTTCAGGCGGCCACGGCCCGCCCTTCGGCGGTGCATGCAAGAGCCTCGAGCGCGGCATGCCGCCCGGCCATTGCCTCGGTCTGCGGCAGGCCGAAATGGTCGAGGATCAGTTGCCAGCGGTGCAGCCAGTCGTGACGCCGCGCGGCGTGGGCGAGGTTGACCCGCCGGCGCCGCGCCAGGTCGGCCGGATCGTCGAGCAGCCGCGCAATGGCGCGGGCGGCAAGCTCGGGCTCCTGCGGCAGCCGCTCGACCGCCTCGGGCCAGTCGAAATGCGCGCGGTAGTCGGCGCTTTCGGGCGCGTAGCCGGCCTGCACCGCGCCGCCCGCCATCCCCTCGACATGCCGCGGCCCCCAGATGATCTGGCCGCGCGACTGGTCGGAATGGCCGACCTTGCCGTAGTCGACCATGAACAGCTTTGCGCGGTTGACGAGCGCGGCGAGCATGTCGCGGTGCACGCGATGGTCGGCAGCGATCGGCGGCATGGTCGTGGTGTCGTGCAGGTAGAACCCGCCGCGCGCGGCGAGGGTCTTCTGCAGGGCGGCGTGCAGGTCCGGGCGCCGCCGGCCCATGTAGTAGACGTCGATCGGCCGGTCGTCGTTCAGCGCCCTGGGACCGAAGCGCAGGAAATCCGCCGCGCCGGGCAGGTGCAGCACCGGCCGGCCGATGATCTCGGCCAGCGGCGCGCAGGAGCTTTCGAACGCGCAGGTGACAAGATCGAACTGCCGCAGCGACCGCAGGAGCGGCCGGTACTCGTCGATCGTGACGTCCCAGAGCTCCTCGAGCACGCAGAACGCGAAGCGCGCCCAGCGGCGCCAGTCGGGCACCGAATCGAGCTCCAGGAGTTCCACCGGCTTCTGCAGGAAGCAGCCGAACAGATCCACCTCCCGGCCGATCGGCCGCCGCGTGGCGCCCGAGGGCACATGGACGAACTGGCCCGTCCGCCGCGAGAGCCAGCGCCGCGCCCGATGGAGCGACAGCGCCTTGTCGGGGCGCGTCGGGGCGAACAGGTCCGCCGTCTCGAGCCCCGCCACCACATCCTCGAACTCGTAGCCCGAGCACCGCGACACGTCCCTGCGGATCGCGCGCTGCGAGAAGACCGCTATCGTGCGGCCTTCGGTTGTCCCAACCGTCGTCACCATGCCGAAGCCTTTCGACTCGTTACGGCCCTCTTCCCCTTCGAGGACCATAATCGAGAACGCGTGGGCGGACTACCGCCGATGCGCCCGGGACGTCGTGTTCCCGCGCCCGCCAGAAAAATCGGCAGCCGCGCGGTACCGGCGGGCGGCCGGAAAATCGTTCTGGCACAACCACCTCGCCCGCCGGGCGGCATTATTCCCCGGCAAGAAACGACGTGTTTCGGCAACTTCGGGCAGGTGCATTGTGGCGGAATCATGGTATGAACGGATCATTGACGCAGGGTCGGCCGCCCGGCCGCTCTGCAGTGTGCGTTTCTTGTATTGGGGGAAGGATAATGGCCGATTCGTTGCGGGACGCCTCCGGAAGGGCGTCGGCTTCGCTGGTCGTGCGCGACTACATGCGCCTTTTCAACGAGCTGCTTCAGACCATCGACATTGCTGCCGTGGAACGCGCGGCGGATGCATTGCGCGGGGCCCGGGACACCGGGGCGATGATCTACGTCGCCGGCAACGGCGGCAGCGCCTCGACCGCGACCCACCTTGCCAACGACCTCGGCAAGGCGACGAAGGTATCGGGCCTCCGCCCCATGCGGGTCATCTCGCTCAGCGACAACCCGTCGTGGCTGACCGCGCTCGGCAATGACGAGGGCTATGACCGCGTCTTTGCAGGCCAGATGGAGAACTTCGCCAAGGCCGGCGACGTGCTGATCGCGATCTCGACCAGCGGCAACTCGGCCAACCTGGTGCGGGCCGTCGAACTCGCGCGGGAGCGCGGCATGACCACGATCGGCGTCCTCGGCTTCGCCGGCGGCACGCTCATGGAGATGGTCGACATCAACCTCTACCTGCCCTCGCCCAAAGGCGCCTACGGGCCGGTGGAAAGCGCCCATGCGCTGCTCGTCGATCTGGTGAAAGAGTGCCTGATGGCAGATCGTCCGGCGGGCTTCGCCGCCGGATGAGCCGCGCCAGACCGAGGCAGGCCGTGATCCTCGCCGGGGGGCGGGGCACGCGACTGCAGCCCCTCACGCTGACGCGACCAAAGCCGATGATCGAGTTCCACGGGCGCCCGTTCCTGGAATACATCGTCGAGATGCTGCGCGATCAGGGGTTCGAGCGGATCCTGATGCTGCTCGGCTACCTGCCCCAGGTGATCGTCGATCATTTCGGCGATGGCAGCCGGCTGGGCGTCAGGATCGACTACGACATCACCGATGCCGACGACCTGACCGCCTTCCGCGTGCAGCACGCGGCCGACCGGATCGACGAGACCTTCCTGCTGCTCTACTGCGACAACTACTGGCCGATGCGGTTCGACGACATGTGGGCGAAGTATCTCGCCTCCGCCGCCGACGGGCAGGTTGTGATCTATTCCAATGCCGACAGCTTCTCGAAGGACAGCGTGATCGTGGGCGAGGACGGCTTTGTCGACGTGTTCGACCGCGGCCGCACGACGCCGGGGCTGAAGGGAATCGAGATTTCCTACGCGATCCTCGAGAAGTCCGTGGTCATGCCGCTGCTGCCCGACCATCAGGAACTGTTCGAGCAGGCGGTGTATCCGGCGCTGGCCGCGCAGCACCGCCTGAACGCCTACTGGTCCGAGCACCGCTACTACAGCGTCGGCAACCTCGAGCGCCTGCCGATCACCGAGGAATTCTTCCGCCGCCGGCCGACGGTCCTGCTCGACCGCGACGGCGTGCTGAACGAGAAGGCGCCGCGCGCCACCTACGTCACGCGGCCCGAGGAATTCCGCTTCCTGCCCGGCGCGGTCGAGGCGGTGGCCGGGCTGACGCGGGCGGGCTGGCGGATCATCGTCGTCTCGAACCAGGCCGGCATCAACCGCGGCGCGATGACCGAGGCCGACCTCGCCGCCGTCCACGCGAAGATGACCTCGGAAGTCGAGGCGGCGGGAGGAAAAATCGCCGCCATCTACCACTGCCCGCACGACTGGGACGAAGGCTGCGACTGCCGCAAGCCGAAGCCCGGCATGCTGCACCGGGCACAGCGCGAGCATCACCTCGACCTGACCCGCACGCCCTTCATCGGCGACGATGAACGCGACGGCATCGCGGCCGAGGCCGCGGGCGCGCCGTTCCACCTCGTCACCCCCGAACACTCGCTGCTCGACATCGTGCGGCAGCGCATCCTCATCTGACCCCCGGAGGCTACCTTGGCGACGACTGACAAGAAGATCCTGATGACCGGCCACAAGGGCTATATCGGCTCGGTCATGGCGCCGCATTTCCTCAAGGCGGGCTACGACGTGACCGGCCTCGACACCGGCTACTTCAACCCCTGCACGCTGGTGCCGGACGCCGCCGAGATCCCCGAGATCCGCAAGGACATCCGCGACGTGACGCCCGAGGACCTCAAGGGCTTCTACGGCATCGTGCACCTCGCCGCGCTGTCGAACGACCCGATCGGCAACCTCGACGAGGGCTGGACGACCGACATCAACCACGACGCCACCGTCCGGCTGGCCGAGATGGCGCGCGAGGCGGGGGTACGGCGGTTCATCTTCTCGTCGTCCTGCATCATGTACGGCATGAGCGATGCCGGCGAGGTCGACGAGACCTCGCCGCTCGACCCCAAGACAGAATATGCCCGCTCGAAGGTGAAGAGCGAGCGGGCGCTGGTCGGGATGGCGGCCGACGGCTTCTCGCCGACCTACATGCGCAACGGCACGATCTACGGCGTCAGCCCCCGGATGCGCTTTGACACGGTGCTGAACGACCTGACCGCGGCGGCGGTGACGACCGGCAAGGTCGAGGTGTTCTCGGACGGCAAGCCCTGGCGCCCGGTGATCCACGTGCAGGACGTGGCGCGCTCGTTCCTGCACGTGCTCGAGGCGCCGGCCGCGAAGATCCACAACGAGGCCTTCAACAACGGTGCCGACCACCTGAACCACCAGGTGATCGAGCTTGCCACCATCGCCTCCGAGGTGGTGCCGGGCTGCACGCTCGAGGTGCTGAACCAGCCGGGCGCCGACCAGCGCACCTACAAGGCCAGCTTCGCCAAGTTCGCGAAGACCTTCCCGGACTTCGAGTGGGCGTGGAACGCCCGCACCGGCGCCGAGGAGCTGGCCGGCACCTACCAGCGCATCGGCCTGACCTACGACCAGTACAAGGGCGAGCTGTTCACGCGGCTGAAATGGCTGCGCAAGCTCCTGAACGAGCACCAGCTCGACGGCAACCTGCGCTGGACGGCCTGAGCCATGGCATCGATCAATCAGGGACAGGCGATGACCCAACCGACGATCGACGGCGTCAAGGTCGTGCCGCTGCGCCAGATCGTCGACGAGCGCGGCAAGATCATGCACATGCTGAAGGCCACCGACCCGCATTTCATCCAGTTCGGCGAGATCTACTTCTCGACCTGCTGGCCCGGCGCCGTGAAGGCCTGGCACATCCACACCTACATGACGGTGAACAACGCCGTCCTGTCGGGCCGCGCCAAGCTCGTGATGTACGACATCCGCGAGGACAGCCCGACGAAAGGCAACCTGATGGAGGTGTTCCTCGGCGAGGACAACCACGTCCTCGTGCAGATCCCGCCCGGCATCGCCAACGGCTACAAGGGCTACGGCGACAAGCAGGTGATCCTGGCCAATTGCGGCACGCACCCGCACGACCCGGACGAGATGCTGCGCATGGACCCGTTCACCAAGGAGATCCCCTACGACTGGGGTCTCAAGCATGGCTAGGCTGGTCGCCGCCGACGATCGCGGCATGATCGTCACGCGCACGCCGCTCCGCGTCAGCTTCTTCGGCGGCGGCACCGACCTGGGCGAGTTCTACCGCCGCGAGGCCGGGGCCTGCCTCTCGACCGCGATCAACCGCTACGTCTATGTGACGGTCAAGCGGCACAGCGACCTGTTCTTCGAGCCGATCCGGATCAACTACTCGACCTCGGAGCAGGTCAACACGATCGACGAGATCAGGAACAACATCGCGCGCGAATGCCTGAAGTTCCTCGGGATCGAGCCGCCGATCTACATCTCCACCGTGGGCGACGTGCCGGCCTCGACCGGCCTCGGCGGGTCGTCGGCCTTCTGCGTCGGGCTTCTGAACGCGCTCCACGCCTTCAAGGGCGAGCGCGTGTCGCCCGGCCAGCTCGCCGACGAGGCCTGCCACATCGAGATCGAGGTGCTGGGCGAGCCGATCGGCAAGCAGGACCAGTACGCCGCCGCCTTCGGCGGCATGAACCTCTTCACCTTCAAGCCCGACGAAGGCGTGACGGTCGAACACATCTCGCTCCGGAACGGCGGCAAGCTGTCGGGCCTGTTCGAGTCGATGCTGATGTTCTGGACCGGGCACCAGCGCGACACCTCGGCCGTCCTGACCGAGCAGAGCAAGAACACCGGGTCGAAGATGGAGCAGCTGCGGCGGATGCGCGACCAGGCGCACGAGCTGCACCGGCTGATCGCCGAGGGCGCGGTCGACGTGGCGGGCTGCGGCGGGTTCCTCGACCAGGCGTGGACGCTGAAGCGCGGCCTCGCCAGCCTGATCTCGAACAACGAGATCGACGCGTGGTATGCCGCCGGCCGCACCGCCGGCGCCTGGGGCGGCAAGCTCTGCGGTGCGGGCGGCGGCGGCTTCCTGATGTTCCTCGCGCCACCCGACCGGCACGACGCGATCCGCGCCGCACTGCCCGGCCTCGTCGAGATGAAGGCGGGGTTCGAATCGCGCGGCAGCCACGTCGTGGCGCCGTTCAGCACCTGAGGGCCGGCGATGATCTTCACCCCCCTGCCCCTTGACGGCGCCTTCCTGGTCGAGATGGAGAAGATCCGCGACCATCGCG
Organism: uncultured Rhodobacterales bacterium; assembly: GCA_964645155.1. Lineage (GTDB taxonomy): Bacteria > Pseudomonadota > Alphaproteobacteria > Rhodobacterales > Rhodobacteraceae > CAZYBG01. The sequence goes on along the minus strand of CAZYBG010000022.1, from coordinate 34,100 downwards.
GCTACAACGCCCGCGTCTGGTGCGAACGCGAGTTCGCGGAAGCCGGGCTCAAGACCAACGTCGCGCAGGTCAACGTGATCCAGAACGGCGCCGAGGGCACGTTGCGCGGCATGCATTTCCAGCATCCGCCAGTGGCCGAGGCGAAGTACTTCCGCGTCACCCGTGGCGCGATCCACGACGTGATCGTCGACCTGCGCCCGGAATCGCCGACCTTCCTGAAATGGACCTCGGTCCGGCTGAGTGCCGGCGACGGCCGGATGCTCTACGTGCCCGAGCGCTTCGGCCAGGGTTTCCAGACGCTTCAGGACGACACCGAGCTGACCTATCAGGTCACCGCGCCCTTCACGCCGGCGCATGGCGACGGCTTGCGCTGGGACGACCCGATGTTCGGCTTCGACTGGCCGATGCCGCCCACGGTGATTTCCGACAAGGATGCCGGCTGGCCCGACTTCAACCCCGAGGTGCTGAAATGATCATCGTCGACACTGCCCTGGAGGCGCGCGAGGCCGAGGGGCGAAGGGTCCGCGTCGGCATGATCGGCGCCGGCGCGATGGGCCGCGCCATCGCCTGGCAGATCGCGCAATGCACGCCCGGCATGGAGGTGGTGGCGATCTGCAACCGCACGCTCGCCCTGGCCGAGAGGGCGTTTCGCGAGGCGGGCGCGTCTGACGTGCGCGAGGTGACGACACAGGAGGGGATGGACGCCGCCATCGCCGCCGGCGTGCCGGCCATCACCTCGGACCCGAGGCTGGTCTGCGGCGCCGAAGGCGTCGACGTGGTGCATGAAGTGACCGGCTCGGTGGAATACGCGACGCATGTGATCCTCGATGCCATCGCCCATGGCAAGACCGTGGTCACGATGAATGCCGAGGTGCAGGGTACCATCGGCCCGGTCCTGAAGAAGCGCGCCGATGCCGCGGGGGTGCTGATCACCGACAGCGACGGCGACCAGCCCGGCGTGATGATGAACCTCTACCGCTTCGTCCAGGGCCTCGGCGTCCGCCCGGTCTGCCTCGGCAACATGAAGGGCCTGCACGACGCCTACCGCAACCCGACCACGCAGGCCGACTTCTCGCGCCGCACCGGGCTGTCGCCGCAGATGGCGGCGTCCTTCGCCGATGGCACCAAGATGTCGTTCGAGATGGTGCTGGTGGCGAATGCGACCGGGCTGCGGGCGGGGCGGCGCGGCCTCTACGGGCCGGACTGCAAGACCGTGCACGAGGCGGTCGGCCACTACCCGGCCGAGCAGCTGACCGGTCACGGGATCGTCGACTACATCGTCGGCGCCGAGCCGGCGCCGGGCGTGTTCTGCATCGGCCACGAGACGCGCGAGATGCAGACGCACTGGCTCAAGCTCTACAAGCTGGGCGAAGGGCCGTTCTACACCTTCTACACGCCCTATCACCTCTGCCACCTCGAGGCGCCGACGACGATTGCCCGCGCCGCGCTGTTCGGCGACCGCACCGTCTCGCCCGATGCGGGCCACATCGTCGACGTGGTGGCGACCGCCAAGACCGACCTCGCGGCCGGCGCCACGCTCGACGGGATCGGCTGGTACATGACCTACGGGCTGTGCGAGAACGCCGACGTGGTCAGGCGCGAGGGGCTGCTGCCGATGGGCCTGGCCGAAGGTTGCCGGCTGAAGCGCGACGTGCCGAAGGACCGGGTCTTGACCTATGACGATGTGGAACTGCCGGCGGACCGCCTTGCCGACGCGCTCCGCGCCGAGATGGTGGCCGGCTGAGGCTCAGGCTGCGCCGGCCAGGTGGTCGGCCAGCCGCAGCGCCAGCTGCACGATACTGAAGGTCGGGTTGGCATGGCCCGAGGTCGGGAACACCGCCGACCCCGCGACATAGAGGTTGGCGGCGCCGTGCACCTTGCAGTCGGCGTCGACGACGCCGGTCTCGGGCGTGTCGGACATCCGCGCGCCGCCCATGTGGTGGCTGGAATAGTCGATCTCGGTCGGCAGGTCGCGGTCCCAGAGCGTGGGCTCGATCTGCATCCGGCCAAGGCCGCTGCGCACCAGCCAGGCCGCGGCGGCGAGCGTGGTCTCGCGCAGCGTCTCGATCTCGAGGTCGGTCAGCCGCCAGTCGAGCGCCAGGCGCCGCATCCCGAACCGGTCGGTCGCCTCGGTCAGGACCAGCCGGCTGTCGGGGTTCGGCGCCTGTTCCGAGACCGCCCAGGTCGTGCCGACGAAGAAGTAGTCCTCGTCGAAGCGCAGGCCGCGGACGAAGTCCGAGGTGCCGATCTCCTCCTCCTTCAGCGGCCGGCGGTGCAGGCGGTTCAGCCGGACGGTGGCGTTGAGGATGCCCTTCTCGCGCTGGTAGGCCGCCGAGGTGCCGACCACCTCCTCGGGTACCGCGCGGCGCCAGAGCCGCTCGACCTCCCAGGTGGGCGAATGGGTGTAGAGACGGCGGGTGATGAAATACGCGCCGTGGCGCACCACGGGATGTTCCATGAAGCAGCGCCCGACCATGCCGCCCTGGTTGCCGAAGCGGTCGCCCGCCGCGTCGTTGAGGTGGAGGAGGTGGCGCACGTTCTCCATCGCGCCGGTCGCCAGCACGAAGCGGTCGGCCGCGACGGCCGGCCGCGGGCCGTCATAGGCCGCGACCCGCGCCGCCGTGATCCGTCCGGTCGCCCCGTCCAGGTCGAAGCCGACGAGGTTGGCATTGAGCGCCAGGTCGATCCCCGGCTGGGCCGCGAGATCGGCGGCGAAGCGGGTGCCGAAGCGCACCGGCTCGTTGCTGCCGAGATCGTGGAACGCGCGGTCGGCGCTCCACCGCTGCTCGACCCGATCGACCACACCGCTGTCGTCCAGCGGCCGGCGCAGGCTGTCGCCGAAGCGCCCCGTTCCGAGCAGGTCCTCGGCGGGCGCGCGGAACGGGGCGAGATCGGTCGCACGGATCGGCCAGCCGCTCAGCGGCACATGCGGCCGCGGCTCGAAATCGAAGTCGTCGAGCTGCAGGCATTGGCCGCCCCAGTGGCCCGTGGTGCCGCCGAGGTAGCGCAGCCGGGGTGCCTCGAGCGGATAGTAGTCGTGGCCGGTGATGTCGCCGGCATAGGCATCCTGCGACTCGGCCGTGAACTCCCGCCCGCCGCCTTCGAGAAGCGCCACGCGCCGGCCCGCGGCCGCGAGGCGCAGCGCGAGCGTGATCCCCGCGGGCCCGGCGCCGACGACGCAGACGTCGTAGGGGCCCGCCGGCGCCCAGTCCGCGGCGTTCGCGTCGCGGATCATCCGCCGCCCCCGCCCCCGGCATCGGCCGAATCAAGCAGCCAGCCACCCGACAGCACGAGGTCGGGCGATGCGACCTGCGGCAACGGATTGTCGCGCGATCGCAGGATCGTCACACGCGCCGCGGGCACCGCGGCCAGCGCTGCAACGAGGCCGAGCAGCACCCGCCGACGGCGCAGGCGGGCTGCCTGACGATTGTTGCGGAACCCCATTCCAGTTGCGGCCAAGGCAAACCTTCGTTTCCGGTTCGGTGAAATTAATCTGATATTATCGTGCTTTGCCCCAAGAATGATAGAGTCGCGATCGCTGGAGGACGCGAAAGGTGATACCCTCGCGCCATTGATCGGGGCTGGCCGGCTGGAGCGGCCACCTCGGGAAGTGAGGTTTGAGTTGCGGGAGATTTTGCTGTCGCAGGCCCGGTCCCGGGAATGGGACGTCATTGTCGTGGGCACTAGCTTTGCAGCGATGTTCTTCGGTGCCGGGCTGTCGCCGGATCTCGATGTGCTCTTCGTCGAAAAGGGGCGGCACCGCTCGCACGAGGACAACCTGCGCCTCGACTGGGACACCGTGCGCGAGCCGCTCGTCCACCGCAACACGTCTGGCACCGCCAAGGTCTGGCCGGCCTTCACGCTTTTCGGCGGCAACTCGAACTTCTGGTGGGGCGACACGCCGCGCTTCCACCCCGACGACTTCGTGCTGAGGTCGAAGTTCGGCGTCGCCGAGGACTGGCCGTTCGGCTACCACGACGTCGAACCCCACGTCGCCCGCGCCGAGCAGCTGATCGAGGTCGCGGGCGGCGGCAGCGACCACATCCTGCCGCGCAGCACGCCGTTCCCGCTGCCGCCGCACAGTCTGTCGCGGTCGGACCAGGCGCTTGCCGCGCACGACCCGCTCTGGGTGCCGCTGCCGACGGCGCGGGCGAATGGCGGCTCGCGCGGCCAGTGCTGCGGCAACGGCGTCTGCCGGAACTGCCCGGTCGACGCCAAGTTCACCATCCTGAACGGGTTCGAGCGGCTGGCGCATCCGCGCGCGCGGTTCCTGCTGGGGACCGAGGCGCGCTCGGTCGACATCCGCGCGGGCCGGGCCGAGGCGCTGCGGGTGCGCGCCGTGAACGGCGACGCGGCGGTCCTGCGCGGGCGGACCATCGCGCTTGGCGCCAATGCGATCTTCAACGCGGCGATCCTGCTCAGGTCGGGCGTGACCTCGCCGGCGCTCGGCCGCTATCTCCACGAAGAGGCCTCGGCGCGTGTCATTCTCGATACCGCGACAATCCGCGGCGGCTTCGGCGGGACCGCCGATACCCTGCACGGCTACCAGTTCTACCACGGCGTCGACCGGTCCGGGCGCGCCGCCGTCCTGATGGAATGCCTGAACGCCCCGTTCCACATCCGCCCCGAGCGCGGCAAGTGGACCCACCGGATCATCGTCACCCTGATCGCCGAGGATCTGCCGCAGCCGCAGAACCGCGTGATCCTCGAGAACGGCGAGCCGGTGGTGGAATGGACCGGCCATGACGGTTATGCCGCACGCGGCCTCGCCCATGCCATCGAGCGGCTGCCGCGGCTGATCCCCGACCAGCTCGACCGGGTCAACGTGCCCGACATCCTGAACTCGCAGGCGCATATCCAGGGCACCCACCGGATCAGCCCGAGCGCCGCCGAGGGCGTCGTCGACGACCGGCTGCGGCTGCACGAGGCGCCGAATGTCTTCGCCCTCGGCGCGGGCGCGTTCCCGACCTGCTCGCCCGCCAACCCGTCGCTGATGATCTCGGCGCTGTCGCTGCGCGCCGCGGAGGTGGTGGCATGAAGCTGAGCCGACGTGCCCTGATGCTCGGCGCCGCGGGCGCCGTCGGAGGCGGCAGCGCCATCGGTGCGGTCGCGGTCCGCCAGGGTGCGATTGCCGAGTTCGTGCTCGAGGTCGTCGCGAAGAGCTTCGGGCCGCAATTCGCCGCGGAGCCTGCGGCGCGCGAGTTCGCCGACGTCTATGAGGCGTTTGTCGACGGGAGGGGCGGGCTCGGCCTGACCGTCCACGCGCTCTACGGCCTCGAGCTCGACCGCATCGAGCCGATCAAGCGGCGGCTGATGCCGCAATGGCGCAGCATCGTGCAGAAGTTCGCGATGTCGACCAATGTCGTGCTGGCGCACGAAACCGGCGCCCCTCTGGCGTTCATGGGGCTTTACGCGCCTTACCATTCGCCCTGCTCGAACCAGCTTTCGGCCTTGGCGGTCAGTTGAAGATCGTACGGCTTCCGGTTCGAAAGGCGGCGCGGATTCAGGCAGCGGAGCCCAATCAACAGACTGTCTCGGCACGACGAACGCTCTCGCCTTCTGGTTGATCGGCGCAGCGGTGGAGCGGCGGGCCGGCGGGCATCCCGGCGCACCCCGGGTGTAGCCTGGAGAGCCCCATAGCTGGGAGAGAATCAGGCCGAGGCCCAAGATAGGCTTCATTAACGGGAGATTAACAAAAGATGGCGGCGCGATGGCCGACCTGTCACGGCAGCGTCACGCTGCCCAATTCTTCGCAGGTCGCTGCAACCGTGAGATGAAATCCGCTTACGCCTTGATCTGTTTGCGTGAACTTCACGTGAATATCGCGGGCACCGGGCCGGAATTCCCTTGCTGCCGCAAAGTGACGTTGGGATAATGTGACCATAGATCGGCAAAATTGTGGTCGAGCAAGGAACGAAGGCGCGGTGCCGGCACTTGTCGGGCGATGCGCTTCAACAGATGCGATTTGAGATCCGTGGAGGATTGGGTTGATGTCCGAGTGGTCCCGAAATTTTACGACCTGGCAAGAGATCGACAATCTGGGGCCGCTGACGCGCCCTGCCCGTGGCGGCGTCTACCGCAACGGCATGAAGCGCGCGCTCGACATCGCGCTGATCCTGCTGGTCCTGCCGACCGTGCTGCCCGTCGTCGCGATCTGCGCGGCCATCGTGGCGCTGGGGGGCGGACAGCCATTCTACAGCCAGCTTCGCGTCGGCCAGGGCGGGCGGCTCTTCCGGATGTGGAAGCTTCGCACGATGGTGATCGACGCCGACCGCAAGCTTGAGTCGCATCTGGCGGCCAACCCGGCCGCGCGGTCGGAATGGAACCGCTGCCAGAAGCTGCGCAACGATCCCCGGATCACCCGTTTCGGCCGGTTCCTTCGCCGCACCTCGCTCGACGAGCTGCCGCAGCTCTGGAACGTGCTGCGCGGCGACATGAGCCTCGTCGGGCCGCGACCGATGATGCCGGACCAGCGCGCGATGTATCCGGGCCTCGCCTATTACGCGATGCGTCCCGGGCTGACCGGCCCCTGGCAGATCTCCGACCGCAACGCGAGCAGCTTCGTCGCCCGCGCCCGGCATGATGAGGCCTACAACCGCTCGCTCTCCTTCACCGGCGACCTGAGGATCATGTTCGCCACCGTGGGTGTCGTGCTCCGCTGCACGGGTTTCTGAGCCGCGACATGGTGCCACCCTTCCACGTGCAGGCCCGGCCCGGTGGTCGGGCCTGCACGCATTTTGGATTGTTGCCTGAATTCGAGGCGATCCTTCGGGCCTCCCGACCCCGCTTTTGCCGTCATCGGCAGATCACCGCCACTGTCCAGGGCCCTGCAGATTTTTCCCTTTGAATTTCCCGCGCCTGCCTCAATGTTTATTACAGGGCGGAAACAATACAGGCGCTGAGATACCGTCGGCAGTTCACCTGATGCGGGGAGCATTGGGGTCAAGGGGCTGACCACGTTAACGCTTTCGACACCCTTTGACCGCAACTCTGCCGCAATAGGTAGGGACGTTGTTGGTGATCCGGCCACGTGATGGTTGCGGAACACAACTCAAAGATGTATCGCGGGAAGGACGAGTTTGTGAGCTACGAGGGGGGAATGAGGCTGGTGTCCGAAGGTCAGGAACCGGTCTTTCGTGCAGCCGACAGCGACGGTGGCGCCGGAACCGACTTGCGCACAATGCTGGTGAAGCCTGCGTCGGTCGAGCGACCCGACACCGTAGATGTCCTCGATCAGCCCTGCGCCGGCGGCAGCGCCAACCTGGCCCCCGCCCTCATCTTCCTAGGCGCCCTCGCCTGCCCCTTGGTGATTACGATCGCGCTGCTGAGCGGGCAGGGCTTGCTGGCATCGGTGGCTTGGGGCTTCGGCCTCGCCGCGCCGGTGGCACTGACGCTGATCGGCGCCACACTCCTCATGCCGCGCGCCGCCGATTGTGGCAACTGCGGTGCCTCGCCGAGCCGGCGTTCCGACTCCTCGCGCTGACGATCCGCCGGGTCCCGACGCGATCCAGCCGGGCACCCACATGGGCTACATGCGGATGCGGACTCGACATCGCGCCTACTGGCTGACGGCGACCTGATCGGGCGTGACGGCCGGACGCTCCTCGAACGACCCGCCGAGAGCGAGGTGCAACCGCACACGGTTCTGCAGCCGCGCGATCCGCGCCTCGGCCAGTTGCTGCTGCGCGCCATAGAACTGCAGGCGGGCGTCGTCGACCCGGTTGAGGTCGATCTCGCCGGCGTCGAAGCGGTCCTGCTCCAGCGAAATCGCCTGCTGCAGCTCGTTGACCGCCCGGCCGAGTTGCGCCTCGCGCTCGGCCAGCACCACCTCGTCGCTCAGCGCATCCTCGACCTCCTGGAAGGCGCGGAGCGCGGCGGCGCCGAACTCGGCCAGTGCGGTCTCCTGCCGGGCGGTGCGCACCCGCACCTCCTCGGCCCGGTCGCCGCCGTCGATCAGCGGCGCGATCAGCCCGGCGGCGATCGTCCAGACGATGTTGGCGGAATCGAGGGAATTTCCCAGCTTGCTGCCGTTGCCGACGAGGTCGCCCGAAAGCGTCAGGCGCGGCAGCCGCGCCACGCGCGCCTCCTGCGTGCGGTTGAAGGCGGCGGCGACCTGCCGCTCGCGTGCGACGAGGTCGGGCCGCCGCTCGAGCAGCTCCGACGGCAGCCCGACGGGCACCGCCCCGGGCATTCCCGGCAGGCCGCCGAGGTCGCGCAGCGTCGAGGCCGGATAACGGCCGAGCAGCACTTCGAGGACGCGCACCGACCGCGCGAGGTTGCCCTCGGCCGTCGCCACCCGCGCCCGCGCGATCGCGACGTTCGACCGGGCCAGGTTGCCGTCGACCGCGAGCAGCGTCTGGGCGCCGACGCGCTCCTCGACATTGCGCAGCACGCGCGTCCGTGTGGTGACCTCGTCGCGCGCCAGCTGCAGCAGATAGCCGTCGCCCGCAACACGGATCCAGGCGAGTGCGACATCCGCCGCAAGCGTCTGCCGGACAGCCTCGAACAGCGCGACCTGGGCCGAGGCGTCCAGCGCCGCGGCACGGCGCGCGCTGCTCAGCCGGCCCCAGACATCGGCCTCCCACGCCACCTCGACCCGCGGGCCGAACGTCGTTTCGTTCACGTCGTCGCCGTCGAGGTTGCCGGAGCGGTTGACCTGCAACCCCGCATCGACGGTCGGATAGAGCGGCGCGCCGGCCTGCCGGGCGATCGACCGCGCCTCGGCCACGCGCGCGGCAGCGGCGCGCAGATCCTGGTTGTTGGCGATCGCCTCGGCGACGAGGGCCGACAGCGTCTCGCTCCGGAACGAGGCGACCCAGCCGTCGTCGACCATCGCCGGGTGCCGCGCATGATAGGCCGAATACTGACGCGCGACGGGGATGTTCGGGACCGTGGTGTAGGTGGTCTGCCGCTGGACCAGCGCATCGCAGCCGGTGACGGCCACCAGCGCCAGCGTAGCCACGCTCAGCCGCAGGTAACGGCCGCTCGCAGGCCGTTCGGGGTTCCGGTTCACCATCGTTTGCCCTCGTCCACTCTTATCGTTGCCACATCAGACTAGGCCAACGCCCGATGCAATGCACGCACATGTCGCGCGGTCTGCTCCTGCACCTTCTCCGGGCGCAGCTTCCTCAACACGGTTCAGGCAGCTGACGCCACCTGTTTCCCGTAATGGTAAACGGCGGGGACTCGCCGGCACAACCGGGGCGGGCGGCATAATCCACAAGTGCGGCCGATGTGCCATAGTCCCCGGGCGCGGCGGCGAATCTCTCCGGTAGGGCCCGGCCCCATGCCCCCCGCTACCGCGGCAGCACCAGGTCGGCCGACAGTCCGCCGAGCCTTTCGCTGCGGCCGAGGCGCAGCGTTCCGCCATGGCCGCGCGCCACGTCGAGCGCGATGGCGAGGCCAAGCCCGGCGCCGCCGCCCCGGTCCTGGTTGCGCGCGGGGTCGAGCCGGGTGAACGGCGCCAGCGCCTCCTCGCGCCGCTCGGGCGGGATGCCGGGCCCGTCATCCTCCACCGTGAAGCGGAGCCAGTCGGCGCCGGTCGCGACGCCGAGCCGCACCTCGCGGCCGTAGCGCAGGGCGTTCTGGACGAGGTTGTCGACCGCCCGCTCGACCGGGCCGGCGCGCAGCTGAACCTCGCGCTCGGCCTCGCCCGAGAGGTCGAGCGCCACCGTCCGGCCGATCCGGGCGGCATTCTCCACCACCCGCCGGGCGATGTCGGCGGGCCGGGCCGCCTCGGTCTCGCCCAGCATCTCACCGCGCGCGGCCGCAAGGAAATCGTCGAGCATCCGCTCCATCACCGCGACATCGCCCAGCATCGCCCTGGTGTCCTCGCTCTCCTCGGCCAGCGACAGCCCGAGGCGGAGCCGGGTCAGCGGCGTGCGCAGGTCGTGGCTCACGCCCGACAGCAGCAGCGTGCGCTGCTCGCGCGCCCGTTCCAGCCGCGCCCGCATGTCGACGAAGGCGGCGCCCGCCGCGCGGACCTCGACAGCGCCGCGCGGCCGGTAGGGCAGCAGCTGGCCCCTGCCATAGGCCTGCGCCACCGCGGCAAGGCGGGTGACGGGCCGAAGCTGGTTGCGCAGGAACAGGTAGGCGACCGCCGTCATCACGATGCCGGCGAAAACCATGATGACGAGGAGCTGGTGCGGATTGGACGCCGAGACCCGGCTGCGCGGGAACGCGATCTCGGCCGGGCCCCAGCGCATGTCGATGCCGAGGCGTACCAAACTGGTGTCCCAGAGGTCGATCGCCGCGACGCGGGGCACCAGCTCGTTCATCGTGGCGATCACGCTGCGCCCGGAGAAGTCGTAGAACAGCCGGCGGTCCGCCACCCCGGCCCCGCCGCCGAGCGCCACCTCGAAGTCGAGCGCCTGGCCGAGCTCGGCCGCGACCGCCGCCGCGGCGGCAGCGTCCGGCGCCGCCTCGATCTCGGCGAGCAGATGTCCGAGCGGGATCGCGAGGCTTCGCGTCATCTGCGCCGTCACGCGGTCGAAGTGGCGCTGGATGAACACCACCGACACCACGAGCTGGACCGCGACGACCGGCACCAGCAGGATCAGGATGGCCCGGCCGTAGAGACCGCGCGGCATGAGGTGTTTGAGCCAGCGGAACAGCATGGCTAAAGCTAGCGACGGCACCGGGCGAGAGGAAGGGCGGATGGAGATCGTGGCGGACGGCGTGCGACGGCTTCTCGCACCCAATCCCTCGGCGCTGACCGGCGCGGGGACCAACACCTACATCGTCGGCCATGCGGCGGTCGCGGTCATCGACCCCGGGCCGCCGCTGGCCAGCCACCTGCGCGCGCTCCTCGAGTGCCTTGCCGGCGCGCGGGTGGCAGCGATCCTCGTCACCCATGCCCATCTTGACCATTCGGGACTTGCCCCCGCACTGGCCGCCGCGACCCGCGCGCCGGTCTGGGCGGGTGGCGCCGCGGCCGAGGGACGGAGCGCCGCGATGGAAGCCCTCGCCGCGAGCGGGCGGGCGGGCGGCGGCGAGGGGCTGGACCTCGGCTTCGCGCCCGGCCGGCGCCTCGCCCACGGCGACGCCGTCGAGGGGCCGGGCTGGCGGATCGAGGCGGTGGCGACGCCCGGCCACCTGCCCACGCATCTCGCTTTCGCACTCGGCGATGTCGTCTTCTCGGGCGATCACGTCATGGGCTGGGCCTCCACCATCGTCTCGCCGCCCGACGGCGACATGGCGGCCTACATGGCGTCGCTCGACCGGCTGGCGGCGCGGCGGGCGCGCCTGCTCCTGCCCGGCCATGGCGGCGCGGTGACCGACCCCGCCGACCGGATCGCCGCGCTGACGGCGCATCGCCGCGGCCGCGAGGCGGCGATCCGCGCCCGGCTCGGGGCGCGGCCGCAGACCGCGGCGGAACTCGCCCGCGCGATCTACACCGACACGCCCCCCGCGCTGCTTCCCGCCGCGGCCCGGAACGTGCTGGCCCACCTCATCGACCTCACCGACCGCGGCCTCGCCCGCAGCGACGGCCCGCCGGGCGCGGAGACGGGCTTCACGGCACCTTGAGAGCAGCCCGCAAACCCTTGCCATCCAAGGTTTTCCCACGGCAGTCGGCAGGACAGGTGCCGGCCGCGCCGTCCAGCCCCGAAACCGCTGGACGCCTCGCCGGCCGCTTGCTATATGCGCCTGCGTGTTCCGGCGTAGCTCAGCGGTAGAGCAGTTGACTGTTAATCAATTGGTCGTAGGTTCGATCCCTACCGCCGGAGCCATTTTCCCCAAGGAGATGGAAATATACCAAAGACTTGAGTGACTTACGGTCCCTCTCGGTGCACACTGCGGCACACGCGAGGCACACATGGGGCTCATTTTGAAGCACGTCGAACGGACCAAACCGGGCAGTTGGCAGTATCGCCGAAGGGTGGCCTGTGAGACAGAAGGGAGAGCGGGTAGAGATGCCCCAGATGGTTGATTGGAGAGGGCCACCGGGGGATTGCGCGGCTTCACCTGTTCAGGTCAGGCGCTCGGAAATTTGTGCAATTTTTGGGCGGCACTCAGAGCAGCCAGATTAGCAGCCCGATGACAGCCGCTACCCCAAGGCCAGCTCCCAAGATGGTCTGGGCAAAGCTCCCGGCGGGACTGTCCCCACTATCGTTCTTTCGGCCCGACAGTTTCGTGCGAGAAGATAGCCCCGTTCCGGGAATGCCCGCGTTGAGGTGGGTTCCCTTCTTCCCAACGTTCACCGACGCACCCTTCGGCCCAATGGTCGTGCTGATACCTGACTTGCTGATGTTCAGCTTCACTCCCGGCGCAATCTTGAGCCGCTTGTTGAAACGAAGTGCCAAGGCAATCTCCTGTGGAAGAGCAATGGGGATACGTTGTCACAGCTTCAAGATTCGACAAACTGAATCCACCGCCAGTTGATCCCTTGCTTCTCGGTCGGAGACGGGCTTATCCGGGCACACAAATCCAACACGTTAGGCACACACGTCTGACCATCGGGACGGACAGTGACCATCGCAAGGCCTTGATATAGAAAGAAATACCGGAGGCCCGTCGCTGTTGGGTTAGACCCCTACACGCCTACCGCCGGAGCCACTCTCCCATCGACATTGCGGCGCTGACGGCCGGGTGCCCCCCCGCGGGCGGGGAACGCCGCGCACGGCAGCGGCATTGCATCGGCACACCCCAGCGAAGCCCCACTGACGGAGATGCCCGCATGACCGGACCCGCGTCATCACCCGCAACGATCGAGGGCACGCTTCTCGCCCACCGCAAGCTGCTGACCGCGCTGCTGGCGGCGGTGCTGGACGGCGGCGAGGGCGGCGGCGGCGAGAGCCGGGCGCGGCTGGAGCGGCTGGCGGCGGATGACGCGGTCCCGGCCGACCAGCAGGAGGATCCGGGCGCCGTGCCGAGCGAGGCCTTTGCGATCGAGGCTGCACTGGCGGCGGAACTGCGGCTGATCGGCGAGGAACTGCGCCGGCGTCGCGCGGGCCCGGGGGCTGGTCCGGGGGCTGGTCCGGGGGGCGGCTCCGGGGCCGGCGCCTGAGGCGGATTGCAGCCGGCGGCGGACCTGCCACCGTGCAGGGCTGGAACACCGCGGGCCGCCGCCGGTTGCTCCGGCGAAGCGAAACTCCCCCGGAGACCAGCGCCATGACCGACCAGCGCCCGACCGACGCCACCGTCGCCCGCCAGCACGCGATCCAGGACGAGATCGCCGAGGCCGATGCCCGCCGGAGCGGCGACGACAGCGGCAGCGGCGGCAAGGGCGCGGTCCAGGCCGGTGCGCGCCGCTACCCCGAACCGCCGTTCCCGGCGCAGCACCAGCCGAAGCCCGGCTCGGAGGCCGGGCTCGAGCCTGCGCCGATGTGGGATGCACCGTTCTACAAGGGCTCCGGCAAGCTCGAGGGCATGGTCGCGATCGTGACCGGCGGCGATTCCGGCATCGGCCGGGCGGTCGCCGTGCTGTTTGCGCGCGAGGGCGCCGACGTCGCGATCACCCACCTCGCCGAGGACGAGGACGCCGAGGTGACCCGCGCGGCGGTCGAGGCCGAGGGGCGCCGCGCGCTGGTGCTGAAGGGCGACATCGCCGACCGCGACACCTGCCAGCGCCATGTGGCGGCGACGGTCGAGGCGCTCGGGCGGCTCGACATCCTGGTCAACAACGCGGCCTTCCAGGTCCATGCTGCGCGGTTCGAGGATCTCTCGACCGAGCATTTCGACCTGACGCTCCGCACCAATCTCTACGGCACGTTCTTCATGACGCAGGCGGCGGTGCCACACATGCGGCCGGGCTCGGCGATCGTGAACAACGGGTCGGTGACCGGCCTGCAGGGCTCGGCCGAGCTTGTCGACTACTCGCTCACCAAGGGCGGCATCCACGCCTTCACCCGCGCGCTGTCGGGCAACCTGATCGATCGCGGCATCCGGGTGAACTGCGTCGCCCCGGGGCCGGTCTGGACACCGCTCAACCCGTCGGACCGCGAGGCCGAGAAGGTCGCCGAGTTCGGCGCGGGCGCGAAGATGCGGCGCCCGGCGCAGCCCGAGGAGCTCGCCCCCGCCTTCGTCTTCCTCGCCTCGCCGCAATGCTCGAGCTACATCACCGGCGAGATCCTCCCGGTCGTCGGCGGCTACTGACCGGCCGGCCGGGCGCGCGCCGGATCAGGCGCGGCCTCAGGCGCCACCTCAGCCGCGGTCGAGCACCTCGACGGCCAGCACGGTGGGCAGGTGCCGCGCGATCTCGTCCCAGCGCTCGCCCTCGTCGCGGCTGGCGAAGACCGAGCCGCTGTTGGTGCCGAAATAGATGCCGGCGGGCGCGCGGGCATCGCCGGCCATGGCCTGGCGCAGCACGGTGAAGAAGCAGCTTTCCTGCGGCAGCCCGGCCCGCAGGTCCTGCCAGCTTGCGCCGCCATCCCGCGAGCGCCAGACCGCCGCGGCGGCGCCGGGCGGGTAGCGGCCCGCCGTGTCGCCGTTCAGCGGCAGGGTCCAGATCGTCTCGGGGTCGCGCGGGTGCACGCGGATCGGAAAGCCGAAGCTGGAGGGCAGGCCCGCCGTGATGTCCTCCCAGCTTCGCCCGCCATCGCGCGAGCGCCAGACGCCGTGGTGGTTCTGCTGGTAGATCCGCGCATCGTCGCCCGGTGCGCGGACCATGTTGTGCACGCAATGCCCGATCTCGCCGTCGCGCGGCCCGGCGGGGTGGTCCTGCCCCATCGCGGCATCGGCGTTCGAAAGCCGGTTCCGCCGCTCCCAGGTGGCGCCGCCATCCTCGGTCGCGAACACGCCGGCGGCCGAGATCCCGACCCAGAGCTTCTGCGGATCGCGCGGATCGGCGAGGATGGTGTGAAGGACGAGGCCCGCCGCGCCGGGGTTCCAGCTTCCGGCCGAGGGGTGCTCGGTCAGGCCGCGCACCCGCTCCCACTGCGCGCCGCCGTCGTGGCTTGCCAGCAGGCCCGCGGGCTTGGTGCCGGCATAGAGCGTGCCGTGCGCGTGGCAGAGCGACCAGACCTGCGCGAACTCGGCCGCGAAGGGCGGCGGCGTGGCGGTCCAGCCGACCGAGGCGGCGAAACCGGCATCGTTTGCCGCCCAGTCGTCGATCTGGCCCCGCGTCAGCCTCGCGAGGCTCCAGCTTTCGCCACCATCGGGCGACCGCCAGATGCCCGCGCCGTGCCAGTCGCCGCCGCCGCCGGCCCAGATCGTTCCGGTCGCGGGGTCGCCGACCATGTGGTTGATCGGCCAGCCGTTGCAATGGGGCCCGTCGACGCGCCAGCCGGCCCGGTCGGCATCGCCCTCGATCAGGAAGGCGCCCTTGGTGGTGCCGACGAGTACGGTGATGCCGCCCGAAGCCATGGCCTGCGCCCTCCCGGATGAGACCGCAAGGCTAGCACGCGGGCGCCTCGGCGCACAGGCTCGGCCGCGTCAGCTGCCCTGCGCGGCGACATGGGCGGCATGGAGTGCCAGCGCGTTCGACAGCACGGCGCCGAGCGCGTCGGTCCCGGCATGCACCGCGATCACGGTTTCGGCCGTTGGCGGCGCGCCGTTGGCGGCGGCCAGCAGGGTCGGGCGGAGCGCGGCCCAGCTCGCGAGGGCTGCCTCGACCTCGGCCGCGATCTCGGCCGAGGCTGGCGCCACCACGCCCGCCTCGGGCGCTCCCGCCTGCATCGCCGCCAGCCCCGCGGAGAGCTCCGCGACCGACGCCTCGATCTCGAAGCGTGCGCCGATGCCGCGGTCGCCGCGGGCCAGCAGGCAGTAATCCTCCATCATCTCCTGCGCCAGGTCGAACTGCCTGGCATAGGCGTTGATCTGGAGAACATCGGCCAGGCTGGCGCTGCCGGTCGCCGCGGCGGCCTCGCCGACCCAGCGCGCGATCTCGGCGCCGGCGGAGCCGAGCGCCGTGGCGTCGCGCAGCATCGTGTCGAAATCCCGCGGTCCCTTGGTCGCGGGGTCCGCCATCCGGTCGAGCACCGCCTCGAGCGCCGGCCAGGTCGCGGCGACCTCGGCCCAGGCCTCGGCCGTCGCGCCCGCGGCCGCGTCGAGCCCCGCCCCCGTCACCAGCGCCTCGTGGCCCGCGGCATAGGCCGCGCGCGTTTCGGCAAGCGCGGCGGGAACAGCCTCGGCCGCCTGCCCGCTCTCGGCCCGGCACTGGAGCGCGGCGATCCGGTTCGCGAGGGCCGGCTGGCGCACCGCCAGCTCCAGCCGGGCGACCGCCTCGGCATGGTCCGCGCCCTGCGCCGCCGCGCCGCCCGAAAGCACCGCGAGCGCGAGGCCGGCAGCCGTTCCGATCCTGGTCATCTGAAACATCGAGATCTCCCGTCGCGGAAGGTTGTGCAGGCCCAGAGGGCGGTTCGGGTACCCGCGCAGCGGGCGCGTGTCGCAGCCGCGCGGGCTGCGGCCGGCGTCAGTCGAACGGGTCGGCGTTGGCGTTGAACTCGATCGCCGCGTTGACGAAGTCCTCGCCGATCAGCGGCTTGAATTCCTCGATCAGCGGCAGGAGGGCCGCGCGCCAGGTCTCGAGCTCTTCCGGCGTCAGCGTGATGATGGTGCCGCCGTCCTCGATGATGTCGAAGCGCTGCTGCTCGTTGATCTCGAAGGCGAAGCGGTTCCGCTCGTGGCTGATCAGCTTCATCGTGTCGATCACGAAGGTCCGGGTCTCCTCGTCGAGCCCCTCGATGAAGTCCTTCGCGGCGACGACGCCGTAGCCGAGATACCAGTGGTTGGTCTCGGTGATGTACTGCTGCACCTCGTAGAAGCGGTTGCCGTACATGTTCGACCAGGTGTTCTCCTGCCCGTCGAGCGCGCCCGACTCGAGCTGCTCGAACACCTTCGCGAACGGGATCACCTCGTAGTCGGCGCCCATCAGCTCGAACATCCGGCGGTTGATGTCGGATTCGTTCTGCAGGCGGAACTTGAGGCCGGCGGCGTCGGACATGTCGCGCAGCGGCGTGTTGGCCGAGAAGTGCCGCATTCCGTTCGACCAGAAACCCAGCGAGACGAAGCCGTCATCCTCGATCTCGCCCATCATCTGCTGGCCCCATTCCGAGGCGAAGAACTGGTCGGCCTGCAGCGGTCCGTCGAACAGGAAGGGCAGATCGACGATGCCGAACTTCGGCGAGAAGCTGGCGAACTGGACGAAGGACGGTGCGGCGAAATGCGCCTCGCCGCGCTTCATCGCGTCGAACACGTCCTCGTCGTTGAAAAGCTCGGCATTGCCGTAGACGCCGACGCAGTAGCGCCCCTCGAACCGCCGGTTCACCGCGTCGGCGAAGGCGAGCGCCGCCTCGCCCTTCGGGTGGCCCTGCACCGCGGTCACCAGGCTGAACTTCCATTCCTCCTCGCCCGGATCGCAGCCAGGGGTCTGCGCCACGGCCGGGGCCGCCGCAAGCGCGAGGCAGAGAGCGACAAACGCGCGGATCATCGGGCCTTCCTTTCTCGGGGGCCGGCCTGCGGCGCCTTCGGCGCGCGGCGGCCTGCTAAGCGCGTGCAGGGCACGGGGCATGGCTGCGGTCCTCATCCCTCGACCGCCGGGAGGTCGCGCACCCAGACCTCGACGCGGCGGTTGACGAGGCGGCCCTCGGTCGACTCGTCGCAGCCGAGCGGCGAGAGCTCGCCGAAGCCGAGGGCGTTCATCCGCACCGTCGAGGCGAGCGCCGGGTTCGCGCCGACCACTGCGGCCAGCACCTGCTCGGCGCGCTGCTGCGACAGCTGGCGGTTCAGCTCGGCATCGCCGATCGAGTCGGTGAAGCCGACGAACAGCACCTCCTTCGCCGCGAACCGGTCGCCCGCCAGGACCTCGGCGAGGCGCAGGACGTCGGCCTCGGCCCGGGCATTCAGGCGCGACGACGCGGTCTCGAAGCGGAACGTCGTCGACAGCCGGTCGGCCGAGACAAGCTCGCTCAGCATGCCGCGCAGTTGCAAAAGCTCGTCAGGATTGGTGCTGTTCAGCACGGCGGTCGCCACCCGAAGGCCCTGCGCGTTGATCGTCTCGATCGTGATCGCCTGGTCAATGTAGCCCGCATCGGCCACCAGCCGCTGCGCCGCCTCGGTCTCGATGAAGCTGCGGAACCCGGTCGCCGGTTCGGGGAAGGCGGCGTTCGTCTCGTAGACGTAGAGCATCCGCGTCAGCGGGTATTCCTCGGTCTTGATCGAGAATTCGGTCGGCGGGGTCTCGAGCCCGCATTCGCCGCCGACGGCCAGCGGCTGCGCGGCGCCGCGCCCCGTGAAGCCGGTGATGCCGATGCCGTTCGGATCGGCCTGCACCGCCTCCGAGACCGCCTCGTCCGAGCCGAGCCGCGTCACCCCGGCGACGAGCGTCGCGCCGATCGGGGCGAGCAGCGTCTGCGCCACGGCCTCGTCGGTGTCGCCGGCATCGGCGCGCAGGTAGAGCGTGATCGGCGCGTCGGCGCCGCCGAGTGCGGCCCAGTTGGTGATCTGGCCGGAAAAGACCCGGCCCGCATCGGCGACCGAGATCGACCGCACCGGGTTTTCCGGATGCGTCACGAGGACCATGGCATCAAGCCCGATCACGGTTTCCTGCGCGACGCTGCGCAGCGCGCCGAGGCCGAATTCCTCGAAGGCGCGCACCTCGCGCTGGCGGGCCGGCCGCGACGACAGCGCAAGCTGCGCCTGGCCGCGGAACAGCGCCTCGAGGCCGGCCGAGGACGTACTGGGCATCACCTTGAGGCGGAGGCCGCTGCCGGTCCCCGCGCCCGAGGCCGCGAGCGTCATCCCGCCCGCGCCCGCCTCTTCGGTCAAGACGGTGGCGCCGGTCGTCTCGCCATAGGCGCGCAGGAGCGCCGGCATGAGCCTGAGCCCCAGCGTGCGTTCGCCGGCGACGACGACCTCGGTCATCGTCTCGGGCACCTCGACCGCGGGGCAGTCGGCGCCTTCGCAGGTCACGAGGCTCGCGGCCACCGTGATCTCGCCCACGCTGGTACTGATCCGGTAATTCTCGCCGTCGAAGCTCACGATCTCGCCCGAGACGGAAAAGCCGCCGTCGAGCGTGCTCAGCACGACCGGCTCGGCCTGCGCCGTCACGGCGGCGAGGATCGCCCCGGTGATCACCGCACCCGTCCGGATCGCCTTCAGAACCTCTTGAGGCATGACCTGAGCTCCCAAATTCCGCCTGCTGCCGGCGCAAGGCCGGCGCCGGGAGGCGCGGCTGGCCCGGAACGGCGCCGCGCAACCCCTGATCTTCACGCCCTGTTCATCGGCCGGCATTGTGGCCAAATCTGTCTCCAAACTTGACCAAAACGTGAATTCATCAACCATAGGGAAACTTTTGCGGGTTGGCACGCAACCTTGCAACGCTGCCGCCCAGTGCGCCGGAGGGTGCCGTGCATGGGGCTGCCCCGCCGGTCGGATCCGGGCCCGCAATTGTGGCAAGACAAAGGCGCGCCAGTCGGGCGCGCCCTGATTGCCCTGCAGTCTGATGATCCTGCATTCCGGCGCGCGACGCGCCGGGCGGCCGCCTCAGTCGCCGCGGCCGTCCGTCCAGGTGAAGCTGCCGCCGCAGAGCGCCACCAGCATCAGCGTCGTCTCGCCGATCCGGACGCGGTCGCCGTGCTGCATCGTCTCGGTGCTGAGCACGGGCTTGCCGTTCAGCCGGACCAGGTTCGACTTGCCGCCGTGGCCCAGGTAGAAATTCCGCGATTCGTCATCGAAGGCGATGATCGCGTGGCCCTGGCGCGAGATCGCCGAGTCGCCGAAGTCGAGCGGGACGGTCTGGTCCTCGCCGCGGCCGATCTGCGAGACACCGGGCTCGAGCGGGAAGGAATGGCCGCGCCCCGGCCCGTCGATCACCACGAGCCAGCCGACCGGGAAACGGATCCCCTTGGCGGCCGTCCGGGCGCCGATCTCCTCGAGCGAGCCGTTCGAATGGTCGATTCCCAGAAGCCGCGTCTTGACCCGGCCCGACCGGCGCGCCATCGGCTCGGGCTCGCCCGAACCCGCTCCGGGCTCCGCGAAGGGCGGCGCGGCAGGCCGCGGCGCCGCAAAGGCCTCGGCCGCCGAACCGGCCCAGGAGGCCGGCGTGGCCGGAGGCGCGGAGGGCGCAGCCGGGGCAGCCGGCGCGCTGTCGTTCGGAATATCCCACATGCTGCCGCCGGTCACATCGCGCTGCAGCGGGCGCGGCGCTGCCGTATCGGCCGCGCCGGAGGCGTCGGCATCGTCGGCGGCGAACATGCTGCGGGTCGATGCCGTGCCGAAGCTGCGCGCCCGGTCCGTCATCGGGGAGGCCGAGGCCGGGCCGGACACCGGACCCGGCGCCGCAGGAGAGACGGATGGCGCAGCGGCCGGCGGCGCCGGTTCTTCCGCCTTCGGAAGATCGCTCCGCCGGGATGACAGGTTCCTGAAAATGCTCATCGCTCGACCTGATTCTCTGCCTTGTCCAACCCTCGCTGCCGAGGCCCTCGTGCCACAGTATACAACCGAACCGCCGGGGCGCGAAAGATGCTTCCCGCCACCCGGCGCCGCTTCACTCCACGAGCGGCATCCGCGCCAGGCTGAGCGAGCCCTGCCGCGACACCGCGAAGACCGCCTCGGTCTCACCGGCGCCGCCGAGCGCGCCGAGCACCGCCTCGAGTGCGGCCGGCGCGTCGATGGTCTGGCCGCTGGTGCGCTCGGCGACCAGGACGTCGCCGACCTCGAGGCCGTTCTCGGTCGCCTCCGGCACCGCGACCACGACGGTCTCCCAACCGGTGGCCGCCGGGCTGCTGGCGAAGGCGTGGCCGTCATCGAGCTCGACCGACCGCACGGCCCGGACCGGCAGCGCGACCTCCTGGAACGGCGCGCCGGGCGCGGGCCGGATCCGCAGGCGGGCGTCGATCTCGCCGTCGGTGCTGAGCCCGGCGAGGCTGGAGAGCGCCGCCTCGATCCCGGCCATGTCGTTCACCCAGCCGTCGTTGACGGCGTAGATCGTCACGCCCTCGGCGAGCCAGTCGGGCGCCACCGTGCCCGGCTCGGCCGCGACGGCGGTGACGACCGGGAATTCCCGCGCACCTTCCTGCGTGGTGGCCTCGGCCTCGAAGGGCAGCGTGTAGCTCCAACCGGCCGCGACGATGCCGACGGGGCGCAGCTCGGCCGGCGCGGCGGGCGCGGCGGTGGCCTCGACGCTCGCGGCGGCGGGGGCCGCGGACGGCGCGACGCTGCCGCTCACCACGACGGCGGGCGCAGCCGGCGCGGCCGCGGCCTCGACGACGGGCGGCTCGGCCGCAGGCTCCGTCACTTGCTCGGCAACGGCCTCGGCCACTGGCTCGGGCATCGGCTCGGCGGCCGGCGCTTCGGCGACGACGGGCTCCCCTGCGGACTCGGCAACCGGCGCGGCGGGCGGCGTGGCGGGCGGCGCGGCGGGCGGCGTGGCCACGGCGACGTCGACGGCAGGTGTCGCCGAGGCGGTATCCGTGGCCGGCGGGGCTTCCGGCGCGGCGTCGGCCGGGCTGGCCGGCGGCGTCTCGGCGGCCACCTCGACGGCGGGCGCTGCGGTCGTCGGGGCGGCGGGTTCGACTGCCGCGGCGGCGTCCGCCGCGGTGATGCGCTCCGGCGTCGCCGGACCGCCCTCGCCGGGGACAAGATAGACGTACACACCGACGAACGCCGCGGCCGTCACGGCCAGCAGCCCCAACAGCAGGCCACCCCGGCCACCGCTTGCGCGGCGCTCGGCCGCGGCCGTCGTCCGCGCCGGGGGCACCGGCGTCATCGAGATCGCGCCATAGACCGGGGCCGCCGTGGCGGGCAACGGTGCAGCCTGGACCGCGGGCGCCGCGTTCAGCGCCGCGGAGATGATCGGCCTGCGCCCCGCCGCCTGGTCGGCGGGGCTCGCGACGAGGCGGCTCACCGCGGTCTCGATGTCGGCGACGCGCGCCGGATCGCGGCTGGCCTCGTCGACGCGCAGGTTGCCCTCGATCATCGCGAGCCATTCGCGCGCGCTGCCGATCCGGTCCTTCGGCAGGACGGAGGCGGCCTTGTCGACCGACTCCAGAAAGCCCGTCGGAAAGCCCGGGAACCGCCCGGCCAGCGGCACGTAGGGGTCGCCGCCGTCGTCGGCGATCGAGGCGAGCCGGCGCTGGCTGTTCGGCGGCGCCTCGCCTGCGATCAGGTGATAGAAGCTCGCCGCCAGCGCATAGAGGTCGCTCGACGGGCCCTGCGAACTGCCGCTGATGTAGAATTCCTGCGGCGAATAGCCGTCCTTCACGACGCGCAGCGCCGAAAGCGCGCGGCTGGTCTTCGACGCCTGTTCCCGCGCCGCGCCGAAGTCGATCAGGATCGGCTCGCCGCGCCGGTCGACGAGGATGTTGTCGGGCGAGATGTCACGGTGCAGGACGCCGCTGTCGTGGATGAAGCCGACCGCGCCGAGCAGCTTGCGCAGGTAGCCCACGATCTCATCGGGCGTCGGCCGCAGCGCGGGCTCCTCGATCAGGTCGTAGAGCTCGCGCCCGTCGATGTAGTCGATCGCCATGTAGGCGGTCTCGTTGTCCTCGAAGACCTGGTGCACGCCGACGATGTTGGGGTGGATCAGCTTCGAGAGGTTGCGCGCCTCCTGCACGAACAGCCGGACCACCGAGCGGAACTCGGCATGGTGGGCGCGCGAGCGGGCGCGCACGATGCTGTTCGAGCGCCGGCAGAACGAGCCGGGGAAGCATTCCTTGATGACGACGGTCCGGTCGAGCGAATCCTTGGCGAGATAGGTGATCCCGAAGCCGCCGCTGTTGAGATACTGGACGATCTTGTACTGGCCGTTGAGGAGCCGGGTGCCCGGCTTCAGCTCGTCGACGAAGAACTCCGGCATCGTGCTGTCGTCGTCCACCTCGTCTTCGTCGGCCTCTTCGGCCGCCCGTCCTGCGGCACCGGGCGCGGCCGCTTCGGGCGCGCGCGCCGGCTTGGCCGCAGCCTCCGGCAGCGCCGGTGCGGGCGTGTCCGCCGGCGGTGCCTCGGCGGATGCGCCCGGCTCGACGCCCGATTCGGAGACCGGCTCGACGTCAGGCCCGG
The DNA here is from genome assembly GCA_964645155.1 of uncultured Rhodobacterales bacterium. GTDB lineage: Bacteria > Pseudomonadota > Alphaproteobacteria > Rhodobacterales > Rhodobacteraceae > CAZYBG01. The sequence goes on along the minus strand of CAZYBG010000022.1, from coordinate 11,165 downwards.
CGATGCCGTCCTCCGGCCCGTTTCCGGGCGTCTTGGCGGCGGTGCTGTTAACCATCATGTGTCCCCCACATGCGCCCGGCACGACGTGGGGCGGGGTCGGGCCGAGCAGATACCATACCTGTCTTGGGCAATACTGCCCATAGTTTGGTGGAATGGCGTCCGAAATGAGGCGGCCACGCGGCGGGAACGGCGCCTCGGGCGGCACGATCGCCCATCTTCGCATCCCTCCGCGGCCCGCCTCGTCCGGCCGCCAATCGACCAAGCCGAAGTCCGGCACCGGGGAATATCGCCGCAAATCTGGCGCATTTCAGGGCGGAACCGAGGCGCTGTTAAGGAATCGTAAACTTTCCCGGCGATTGGCGGCCGTCGTTTACCATACTGGCAGGACAGGGCCCGCCGCGCCGCCGCTTGCCGGCGACAGGCGGGGCGGCCATGATCGGCGCCCGATCGCCCTGCCTGCCCTGCCCCGCCCTTCCAGCCGCCTCCGGTCCAGATGGTCGCGTCGCCCGCCTTGTCCGCCCGCCCGCACCCCGGCTCCGCCGACGGGGCCGGCCCGCGGCCCCCCGGCGTCATTCTCGCGGGCGGCCGCGCGCGTCGCATGGGCGGCAGTGACAAGGCGCTCCTGCCGCTGGCCGGGCGGCGGCTGGTCGATCACGTCGTCGGCCGCCTCTCGCGGCAATGCGGCGCGCTCGCGCTCAGCGCCAACGGCGCGCCGGCGCGGTTCGCCGATCTGGGCGTGCCGGTCCTGCCCGACGCCCTGCCCGGCTTTCCGGGGCCGCTCGCCGGCCTCCTCGCCGGGCTTGACTGGGCGGCCGCCGGAGGCGCGGACCGCATCGTCACCGCGCCGGTCGACACGCCGTTCCTGCCCGACGACCTCGTAGCCCGCCTCGCAGCCGCGGCGGGCGATGCGGGGCTTGCGCTGGCCGCCACGGCCGGCCGCTGGGGGCCGCGGCTCCACCCGACCTGCGGCCTCTGGCCGGTGGCGCTGCGCCACGACCTGCGCGCAGCGCTCGCGGCGGGCGAGCGCCGGGTGGCGGACTGGGCCGCGCGGCACGGCGCCGCGACGGCAACCTTCGCCGCCGGCAGGGTCGACCCGTTCTTCAACGTCAACACGCCCGAAGACCTTGCGGCGGCCGAGGCGCTGCTGGCCGCCGGCGCATGAGCGGGTTCGACACCATCCTCGTCGTCGACTGGTCGGGCGGCGGCGACCGCGGGCCGCGGCCGCGGGCCGACGCGATCTGGGCGGCGGCGGTCGGCGCGGAGGGCGCGGAGGAACCCGTCTACCTGCGCAACCGGGCGGTGGCCGAGGCATGGCTAGCCCTCCGGCTCGGTGCGGAACGGGCGCGGGGGCGCCGCGTCCTCGCCGGCTTCGACTTTCCGTTCGGCTATCCGGCGGGCTTCGCCGCGCGGCTCGTCGGCCGCCCCGACCCGCTCGCGCTCTGGGACTGGTTCGCCCTGCGGCTGCCGGCGGCGGGCGGCGACCGCTTCGCCCTTGCGGCCGAGATCAACGCCCGCTTCCCGGGTACCGGCCCGTTCTGGTTCAACGGCACCCGCCGCGAGCTGCCGGGGCTGCCGCGCAAGGGCCGCGCCCGCGACGGCCACGGCATGGCCGAACGGCGGCTGGCCGAGGCCCGGGCGCCCGGCGCCTTCACGGTCTGGCAGATGGGCGGCGCGGGCGCCGTCGGCTCGCAGGCGATGACGGGCATCGCGGCGCTGGCCCGGCTGCGCGCGGGCCTGGCCGGCGCGGCCCGCGCCTGGCCGTTCGAGCCGCTCGACGATGTCGTTGCGCTCGTCGAGGTCTGGCCGTCGCTGCTGCGGGCCGAGATCGCGGCCCGCCAGCGACCCGGAGAGGTCAGGGACGCCGCGCAGGTCCGTGTCCTGGCCGCGGCGATCTGGCGGATGCAGGCGCGGGGGACGCTCGGCGGTGCGCTTGGCGCCGTCCCGCCCGAGGCGCGCGGCGAGGAAGGCTGGATCCTCGGCCTCGGCGCCGAGGCGGCGCTGCGCGCGGCTGCCGCGGAGGCGTGAGCGCGGCGCCGGCTCAGCCTCGGCGGATCAGGTAGACCTGCGCCCCCGCCTCGTCGGACCGGGCGAGGAGCGTGTGCCCCGCCTCGGCGCAGAAATGCGGGACATCGACGATCGCCGCGGGGTCGGTGGCGACGAGCCGGAGGACCCGGCCCGGCGCCATCGCCCGGAGCCGCCGGCCAGCCTTGAGCACCGGCAGCGGGCAGATGAGGCCGCGCGCGTCGACCTCGTCGTGCCAGCCCGGCGCCCCGCTGCTCGCCACGCTACGCGCCACCCTACTCGGCGGCGTGCCGCGCGGCCTTGGCCGCCCCCGGCCCCGCCAGCGCGGCCACCCGGTCCCTCAGTTCGCCGATCTCGGCCCGCGCCGCGGCCAGCGACGCGGTCAGTTCCTCGGGGCTCGCCGCCTCGGGCTCGGCCTCGCGCTTGCCGACGGTGCGGCTGAAGATCCAGGCGAGCAGCCGCGACAGGTCGTCCATGATGAGGAAGAACGACGGCACCACGACGAGGCTGAGGACGGTCGAGACGATGATGCCGCCGATCACCGCGATCGCCATCGGCGCGCGGAACTCGCCGCCCTCGCCCACGCCGAGCGCCGAGGGCAGCATGCCCGCCGACATCGCGATCGAGGTCATCACGATCGGCCGCGCCCGCTTGTGGCCGGCCTCGACCACCGCGGCCACGCGGCTCATGCCGCGGTTCCGCATCTCGATCGCGAAATCGACCAGCAGGATCGCGTTCTTGGTGACGATGCCCATCAGCATCAGGATGCCGATCATCACCGGCATCGACAGCGAGTTGTTGGTGAGGATCAGCGCGGCGGCGACCCCGCCGATCGCGAGCGGCAGCGAGAACAGGATGGTGAACGGCTGGATCACGCTCTTGAACAGCAGGATCAGCACCGTCAGCACCAGCATCAGGCCCATCACCATCGCGTTGACGAAGCTCGACTGCAGCTCGGCCTGGATCTCGGCGTCGCCCGATGGCCGGATCTGGACGCCAGCGGGCAGGGTGAGCTCGCCCAGCACCCGCTGGAACTCGGCCGTCGCGCTGTCGAGCGCCACGCCGGGCGGAAGGTCGGCCCCGATCGTGGCGACCCGCTGCCGGTCGAGCCGGTCGATCGACGATGGCCCCTCGCCGACGGTGATGTCGGCCACCGCCGAGAGCGGCACGCCTGCCCCCGCCGCCGTGGTCAGCCGCAGGGCGCCGATCCGGTCGAGGCTTTCGCGCGACGTGTTGTCGAGCCGGACCCGGACCGGGATCAGCCGGTTGTCGATCGACAGCTTGGCGAGGGCGGCGTCGACATCGCCGATCGTCGCGACGCGCACCACCTGGGCGATCTGCTCGGTGGTGATGCCGAGGCGCGCGGCCTCGTCGGCGCGCGGCGTGATCTGGACCTCCGGGCGCGGCAGCGACGACTCGGTCGAGAGGTTGATCAGGAGCGGCACATCCGCCAGCGCCTGCTCCAGCATCGCGGCGGTCTGATCCAGGCTCGCATCGTCGGGCGCGAGGATGTTGTACGAGAACGGCCGGCTGCTGCCGCCCGCGCCACCGAGCTTGAAGGCGCGGATGTCGGGGATCGCGCGGAGCCTCTCGATCACCTCGACCTCGATCTCGGCCTGCGGCCGGAGGCGGCCGTCGGCCGGTGCCTCGGGCAGCATCGGTCCGATCACCGGCAGCGCCTGCCCGACATCGGAGATGCGTCGCATGAAGCCGTTGTCGAGCCGGTCGAGGATCACCGTGACGGTGGCAAGCCGGATGTCGCGGTCGCCGAGCGGCGAGGCGCCGCCGATCACCAGCACGCCGGCGATGCCGTCGACATCCTCGACCGCGCCGTAGATCGCCGCGGTCTTGTCGCGCGTGTCGTCGAGCGTCGATCCTGCCGGCAGCTCGACCGACAGCACGAAGCGGCTCTCGTCCTCGGGCGGGAAGAGGTTGCCCGGCACCTGCAGCATGAAGAAGACCGACACGATCACCGTCGCGATCGCGACCATCAGCGTCACGTAGTACGACGGGAACCGCAGCCGCGTGCCGAGGATGCGCGGCGAGGCGGTCGTCTTCCTCACGAACCAGATGTAGCCGCGCATGATCCAGCCGTCGCGCTCCTCCTCGTGCGCGGCGTCTTTCCCGCGCATCAGGTAGGCCGCCATCATCGGCGTGATCAGGCGCGCGACGAGAAGCGAGAACAGCACCGCGATGGCGACCGTCAGGCCGAATTGTCGGAAGTACTGGCCCGGTATGCCCGGCATGAACGACACCGGCACGAACACCGCGACGATCGTCATCGTCGTCGCGATGACGGCAAGGCCGATCTCGTCGGCCGCCTCGATCGAGGCGCGGTAGGGCGACTTGCCCATCCGCATGTGCCGGGCGATGTTCTCGATCTCGACGATCGCGTCGTCGACCAGGATGCCGGTGGCCAGCGTGATCGCGAGGAAGCTCACCAGGTTCAGCGAAAAGCCCAGCAGGTCCATCACGTAGAACGTCGGGATCGCCGAAAGCGGCAGCGCGACCGCGGTGATCGCCGTCGCCCGCCAGTTCTTCAGGAAGGCCAGCACCACGATCACCGCGAGGATCGCGCCCTCGATCAGCGTGTGCAGCGCGGCCTTGTAGTTCCCTTCGGTGTAGTAGACCGAGTCGTCCACCAGCGCGATCGTCACATCGGGATGCGCCTCGCGGACCCCGGCCAGCTGCTCCTCGACCGTCTCGGCCACGCTGACCTCGCTCGCGCCCTTGGCGCGGAACACCGCGAAGGTCACCACGTCGTTGCCGTTGAAGCCGACGAACGACCGCTGCTCCTCGTAGGTGTCGGTCACCTGTCCGAGGTCGCGGAGCTGGACGAACCGGCCCGAGGGCAGCGCGATCGTCGTCGTGGCGAGGCGCTCGGCCGTCGCCGCGTCACCGAGGGTCCGGATCGCCTGCTCGCCCGAGCCGATCTCGGTGCGGCCCGAGCCGATGTTTGCGTTCGTGGCGCGGACCTGGTTGCTGACATCGGCCGCGGTGATGCCGAAGCTCGCGAGCTTCACCGGATCGAGCTCGACCCGGATCTCGCGGTCGGCGCCGCCATAGCGGTCGACACGGCCGATGCCGGCCTCGCCCTGCAGCGACCGCGTGATCGTGTCGTCGACGAACCACGACAGCTCCTCGATCGTCATCTGCGGCGCCGTCACGGCGAAGGTCATGATCGCCTGGCCCTCGACGTCGATGCGGCTGACGATCGGGGTATCCGCCTCGCCCGGCAGGTCGCCGACGATCTGGTCGATCGCGTCCTTGACATCCTGCACCGCGCGGTCGGTCGGCACCTCCATCTCGAACTCGACAGTCGTGGTCGAGGCGCCGTCGCTGATCGAGGAGTTGACGTTCTTCACCCCGGTGATGCCCGCGACGGCATCCTCGACCTCCTTGGTGATCTGCGATTCAAGTTCGGCCGGCGCGGCGCCGGCCTGCGTCACCGTGACCGCCACGAGCGGCACGTCGATGTTCGGAAACCGCGTGATCGGCAGCGCGTTGAAGGCCTGCCAGCCAAGCACCATCAGCATGAAGAAGCCGAGGATCGGCGCGATCGGGTTGCGGATCGACCAGGCGGAGAAGTTCATGAGCCGCGCTCCTCAGTTCGATGCTTCGGCCACGGCCTCGGCCGGTACCGGATTGACCCTGTCGCCGGCACGGACGAAACCGCCCACCCGCAGCACCACCGTGTCGCCGGCGGCGAGGCCCGACACGATCTCGATCAGGCTGCCGTCGCGGATCCCTGTCTGGACCTCGGCGCGCTCGACGGTGCCGTCCTCGCCGACGCGCAGCACGAAGGCCGATCCGTTGCCACCATTCGTCGAGATCGAGGTGAGCGGGACGGCGAGCGCGGTGCGCTCCACCACGGTGATCGCCGCCTCGGCGAACAGGCCCGACAGGATCCGCGCGCCGTCCTCGAGGGTGATGCGCGCGATGCCGAGGCGCGTCGTCGCGTCGATCACCGGCTCGATCCGCCGGATCCGGCCCGCGATGGGCGCGGTCGAGCCGATCGGCCGGACCAGCGCCTCCTGTCCCGGCGCGAGGCGCAGGATATCGGCCTCGGGCACCTCGGCGCCCAACTCGAAGCTGCCGTCGCGGACGATGACGAACATCGGCTCGGCCGAGGCGCTGGCGATCGCGCCGATCCGCGCCGCCCGCTCGACGATCTCGCCCGAGACCGGCGCCGTCAGTTCGGTGCGCCGCAGGTTCAGCTCGATGTTGGCGATCTGCGCATCGACCAGGTTGCGCTGCGCCTCCGCGGCGGCGAGGACCTGGACCGCCACCGCGACCCGCGCCTCTGCGGCGGTCGCCGAGGCATCGGCCTGGTCGAGCGCGGCCTGCGAGGCGGAGCCCTGGGCGCGCAGCGTGGCGGTCCGCTCGCGCACCCGCACCGCCTCGTCGCGCGAGGCCTCGGCCTCGATCAGCGAGGCGCGCGCCTGCGCGATCGAGGCCTCGGCCGAGGCGCGCTGGGCCTGGAGCTGGTTCTTCTCGAGCTCGAGCGTGGTCGAGGACAGCCGCGCGAGGACTTCGCCCTCCTCGACGACATCGCCGACATCGGCCTCCAGCGTCTCGATCGCCTGGCCCTCGATCTGCGGCTGCACGAAGACCCGCTCGACCGGGCCGATGGTGCCCGATGCGCGCACGATGTCGCGCAGCGGCGTCTCGGCCACCGTCACCACGCTGATCGCCGGCAACTGGGCGACGGGCGGATCGGCCGCGAAGACCGGCGTGGCGGCGAGGGCGAGGGCGGCAAGGAGGGGGCGCAGCATGGGATCACTCTTCCAGGGGGGCGGCCCGTCCGGCCGCGATGTCGTCGACCAGGCGTTCGATGTGGCGCAGTACCAGGCCCTGCAGCGCACCGCGCTCGACCAGGGCGTGCCGGAAGCCTACGCCGCACGTCGTCACCGCCGCCGCCTTGACCAGCACGATGACCAGCGCGGCGTGGGCTGCGAAACGGTCGGCGGCGGCCGCGTCGTTGGCACCCGATATACGCACGAAGACCTGCGTCAGATGATGCATGATGGTCTGGTGGAAGCGGTCGACGATATCGGCCACGTCCTCGCGGCGGCCGGCGGCGGCCTCGATCTCGGCCCAGAGCGGGCCCTCGACCTCGCTGAGTTCCAGATGCGCGCGGATCATCGCCAGAAGCACCGCGCGCGGATCGTCGGCCTGCATGACGGCCGCGAAATCGCGCTCCAGCTCCTCGTGATCGCGCTGGATCATCGCGTGGATGATGGCGTCCTTCGAGGGGAAGTAGCGGTAGAAGTTGCCCGCGCTCATGCCCACGGCCCGCGCGAGGTCCTGCATCGAGGCGCCGTCGAAGCCCTTGGCCGCGAACACGCTCTTGATCGCGTCGAGGATCTCGGCGGCGCGCGGCTCGGCTGCCGGCGGCGTGGCGTGCGTGGTGTCGGGCATCGTCAGCTGCGTCTTCCACGGTTCCTGCGGGGAACCTGCCGGCCGGGCGCCGCGGCGCATTGCTGCGTTGCGGCACGGCTGAATGAACGTTCATTCCCATATGGGACGGGCACGGGGAAATCAAGACCGCGCGCGCCGGGCTGCTGACACCCTGCCGTCGGGAGGCGGGCCCGATCGGCAGAACGCCGCCGGCCGGGCGGCCCGTTGCGGGCTGACGGGGCCGGTGCTAGCGTCGATCCGTCCGATGCCCGGAACCAACCCGAGGAAACCCCAGATGTCCGCCAACGCCGCCGTGCTCGCGCGCCGCCATGCCGCGGTGCCCCGCGGCCTCGCCACCGCCGCGCCGGTCTTCGTGACGCGGGCCGAGAACGCCGAGGTCTGGGATGCCGACGGCAACCGCTACATCGACTTCGGGTCGGGCATCGCGGTGACGAACACCGGCCACCGCCATCCGAAGGTGATGGCGGCGGTCGCGAAGCAGTGCGAGGCCTTCGCCCATGTCGCGTTCCAGGTGACCGGCTACGAGATCTATGTCGAGCTTGCCGAGCGGCTGAACCGCCTCGCACCGATCGCGAACGCCAAGACAATGTTCGTCACTACCGGCGCCGAGGCGACAGAGAACGCGGTGAAGATCGCCCGCGCCCATACCGGGCGCGCCGGCATCATCACCTTCACCGGCGCGTTCCACGGCCGCACCCAGCTGACCATGGCGATGACCGGCAAGGCGGTGCCCTACCGCACCCGCGGCACGCCGCCCGCGATCGGCATCTACCACGTGCCCTTCCCGATCCCGCACCACGGCGTGACCGAGGAAGACGCGCTGAAGGCGCTCTACCATACCTTCAAGGCCGATATCGAACCCGGCAACGTCGCCGCCATCGTGATCGAGCCGGTGCAGGGCGAAGGTGGCTTCTACCAGACGCCGGTCAGCTTCATGCTGAAGCTGCGCGAGATCTGCGACCAGCACGGCATCTGCCTTGTCTCCGACGAGGTGCAGACCGGCTTTGCCCGGACGGGCAAGGTGTTCGCGACCGAGCACTACGGCATCGAGCCCGACCTGATCCCGGTCGCCAAGGCGCTCGGCGGCGGCTTCCCGATCGCCGGCGTGATCGGCCGCGCCGAGGTGATGGACGCCGCCGAGCCGGGCGGCCTCGGGGGGACGTTCGGCGGCAACCCGATTTCGGTCGCCGCGGCGCTCGCCGTCCTCGACGTGATCGAGGAGGAAGGGCTCTGCGACCGCGCCAACCGGATCGGCGCGGCGATGCTCGACCGGCTGCACAAGTTCCGCCAGTCGAACACGCTGCGCCCTATCGGCGACGTGCGCGGCCTCGGCGCGATGGTGGCGTTCGAGCTGGTGAAGGAGCGCGGCACCCACGAGCCCGACGCCGACGCCGTCAAGCACGTCACCGCCGCGGCGCACGAGGCGGGGCTGATCCTGCTCTCCTGTGGCTACTACGCCAACACGATCCGGCTGCTCGCGCCCCTGACGATCCCCGATGCGCATCTGCACGAGGGGCTGGACATGCTCGAGACCGCACTCAAGGCCTGAGGCGGACGCGGCAGAAGCCCTGCCGCACCCTCGTTCCGCCGGCCCGCGCGGCGCCGGGCCGGGTCTACTGCCGCACGACCTCGATCGCGATGGCGCGCTTCTTCAGCTCGGCATGGAGCGCCGGCACCACGCGCAGGTGGTCGACCGCCGCCCGCAGCGCCTCGCCGATGCGCTGGATGTTCGCGCCCGGCGTCGCCACGCGCCAGATCAGCCGCCGCGCGACGCCGTCGTCGTAGACGATCTCGACCGCGCCGGTCCGGCCCTTGCGGAGGCCGAGGAAATCGCCGCCGCCCAGTGAACTGTGAAACGCCTCGATATGTGCCATGGAACTGCTCGTTGTTGTTTTTGCTGCCTCAAGGGCAAGACGCTGCCACCGTGGCGCGAATCGGTCAACTCACTGCCGTGTGATCGGCACGCCGGCGAGTCCGGCAGGCCACAGTCCTGCGGCGGAAAGCTGCGGATCGGGGCCCGGGAAGGCGTCGTGGAAGGCGTGCAGGCCCGCGGGCGTGAAGCGCAGCGCACGGCTTTCCGGCCCGCGTCGGGCCCAGCCGCGGGCCTCGATCCGCACCAGCAGCGCGCGCCCGACGCTGCCCGCGAGATGCACGCGCCGCTCGCTCCAGTCGAGGCATTCGCGGCAGAGCGGCGCGCGGCCCCGCTCGAGCGCCGCGAGGTCGATGCCGAACCCGGCGAGGAAGGCGCGGCCCGCCGGCGTGGGGACGATGCCCGCGGCCGCCAGCGCCAGAAAGCCGCGGCCGCGCAGGCTGCCATAGGCGCGGATGCCCATCGCGCCGGCCAGATGGCCATAGCAGACCCGGGCCTGGCGGAGGGCGGCGTCGCACGGGCCCGGCCGGGTGCGCAGATGGCCCGCGCCGGCGGCCACGCCCATCAGCGCCTCGACCGCCGCCGCCACGCCGCCGCCGGCGAGCGCATAGTAGCGGTGCCGCCCCTGCCGCTCGACGCGCAGGAGCCCGCCGTCGAGCAGCCGCGCCAGGTGCCCGCTCGCCGTCGGCGGGGCCACCCCCGCCTCGGCCGCCAGCTCGCCCGCGGTCAGCGCCCGTCCCGCCATCAGCGCGACCAGCATGTTGGCGCGCGCCGGCTCGCCGATCAGGGCGGCGATGCGCGCGATGTCGGGGCCTTCCTTCATCCGGCGAGCATCGCCGTCCCGCAGCGGCGCGGCAAGCGTGAACGCTTCGGCCCACGCCGAAGCGTCTGTGCCGGCCGCCGTGGTAACGCTGCGCCGAAAGGAGCCGCCATGCTGACCTGCATCATCCGCTACCACATCGACCCCGCGAAGCGCGCCGAGTTCGAGGCCTATGCCCGCGTCTGGGGCGAGGCGATCCCGCGCTGCGGCGCCGACCTCGTCGGCTACTTCGCGCCGCACGAAGGCTCGGCGACGCTCGCCTACGGCATCTACCACATCGAGAGCCTCGCCGCCTACGAGGCCTACCGCGTCCGCCTCGCCGGCGACCCGCTCGGACGGCAGAACTACGACTTCGCGCGGCGCGAACGCTTCCTGTTGCGCGAGGACCGGACCTTCCTCAAGCTCGCCTCGGCACCGCACCGTGAAAGGAAGGGTCCATGATCGCCGTCATCTTCGAGGTCGAGCCGGCCGAGGGCCGGAAGGACGCCTACCTCGCCATGGCCGCGACGATGCGCCCGCTCGCCGAGGCGACCGAGGGCTTCATCTCGGTCGAGCGGTTCCAGAGCCTCACCAATCCCGGCAAGCTGCTCTCGGTGTCGTTCTTCGAGGACGAGGCCGCGCTCGACCGCTGGCGCCAGCTGCACGCGCACCGCACGGCGCAGGCCGCCGGCCGCGGCGGGATGTTCGCAGGCTACCGGCTGCGCGTGGCGCATGTCCTGCGCGACTACGGCATGCACGAGCGCGCCGAGGCACCGGAGGACAGCAGGGCGGTGCATGGGGCGTGACGGACGGCTTCTGCCGCGCGACATCGCGCACAGATCACGCTAGCCTCGGCGCGACCGCAGCCCCGGCCCCTGCCCCATGCGCCACCTCGCCCGCCTGATCGCTCTTGGTGCCGCCGCGCTGGCAGCCGGGGTTGCCGTGCTCTGGTGGGCGGCGCGGCCGGCGACGCCGGATGCGTTCTACCGCCCCGGCGGGGCCGAGGCCGCGCCGCCGGGGCGGCTCGTCGCGGCCGAGCCGCTGCTGCGGCCG
>CAZYBG010000021.1:0-44615 GCA_964645155.1 uncultured Rhodobacterales bacterium | reverse complement strand
GCCCCCGGGCGCGTGCCGCCGAGCGCGAGCCCGGCGGCGAGCGCCGCGGCCGCGGCGAGGCTCAGCACCAGCTCGCAGGCAAGCTCCGTCGCCCGGCCGTCCGCGCCCTGCCGGCGCAGGCGGGCGATGCGCCGGATCGTCGCCATGCCTTCCGGCGGCGCCGCCTCGCCGTCGAGCCGGAGGCAGCGGAGCGGCTGGCCGGTCAGCACCTCGGCGGCATCGAACCACGCGGCGAGCCCGGCCTCGACGAGCATCGCGGCATCGGCGGCATCGGCGCCCTCGAGCGGCTGGCGGGCCGCTGCGGCCGCGGAAGCCCAGGTCAGCGCCGCCCAGGCGGGGGCGCCCCCCACGGCAAGCGAGAGCCAGACGCGACCGGCCCCCTCCGCCGCCGGCGCGGGGCCGAGCGACAGGTCCGCCCGCAGACCATCGGCCGAAAGCTCCAGGACCGGCGGCGCCGCGCCGAGCGCCCGCAGTGCGGCCGCCGCACCGGGCGGCACATGCCGCGGCGCAAGCCGGCGGATCTCGGCCGTGCCCACCCAGCGCGAGACCGGCTCGCCGTTCACGCCGCGCTCTCCCCGGCCGAACCGGCGAGCGCCTGGCGGATATCGGCGGCCTCCTGCTCGTCGAACGCCTCGGCGCGGGACCGGGCGACCGCACGCTCGCGGTCGTGGAGGTGCCGGCGCCGGTCCTCGGCCCGGCGCGCGCGGGCCAGGTCGCGCTGGGCCCCGGCCAGTTCCTCGCGCCGGATAGCCACCACCTTCCGGGCATCCTCGATCCGCTGACGGGCCGACGCCTCGGCAGCGAACACGCTGTCCAGGGTCGCCACCAGATCGCCCAGCGCCGCACGCGTCCGCGGCGCGCCGAGGAAGGCCGACCGGACCACCGCGCGGCGGCGCGCCAGCCGTCCGGCGAGCGCTTCGGCCTCGGCCTCGGCGGCGTGGACGCCGGCCAGGGCGTCCGCCAACCGCGCCTGCGCCCCGGCCGCATGCCGGGCGGCCTGCGCCGCGCGAAGGGCGGCGAGGCGCACGAGCCAGGCGACCGGCGTCACCCCTTGCCTCCGGCCAGTTCCGCCAGTGCCGCGCGGGTTCTCTCGAACCCCGCCGCCTCGTGCGTCGGCTGCCGCAGGAACGCCTCGATCGCGGCCCGCGCGGCCAGTGCGGCATCGGCCACCGGGTCGCCGCCGGCGCGGTACTCGCCGACCTGCAGCAGGATCTCGATCTCCTTCAGCCGGGCCAGCCAGGCGGCGACCTGCCGCGCGGCCTCGCGCTGCCCCGGATCGGTCACCGCGTCCATCAACCGGCTTTTCGACCTGAGCACGTCGATCGCCGGGAAATGTCCGGTCTGCGCCAGTTCGCGCGACAGGACGACATGCCCGTCGAGCAGGCTTCGCAATTCGTCGGCCACCGGGTCGGCGTTGTCGTCGTCGCCCTCGACCAGCACGGTGTAGATCGCGGTGATCGCGCCCCGGCCATCCTTCCCGGCGCGTTCGACGAGGCGCGGCAGCTGCGCGAAGGTCGAGGGCGGAAACCCGCGCCGTACCGGCGGTTCGCCGGCCGCGAGGCCGATCTCGCGCAGGGCGCGGGCGACCCGGGTCATGCTGTCGATCAGAAGAAGCGTGTTCCGGCCCTCCTCGCGGAACGCCTCGGCCACGGCGGTGGCGGTGTGGGCGGCCCGCAGCCGCTCGGTTGCCGGCCGGTCCGAGGTCGAGACGATCACCGCGGCGCGGGCGCGGCCCTCGGCGCCGAGGTCGCGCTCGAGGAACTCGGCCACCTCGCGCCCGCGCTCGCCGATCAGGCCGAGGACGATGGCATCGGCCTCGGCGCCGCGGATGATCTGCGACAGCAGCGTCGACTTGCCGACCCCGGCGGCGCCGAAGAAGCCGACCCGCTGGCCGATGCCCATCGTGAGAAGCCCGTCGATGGCCCGCAGCCCGGTCACGAACGCCCGGTCGATCGGCGGGCGCGAAAGCGGCGGCGGGGGCTCTGCATCAAGCGGCCGGCGCGCGGGCACGGCCGCACCGCCGTCGAGCGGCTGGCCGTAGGCGTCGATCACGCGGCCGAGCAGCGCCGGCCCCGCCGGTGCCATTGGCAGGCGGCCGGTCGCCACGACCTCGCAGCGGGCCGAGAGGCCGCGGGTGTCGCCCGCGGGCGCAAGCAGCGCCTCCTCGCCGTGGAAGCCGACAATCTCGGCCAGCATCTCCTCGCGCGTGATCGGGTCGCGCAGCAGCACCTCCTCGCCGATCCGGCCGTCGATCAGGGCGGCGTGGATCATCAGCCCGCGGACGCGCGTGATCCGCCCGCTGGTCCTGACCGGCTCCACCCGTGCGGCGCGCGCCAGCAGGCGGCTTTCCAGTCCGGCGAGGGCGTCCGGTGCGGTCATGGCGCGACCGGCGCCTCGTCGGATCCGCGCCACGGCTCGGTCGCGGCGGCGACCTGGTCGGCAAGCCCGATCTCGACATGGCCGCGGTCGGACGACAGGATCGTCCGCCCCGGGTCGAGCCGTTCGTCGACGATCACCTCGACCACCTCGGCGGCGCCGGCGGGAAGCGCCGCCACGGCCTGGCGCACCGCCTCGGCAATGTCGGGCGCCGCGCGGATCCGGGCCCGGCGGTGATCGGCGAGCCGCAGCAGCGCCTGCCTGGTGGCGCGGATCACCGCCTCGTCCTGGTCGAGCGCGCCGATCACCCGCGCCACCGTCGCGGCGACAAGGCGCGCCAGTTCGGGCTCGAGCGTGCGCATCCGCACCTGCGAGGCGGCCTCGGCCTCGGCGACGATGCGCGCCGCGGTCTGCAGGCTTTCCTTCAGCGCGCCGGCGCGCGCCTCGGCGAGGATCGCCTGCCGCAGCGCCTCGGCTTCCTCCCGGGCACGGGCGAGATGGGCCTCGGCCTCGGCCATGACCGATGCCGCGGTGCGCAGGCGCTCGACCTCGGCGCGGCGCATCACGCGGGCGTTCACGACGGTGGTTCCGCATCGAGCGCCAGGCGCAGGCGGTCGGCATCGCCAGGCTCGGGCGGTGCGACCGGCTCGGGCACCAGATGCGCGGCGGCGGCGGGCAGGGCGGCGCGGAGCGCGCCGCGGGCACGCGCGGCGGCCTCCGACAGCGCCGCCGCCAGCTCGTCCAGCGGGACGTCGGGCCGCCGCGCGAGCGACCGGTGGGCAAGCGCGAAGGCACGGGTCTCGGCGTCGACCAGCTCGCCGAGGCGGGCACGATCCGCCGCGGCGATCGCCGTCGCCAGGGTGCCGGCATGGCCGATCGCGGCGGTCCGGCCGACGACGCGGTCCAGGCGCGCCGGATCGGCCAGCACCATAGTCAGCCCGGCGTCGAGCCCGGCCAGGGCACCCGCCGGGACACCGCGACCCCGGCGCGCGAGAAGTCGCGGCGGCAGCGGCCCGTCAGCGGCTTCGACGGCGGCGGCGGCCTCGCCCGAGGCAAGGCGGACACGGGCACGGACGAGCGCCAGAACATCGGGATCGTATCTCATTTCCGTCAGACCGTGTCGAACCCGTCGCCGCTGCGCCGGAGTCGGCGCGCGAGGGTGGGCCACAGCGCCGCCCCGAGGCCGACAAGGGCGGCGAACACGAGCCCGCCGAGCGTCAGCCAGAGCTGGGTCACCGACTGCGGATGCACCCAGATCCCGGCCACGCGCGCGAGTTCGGGGACGCCGTCGCGCGCATCGCGGGTCTCGGGCACCGGAACGGCGACCACCGTCACCTTGTCGTAGACGAGGCCCTCGATCGAGTTCGCCACCATCAGCTTTATCTGGGCGACGAAATCCGCGACCGGCGCGCTTTCGGCATGGCGGATGAAGACGGACGCCGAACTTGGCTTGAAGTCGCGGCCCAGCATGTCGGTCTCGGGCAGGACGACGTGGATGCGCGCCGAAAGCACGCCGTCGATCTCGGCGATCGTGCGCGACAGCTCCTGGCTCAGCGCATAGATGTAGCGCGCGCGTTCCTCGACCGGCGACGAGACGATCCCCTTGCGTTCGAAGACATCGCCGAAGCTCTCGTACTGCGTCGCCGGCAGCCCGCGCGCATTCAGCAGCGCCATCGCTTCGGCGAAGCGCCCATCGTCCACCATGACGGTGATGCCTTCGCCCCGCGCGGCCTGCTTGGCGGCGGGGATCCCGCTCGCGACGAGGGCGGCGACGATCTCGTTTGCCTCCTGTTCGCTGAGGCCCGAATAGAGCTCGGTCTTGCATGCGGAAAGCAGAAGCGCGGCCGAAAGCAGCAGGGCGGTCGTCCAGGGTCGGCGGCGCATCATTGCCCCCGCAGGAACATGTTGAGGTTGCGTCCGAGCGAGGAGGAGACCGAGGAAGCCATGACGAACCGCGTCAGCTGCTCCTGCACGCGGGTGCTCGCCTCGATCTGTTCGGCGAAGAGCCGTGCCGCCTCCTGGATCCGGTCGCTGGCCTCCTGCGGTGTCGTCGCGGGCGGCGAGGCCACCGAGTCGGGCGTGGGCGCGAAGGCCGCGCGGACCCCGCCATCGAACTCGGACTGCATCCTGCCGATGCCGGAGAGCATCGATTGCCCCATCGCCGACAGCGAGGGCGCGTCGCCCGGCTGCAGGCTCTGTGCGGGGTTTGCGAACTGCAGGGGCGGCGCGCCGGTCGCGGCGATACCTTCGATGAAATTCGCCATGTCTCTGAAACCTTCCTGGAACCCCGGGTCTGCGCTGCGCGAGGACCGAATCAGACCGGTCCGGCCAGCGCTCCGGGGCTTCCGCCTCCGCCGCCCGCAAGGCCGAGGCCGAGCCGGGCGAGTGCCGCGGTGACGGAAGGCAAGGATGTCGTCAGGGCGAGGGTCGGGCCGATGGCCCGGCATCCGCGTGGTGAGCGCGGACGTCCAACGGCCGAGACCAGCCGCCGGAGGAGTTGGCCGCGGAACCGGCCGAGCGCGCGCGCACGGGCGGCCAGCCAGGCGCGGATCCGCGCGGCTCTGGCGTCTTTCCCGGGGGCGGTCATGTCGGTCATGCGGCTCATGGCTGTTCGTGGTTTCTCGGACGCGGTGGCGTGGGAACCGGGCGGGTCGTTGCTGGCGACTGGAATGCCGCCCGGTTCCCCGCCGTGATCCTAGTAGTTCTGTCCTCCGCCGACGCCGTTCGAGAGGTTGCCGAGCATGCCCGAGAAGCTCATGAACGCCGAGGCCATGCCCAAGGGCGGGAACGCCATCGCCAGCATGCTGCCGAAGGGCGAATTCATCAGGCCGCCCAGCGACTTCATCAGCTGGGACACGCCGTTGAGGAGGCCGGTGACCCCCTTCAGGACCTTTCCAATACCACCAAGCATCGTCTGTCTCCTTTATGCCTTCCGGATTTGCCCGCTCACCTCGGACTGCGGATCACGGGCGGACCCCGCAGTCGCACCGTCGAGGCCCTGAACCTCCTCGCCGGTGTCCTCCACGCCGCGGACGAGCAGCGTGGCGAATGCTTCGGCCGACCCGCCCTGGCCCTCGAGCTCGCGCGCGAGCTCCCCGGCCGAAGCGTGGTCGTTCTGCAATGCACGGCAGAGCGCGAGGATCGCCCGCGCCTCGGCGCCGCCTTCCAGCTTGCCGGCGATGACATCGACCAGCATGGCATCGGCGCGCGCGAAGTCGCCCGCCACCAGCGCCTGGAGCGCCAGCCCGATGGTGCCGGCGGCCTGTTCGGGCATCCAGGTGACGAGCGCCTCGAAGATCGGCGTCACGTCGGTGTCGATGTTGCGCAGGATGGCCGAATAGCCGGCCTCGGTCAGCAGCTTCATGTCGGCGCGGTTGAGCTCCATCGATCCGCTCCTCACTCCGCCAAGGCCGAGATGTCGCGGCGGAGCGAGTTCAGCACCTCGCGCGCCTGGTCCCTTCGTGTCCGCGCCGAGGTCGCCATCCGCTCGATCAGAAGGTAGCCCTCGGCCGCCTCGCCGCGGCCGATCATGGCCAGGCCGCGGCCGATGCCGCCGAGCGCATCGTCAGGGTAGCACTTCTCCCAGGCGTCATAGATCGGGGCGAGGTCCTGATCGACGCCGCGCTGCCCGGACAGCACCGCAACGGCCATCAACAGATGCAGATCGTCGGTATTCGCCTGGGTGGAGAACGGCTCGGTCATCGGTGTGTCCTTCGTCATTGGGATCTGCGGCCATGGTAGATGCGCGGCAGGAACAGGCCGGTGGCCTCGCCTTCGCCGCGGCGCCCCTCGCGCACGGCGACGAGCCGCGCGACGACGGCGGTCACCTGCTCGACATAGCCGGCGGGACCGCTTGCGCGGAGAACCGCCGCATCGGCCGAGGCGCGCAGCGGGAACCGCGGATCGTAGAGGGCCAGCGCCTCGAGCTCGGCGCGGATGCGTGTGACCGGAATGCCGCGCGAATCGAGCAGCGCAGTGGTCAGCTCGTCGGCCGGCTCGAAATGCACGACGAGACCGTCGAACCACCACACCGCCCGGGTCTGCGCGGCGGCCTCGTCCAGCAGGTCGGCGATCGTCCCGTCGCGATTCGGCACGGTGATCGTGCCCCGCACCGCCTCGTGCACGACCGAGGGATAGCCGGTCCGTCGCGTGAGATCTCCCAGCACCTGTCGCACGTCTGCCCCACTCGTCTGATACGGATAAGGTTGATCCAGTGCGTCTGCCGCGAGGGCCGCCGTGGTGGCGAATCCTGCGACCACGAGGAGGAGACCAGCGCGATGTATCATCCTCGTGAACAATGAGGCGCTTGCCGGAGCGGCCGCGAAGTTTCGCGCAACTGTCATTCCCGATGTCCCATCGCTGCGAAGCCGGGGCCTCTGTGCCGCCGGGCTGCGAGGCTAGCGCGCGCCACATGTCATGATCGCGACATCTCGGTCTCGCGGGGCGCGCCTGGCGCCACGGTCGGCGGGATCACACCGGCGACGAAAAACATTGTGGCAGCTGTCGCAAAACTGAAACGCGACTCTCTCCACAGTTGCAGCTGCGAAGTCAGTCCTGCGCGACGCTCGGCGGCGACCTCTAGGGGCCGCAAGGGCGGGCGACCAAGATCGAGGAACTGAAATGTCCGAACAACCCATCGAGATCATCGAGCTTGATCAGAGGCTTGCGAGCGACCCCGACGGGGTCGAGCTCAAGCGTCTGACCGAGAGGCTTCTGGCGGGTAAAGGGCGCGTGGTCCAGGAGATGGACCGGGGTGTCGGCACCGAAGACTATGCCCGGCTGTCATCCCTCGCCCAGGCCTACGACGCAGGTGTCGAGGCGCTGCCGAAGCTTTGGGCATCCATCAACGAACCCAGTCATACGGAGTGATCGATATGAGCCTTTCCACCGGTGGGACGAACCAGGCCTATCTCGGGCAGATCCAGCAGTCGATGGCCGAGTCGCAGGAGTTCCAGGCCAAGATGATGGTCATGCAGAACAAGCATCAGAGCATCATGCAGGCCTTCCAGGCGATGAAGAACGCCTACCAGCAGATCCGGGCCTGACCCCGATCCGTGCCCGCCGGAGCGCGCTCCCCGCGCGCTCCGGTCCCCGTCACGCCTTCGGACGGCAGGTGGTGCCGCGAACGGTTGGGAAATGCAGTCTTCAGGTCCGTTTGTCTTCTCGGTCGGATCGGGTCCTAATTTTGGCGCCGAGATGCGGCTTGACGACAGGCCCGTGCGCATCGGCGGATCCGAGGATGACGACATCGTGCTCGACGCCTTCGGGCCGGGCCGCATAGTGCTGACGTTGCGGGGAAGCACCGCACGGCTGCAGGCAGAGGGACTCGAGATCGACGCGCACGGCCGCGACGGCATGATACATGTCGCCGATGGCGGGTGCGCGATGGCCCCGCTGCCCCTGACTGTCGCCTTCGGCAGTGGAACTTTCTTTCACGTCCGCCGGACCGTTCAGCGGCGGACGGCCGGGACGGTCGCCCTTGCCGGGTTGGCGATACCCGTCGCCGTTGCGATCGTCTTCGGCGGGGTGGCCGTGGCGAACTTGCTGCCCCAACGCGCGGTCGGACAGGCGGACACCGGTCCGCTTGCGACAGGGTCGCCGGTGGTCGCAGCGTTCGGTGCCCTGCAGGAGCCTGATGCCGCCGCGGACAACCAGGTCGCGGCGGATCCCGCGACAGCTGCTCGCTCGCTGGAGGAGATGGCCGTGCGCGCCGGCCTCAGCGGCCTGCGCGCCGTTCCGGGCGACGGCGTGATCCGCATCGAGGGGCATGTCTCGGCCAGCCAGGCCGGTGCCTGGGCCGACCTGCGCCAGGCCTACGACCGCAGCTTCGGCCTGACCGTGCCGATGCTCATCGACGTCGCCGAGACGCCCGAGGCGCCGCCGCTCTCGGTCGCCGCCATCTGGCTCGGCGAGCCGCCCGAGGTCGTCACCCGCGAGGGTCATACGCTTCGCCTCGGCGAGGCGACCGAGGACGGCTGGACCGTCGCGGCCATCCGCTCCGGCGCCGTGGAACTCACCCGCGCCGGGCAGCGGGTCGTCATCGAGTTCTGAGGCCGGACATGTCGGACCGCCCCGTCGCGCCGCTCGCCCGAGGCCGCCCCGCCGGCCCGATCGACGAGATCGCCCGGGCCGACGCCGAGCGCCGGAACGCCACCCAGAACGCCACGACGTCCGTCGGGTCAGCAAGTGACCCCGGCCCGGACCTGCAGCCCGCCTCCCGCCCCTTTGCGCCGCAGGGCCATGCGCGGATCGTCGATCAGGCGCTCGGCCGCGTGCAGCTGCCGCGGCTCATCGAACTTGCCGGCGCGCTCGAGGAGGCGCGGCGCGCGGCGCGGATCGCCGCCGACATCGACCCCGCCCTGGCCGAGGTGATCGATGCGGTTCTGGACGACGAGGGGTACAAGGTCGCCCGCTACCTGACGGCGAGTGCGGGATGAGCAAGGTCGTTCCGCTCGGCCGCCCGCTGCCCGCCGCGACCGAGGCCGGCGGTTCGGGGGCCGCTCCGGTGGTGGCCGGTCTCGCACTTCTCTACCTGCGCCACGGCGACGCGCCGAGGGCGCTGGCGCTCGGCATCGCGGCGATGCGCCTCGCCCGGCCCGAGCCACGGCTGGTTCTCCTGGTCGCGGCGGCGTTCCTTCGCACCGGCGAGCCCGAGCAGACGCTGGCCGCCCTGACCGCCCTCGAAGGCTCCGGCCGGCTCGCATCGGTGCCCGAACCCATCGAACGTGCCGCCGCTGCCGTGCTGCGCGCCAAGGCGCTCTATCGGCTGGGCGATCCCGCAGGCGCGCGGCGCGCCCTGGCCGAGGCGCAGCCGGTCGCGGCGGCGGTTGTGGAGGCGGGCGCATGAGGGCGATCGGCCGCCTCGCCCGGCGCATCGCCGCGCGGCAGGATCTCGCGCTCGTCACGCTGCTCCTGCTGGTGATCTTCATGATCATCCTGCCGCTGCCGACCTGGCTGATCGACGTGCTGATCGGGCTCAACCTCAGCATCGTCGTGCTGGTGCTGATCGTCACCGTCTACCTCAAGACGCCCACCGCCTTCTCGACGCTGCCCGCCATCCTGCTCTTCACCACGCTCTTCCGGCTTGCCATCTCGATCTCGACGACGCGGCTCATCCTGCTCCAGGCCGATGCCGGCAGTATCGTCGAGACCTTTGGGAAATTCGTCGTGGGCGGCAGCCTCGTCGTCGGGCTCGTCGTGTTCCTGATCATCACCATCGTGCAGTTCGTCGTCATCACCAAGGGCGCCGAGCGGGTGGCCGAGGTCTCGGCGCGGTTCTCGCTCGACGCCCTGCCGGGCCGGCAGATGTCGATCGACAGCGACATGCGCGCGGGCGAGATCGACATGGCCGAGGCGCGGCGGCGGCGCCAGGCGCTGCAGCTCGAAAGCGAGTTCTACGGCTCGATGGACGGCGCGATGAAGTTCGTGAAGGGCGACGCCATCGCCACGCTGATCATCATCGTCGTAAACATCGTCGGCGGCATCGCCGTCGGCGTCGGGCAGATGGGGATGCCGTTCGGCGAGGCGGCCGAACTCTACTCGGTGCTGACGGTGGGCGACGGCCTCGTCAGCCAGATCCCGGCGCTGCTGATGGCGATCAGCGCGGGGATCGTGATCACGCGGATCACCCACGACGACTCCTCCGACCTCGGCACCGACATCGCCGACCAGGTCTCGGCCAGCCCCCGGGCGCTGCAGATCGCAGGCGTGGTCCTGCTGATGTTTGCCGCGATCCCGGGCTTTCCAGCGATGACCTTCATCGCGCTCGCGGCGCTGTTCGGCGGTATCGGCATCGTCGCCCGGATCACCCAGCGCCGCGACGAGGCGCGCGGCCGCCACGTGCCGACCCCGGCCGAGGTCAGGCAGGACATGCTGCTGTCGCCGATGCCGCCGGTGCATGTCGCGGTGGGGCCGGCGCTGGGCGCAGCACTGCGCCGCGACGTGTTCCGCGCCGAGGCGCTGGCCGAGCGCACGCGGCTTTTCGAGCAGATCGGCGTGCCGTTCCCGCCGCTCGCCCTGACCGAGGAGGCCGAGGCGCCGCCGGATCGCTGGCGCCTGATCGTCGAGGGCGTGCCGGTGGCGGAAGGCCGGCTCCCCGCCGGCCGGGTCCGCATCGTCGACGACCCCGAGGCGGCCGCGATCGTCGGCGTCGAGGTCGAGGAGATGGCGCTCGGCCCGCTGGTCCCGCGGAGCTTCTGGGCCGACCGTTCGGCGATCCCGCTTCTCGACCGCAGCCATGTCGCCTGGCAGGCGCCCGAGACGGCGCTCGCCATGCTCGCCGGCCAGCGGCTGCCGCGGCACGCGGCCGAGTTCCTCGGCGTGCACGAGACCGGCGCGCTCCTCGCCTCGATGGAGGCGCGCTACGACGGCCTTGTCTCCGAGGCGCAGAAGGCGCTGCCGCTGCAGAAGATCGCCCTCGTCCTGCGGCGGCTGGTCGAGGAGGAGGTGCCGGTCCGGAACATGCGGATCGTCCTCGAGACGATCGTCGAATGGGGCCCGCGCGAGAAGGATCCCGAGGCGCTGGCGGAATACGTCCGCGTCGCGCTCGCCCGCCAGATCAGCCACCGCTACGCCGACGAGGACCGCTTCATCCCGGCCTACGTGATCGAGGCCGACGTCGAGGACACGATCTGCAGATCGCTGCGGCAATCGACGGCGGGCACCTTCCTCGCGCTCGAACCCGGCCAGTCGCGGGCGCTGCTCGACAGCGTGCGGCGCGTGGTCGGCGACCTCGCTGCGCATGCCTCGCTGCCGGTGTTCCTGGCCACGATGGACACGCGCCGCCACCTGCGGCGCTTTCTCGCCGAGCACGACGTCGAATGCCCCGTCCTGTCGCACAAGGAAATCGCCGTGACCTACCGTGTCCAACCCCTCGCCATGGTTTCGTTGAAATGATGCGCCCTCTGCTCGGCGCCCTGCTCTCGCTCTTCGTCGCGTCCGTCGCCGCCGCCCAGGCGACGCTCACGCTTTCGGTGACCGAGGGGCAGGGCCAGCTGGTCGAGCTGCCCCAGTCGGCGTCGAGCGTCTTCGTGGGCGACCCCGCCGTCGCAAGCGTCCAGGCGGTGTCGGACACGACGCTCTATGTCGCGGGCGTCGCGCTCGGCTCGACCAACGTCTTCGCACTCGACTTCGGCGAGCAGCTGATCGTGGAATACCGTGTCCGCGTGCTCCAGAACAACGAGGCCGCGGCGCCCGGCCTCGGCGCCGGGGCGCGGATCGCAGGGGCCGGCAACACCGCTGTCATCACCGGTCAGGCGCGGTCGGTCGAGGAGGCGCTCGCCGCCCTCGAGGCGCAGCGCCGACTGCAAGGGCTCGGGCGGGACGCGGTGAACCAGACCACGCTGCACGGCGGCACGCAGGTGTCGCTCCGCGTGCGCTTTGTCGAAGCGTCGCGCAACGACCTCGTGCAGCTCGGCTTCGACCTCTCGGCACTGGGCGGCGGGGCCAACAGCCCGCTCAGGATCGTCACCGGCACCGGCATCGCCTCGGATTTCCTCTCCGGCGGCGTCGGCCTCGGGGCGGATGCGGTCCGCGCCGGCATCGGCGGGCAGATCGACGGCACCGATGTCGACGTCGTGCTGCGGGCGCTGGAGCGGCGGGGGATCGTGCAGATCCTGTCCGAGCCGACGCTGACCACCACCAGCGGACGGCGCGCCAATTTCCGCGCAGGCGGCGAGTTCGCCTTTCCGGTCAACCAGGGCGACGGCGTCATCACCGCGGGGTTCAAGGAATTCGGCGTCTCGATCGACTTCCTGCCGGTCGTGCTGCCGAACAACCGGCTGGCGATCGAGGTCGAGCCTGAGGTCAGCTTCATCGACCCCGACGTGGGCGTGCAGATCGAGGGCTTCGCGGCGCCGAGCCTCTCGGTCCGCCGGGCCAGCACGACGGTCGAGGTCGGCAGCGGCCAGACCTTCGCCATCGCCGGCCTCTACGAGCAGTTTTCGTCCGACGCCAATTCGGGCATCCCCGGCACCACGCGCTCGCCGATCCTCGGGACGCTGTTCGGTACGCGCGAACAGCGGCGGGAAGAGCGGGAACTCGTCATCTTCATCACGCCCTACCTGGCCGAGGCGGCAGATGCCGCCGAGGCCAACCGCCGGCAGGCGGTCAGCGTGGCGGACACCCTGGGGTTCATCGTGAAATGAAACGCGCGCTTGTCGGCCTGCTCCCGTTCCTGCTGTCGGGGTGCCTCTACGAACCCCTCGACGGCCGGCCGAGCGTCATCACGCGGTCGACCGAGCCGCTCTACCAGCGCCGGCCCGACGGGCTCGTCGCGGCGACGTCGTGCCTGAGCGGGCGGCCCTCGGGCTATGCCCGCACGCCGTCCGCCTGCGTCGTCGATTCGACCTTCGCGGCGCAGGCGAGCGACGCCGGCCACCTCGTCCATCCGCGGGCGCCGGGGCCCGGCTATGCCCAGCCGGTGGCCGCGGCCGCCTACCTCTACATCTACGGCACGCCGCCTGCAGGCGCGGCCGGCGGGCAGGCGGCGGCGGGCGCGCCGCCGCAGCGGATCGACGTGGCGCCCGATGCGCAGGCCGAGGGCGAACCCGGGGCCGGGGCAGCGCCACCGGTCCAGCCGCAGCAGCAGCCCTGACGCCGGCGCGCGGTGGCTACAGCAGCGCCGCCACGCCGAACGCCGCGACGCCGCTCGATCGCGCGCGGCGCCCGATCTCGAAGATCTCGGCCATCGCGGCTTCCGTGATGCCAAGCCGCGCCGCATCGCCGCGCACGACGGCCTCCTGCCCGGCGATGGCGGCCACCATCAGGTAGTTGCGGCGGTGGCGCACATCGGCGTCGGGCGCGAAGGCGACGCCGCGCGCCGTCGGCACCGCGGCCGGATCGCCCGCAAGCGCCATCGTGATCGCCAGGTTGTTACGCACGTCGAGGTCGCGCGGCCGTTCGGCCAGCGCCCGCTCGAAGGTGGCCCGCGCCTCGGCCTGGCGCCCCTGGCCGCTCAGCGCCACGCCGGCGAGTGTCAGCGCCGGCAGGTCGGGCCGCGCCGCGACCGCCCGCTCGGCATGGGTCAGCGCGGTGCCGTAGTCGCCGAGCGCGCTCGTCGCGGCGCTGAAGCCGAGCAGCGCGTCGCGGTTGCCGGGATCGACGATGAGCGCCTCGCGATAGGCGCCGGCCGCCTCGGGCCAGCGCGCCTGGCGGGCGTATTCGCGGCCGATCCCGGTCAGTGCCGCGATGCTCTCGGGCTGGCGCGCCAGCGTGCCGCGAAGCTCGGCGATGCGCTCATCCGAGGTCGTCGCCGGCCCGACCGAGCGGCCGAAGGGGCGGTCGCCACAGCCGGCGAGCAGCGACCCGGCACAAAGAAACACTGCAAGCCCACGGGCCACCATCGCGCTCAGTCTCCGCTCCCGACCACAGACCACCCGCGCGGCTGCCGCCCGTGCCGTCCCTCGCGCCCTACGACTAGCTCTGCGCTGCGGCGCGAGGCAACGGAACCCTGCCGACGTTACAAAAAATTCATGGGAGCGATATTCGCCGCCGGGCGCGGCCGGGATAGGGTTCAAGGGCTGGCGATGCTTCTCTCACCGGAGGCATGCAGATGTCCTATCCCGAGACCCTCCGGCGCCGTTCGAGCGCCGACGAGACCGCACGTCGTGCCGAACAGGCGCGCATCGCCAACGAGGCGCGCCAGAACGAGCTGCGGTCGCAGCGTGACCGTGCCGGAGCGCAGGCCGATGCGACGGGCGCGGCACAGCAGCGGACCGCGGGTCGGTCCGAAAGCCCGGCCGACAGTGGTGGCGAGAGCCTCTTCGACCGGATGCGCCGCCGCGCCGTCGCAACGGTGTCGCCCGCGCTGCAGACCGCGGCGAACGCGGTCGGCGGAGTCCGCAACGCGCTTCCCTTGGGCCTCGACGACGCATCGCGCGGCACGCAGGACGGCTTTGACCCGAATCGGGCGGTGCAGCAGCTCAACAGCGATGGCGACCGGGCCTATCTCAGGATCACCGCCGAGGCGAAGGGCGAGATACCGATCCCGACGCCGGCGGGCGATGCCGTGAAGGCCGGCCTGAAGGGCCAGTACGGCAACGACATCGCGATCACCCAGAACGGCGATGGTGCGGATGCGACCTTCACCGTGCGGACCGAACGGCATTCGCTCGCCGCGATCATCGGTTCCGTCGGCATTCCCGGAACCGAGAACGCGGTCAAGGGCGAGCGTGGCGTCCAGACCTACGACGCGGTCGAGATGACCTTCGCCACCCGCGAGGAGGCGGCGCGCGCGGCCGGGATCATGCAGCGCATTGCGCTCGCCGACCTGGGGAGCGATGCAGCCGGCCTCGCGATGAGCGCGCCCGGACCCGCGAACCCGGGGGCGACCGCCTCGCAGGCCGGCGGCAACCCGGTGACGGGCGGATCGAACCCGCTGGCCAATCCGCTGACCGAGAGCGGCGCCCCCGGCGAGGTGACGGAGCGGGCGGCGGGCGTCAGCGCCGAGGACCGCCAGTTCCTCGAGGACCACATCACCGCCTACGAACAGACGCTCAACACCCGCGACCGCCTCGCGCTCGAGCTGAAGATGCCGGAGCTCTTCCCGGGTCAGTTCGTCCAGCCCGGCGTGGAGGGCCGGCTCGACGGCCGGATCCGCGTGACGCGGCGGGTGGAGCTGCCGACCGATGACACGCCAGGCAGCGTGACCTACACGTCGCGGCAGGACGTCCGACTGTCGGCCAAGGAGAAGCTGCTGTTCGACGTGCTGCCGACCGAGCCCGCGATCGGCGGCATCGGCGTCGAGAACCGGATCGAGATCGGCCGTGCCGAGGTCGCGATCAGCGCGCGCTTCGAGCTGCCGCCGGGCGTCGACATCACGCAGTCGCCGGTCGGCGGGCGGCACCTGCCGGAGATCGACCTGCTGCGCGAGGGCGACTTCCAGCCCGACCGGATCACCGCCGAGATCAACACCGACTTCCGCACCCAGGGCCCGACGGACCTGTCGCGCGGCGACGGCTATCGGGGCGCGCTCAGGCTCGAGATCAACGATCCCGGCGGCGCGCCGGAGGCGCTGGGCCATTTCGTCCGTGGCGATGCCGAGGCCGCGGCCGAGGCGGCCGGTGCCCGCATCACCGGCGAGATCGAGCGCGTGGAGCGCACCGGCGTGAACGTCCAGGCGGGTCCGAAGTTCAAGGTGGGCTTCAGCGCCGAGGTGACCGCGATCCTCGAATCCGGCATCGACGACGTCACCGGCGTCCGGCGCTTCACCATCGAGCCGAGGCCGGACCAGGCCCAGGCGCCGGGGCCCGGCCAGCCGGAGGCGCCGCAGCCGACGCTGGTCGTCGTGCCGCGCGACGGCCTCACCCTGCGCGACGCGCCGGCGGGCGAGCGGACGAGCGTGTTCCAGAACGGCACCTTCCTGACCCAGACCGGCGAGGCGGTGGCCGATGCCGAAGGGCGCCAGTGGATCCCGGTCAGCGGAACGGACGTGTCCGACGCGCAGGTGGCGGGCTTCGTGCAGGCGGACTACACCCGCCCGCATGACGGGGCGCTCGGCGCGATGGACGCGACGGGGCGGACCAACCCGACGCTCGCCAACCAGCGCTACGACACCCACCAGGTCGTGCAGGACGACAACCTGTGGGACCTCTCGCGCAAGCTCGGCATCGACTTCGACGAGATGCTCGCGCTGAACCGCGACCACATCATCGCCCCCGAGCTGATCTTCGCGGGCGATACGGTCTACATCCCCGGCACCGCCCGCGGCCCGGCACCGCCGGCGGCCGAGCCGCCGCCGCCGCCGACCGAGGACACGACCTCGTCGCTCACCACCGAGAGCGAGGGCACGCTGTCGCCGGAGGACGGGTCGGAGACGGGGTGGACCATGTCGGGCGGCACCGAGCCCTCCACCGCGTCGCCCGGCCAGCCGGGCTGGCATCCGCCGCTGGTGCCGGTACCCGGCCCGAACGGCCCGACGATCTCGCCACAGGGCGGCGGCTCGTCCACGATGTCGCCGGGCGGCACCGGCGGCGGCGATCCGACCTTGCCGACACCGGTCGCCGAAGTGCGGCCCGATCCCGGCGCCGATCCCGCGGCGCCCCCGGTCGCAGCGCAGCAGAACCGCCCCGACCTCGCGCAGATCGAGCGGGACTACCAGTACGAGGGCGATCCGGGCGAGCGGATCGACTGGCGCCCGGTGACCGGCGGCCTGCGGTTCCCGGGCTTCGTCGAGGATGCCGCCGAGGCCATTGCCGGCCGGCAGACCTCGGTGCCGCTGCTGCCGTCGGAGGTTGCCTGGCTCGACCGGCTCAACGCCGGGCAGCAGATCGAGTTCGCGCGGATCAGCGACGATGCGATGGCCCGCGCGCGGGCCAACTACCAGATGCCGGACACCTGGCAGGGCAACCTGCAGAGCTTCGCCAACGACGGCCATCTCGATGCCTTCCGCCACACCTACTGGGCGGCGCGGCTGACGCGGGAATACGGCGCCGACTGGGCGCGGGGCTATCTCGCCGCGCACGAGGCCGACCCGACGAACGAGGCCCGCCGCGAGGCGATGGACGGCTACAACAACGAACTCGGTGTCCAGCTTGCGCTCGACAACCCGAACGCCACCCCGGCGGAGCTGGAGCGGTTGGCGCGCGAGGCCGTCAGCGAGGGCAGGACGGTTGTGATCGACGGCGGCGGAAACCTTGCCTGGAGCGACCAGGTTCCGGTCGGCGGCCACGGCGCGCCGCCGCGGGTACAGGCGCCGGGCGTGATACCGGTGCCGGTGCCGGGCGACACGCAGTCGCCCGGATAACGAAGGAGAAAGCGCAGTGCGACTTGGCATGGCATTCGCGGCGGGCGTTCTCGCCGCGACGATCGGAGGGATGGCGATGATGCAGGGCAGCGATGCGGCCGAGACGTTCGATGCCGCGCTCTGGCGCGCGTCGACCGACGCAGAGATGACTGAAAACCCGCGCTTCGACATGGTCGATGACGCCGCCGCACAGGTCGAGCCGGGCATGACCCGGGCCGATCTCGTCGCCCTGTTCGGAGAGCCGAGCGGCGAGGCGGGGGCGGCACTGTCCTGGGATGCCGGTTTCCGCACGGTTCAGTTCGCCGAACTGGTGGTCGAGCTCGACCCCGAGGGCCGCGCCGTCCGCGCCTATGTCAGCCGCGACTGAGCCTCCCCGGGCGCTGTGAGACCTCAGCGCAGGCCGAGCATCTCGTCGGTCTTGTCGCGGTCGGAAAAGACTGTGTCCCAGGCGTTCTGGACGATCAGGTTGCGCAGCATGAGCAGGTCGGTCATCGCCACCGCCTCGGCCTGACGCGCCAGCGTGTCGGTGCCGGCGGCCACCGCGCCGACACGGGCGACGGTGTCCCGCAGCGTCTCGGCCAGCATCTGCGCGAGGAGCCAGGTCGCAGCCTCTGGCTCCAGCGTCGTCTCGTCGGCGGCGCCGCGCACCCGCTCGACGACGAGCAGCCAGTCGAAGATGCGCGCCGGGTCGAGCGCGCCGGTGTCGTCGAAGAACTCCGAAGGATCGAAGGCGAAGCTGTACCGGGCCGCTCCAGCCGGTCCGTCTGCTTCCATGGTCGGTCGCGCGCTCCCTATTCCCAGCCCATCCCCAGCATGGCGCCGGTCGCGTCCATGCCGGAAAAGATGCCGTGGTTGAAGTTGAAGTAGTTCAGGTTCTGCATCATCTGCACCGAATTGAACTGCGCCATCACCGCGCCCATGCCGCCCGCTGCGGCCAGCGCCTGCACCCGTTCCTCGATCAGTCCGTCGACGCCGCCGGCCATCTCGCCGGCCGCCATGTAGTCGACCAGTTCGGGATGCGCCGCGCGCTCCTCGTCGGTCAGGGCGAGGTCGATCGCGGCGAGCCACAGGATCAGATCGCCGCTGGTGCCGGTGACCTTGGCGATGACCGCCTCGGGCAGGATGTCGTCCTTGCGCGTGACGCCGGTGACCATCGCCCGCTCCTCGGGCGAGAGCGTCGGCCAGGCTTCGAGCACGCCCGCCGTCCAGGCGTCGATCCGGGCGAGGAAGTGGCGGTCGCCCTCGTTCGCGGCGTTGAACGTGTCGACCAGCGCGTTGGCCGACGCCTCCATCGCGGCCGGGTCGAAGGCGGTGTCCTCGGGGTCGGCGGGCAGCTGCGCGCCGAGCGCCTCGAGCATGCCGGTGCTGACGAGATCGCGCGCGGTGACGCCGAGACCCATGCGGATCTCGCCGACCATCGCGTTCGCCTCGTCGAGCGCCGCCACGGCCGGCGAGGTCCCGGCATCGACGACCATGTTCTCCATCACCTGCCGGTTCAGGTCGTCCATGAAGACGCGCGTGACCGGGCTTTCGGCGGACTCGGCAAGCGCGGCGGTCGATTGCAGGAGCGGCAGGAAGAACTCGGCGTCGTCGCGCTTCTCGGCCCAGGCGCGGGCGACGTCCTCGGAGATCGCCGCGCGCATCCGGTCATCGGCGGCGATGCCGGTGACGGCCTCGATGGCCGCGATCACCACCTGGGCCGGGTCGCCTTTGGTCTCCGCGTGGCCGGGCAAGGCGGCCGCGAGGGCCAGGGCGAACAGGAAAGGGCTGGAACGCATCGGACATCCTTTCGAGAGTCACCGTTCCCCGCCGATCACTGTGGCGCCCGATTGTAACAGCCGCGTCGCGGCGCCGTCTCCGGGTGCCCGGAGCGGATCGGCGGATTTCGCCACCGGGCGGACCGTGGTCATCGCGTTGTCATCTTGGCGGGGCAACTTGCTGGGGCTGGCGGCGGTAGATCTCCTTACCGAGGGTGTACCCATGTCCGAACCCGCTTCCGCCCTGTCCCGCCGCAGCACGGATGCCGTCGATCGCGCGCGGCGCGCCGAGGTGGCCGAAGCGAACCGGCTGGCCCAGCACCTCCGCACCGAGACCAGAGGTGCAGATCCCGCGGGCGGACAGGCGCGGCTCGCCGCCTATTCGGCCCGGACCGAGACACCGGCGATCCGCGACCGCGCCCGCGTGCCCGACGTGACGCCCGAGCGGCAGGCCGAGATCGACCGCTTCGTGGCCGAGAATGCCGGCGCCACGACCAGCCGGTTCCTGGGCTTCGGCACCGACCACCGTGGCGGCGAGCGCGTGGCCGAGGCGCTGCGCGGCAGCTCGTCCCTTGGCCGGCTGACCACCAGCGAGCAAGCCTACCTGTCGCAGCGCGCCGTCGCCGCCTGGAGCGAGCGTCAGACCCGCGAAAATGTCGACGAAGCCGTTGCGGCCGTCCGGGGCGATGCCGCCGCCAGCCGCGCGCTCGCCACCGCGCTCGCCACGCCCGAGGCCGACGCGCAGCGGCATTTCGCGACCGGCGGCACCTATCTCGAGCAGCCCGGGGCGAACGGCTTCCGCGCCCACATGCGCGACGCCGCGATCGGCCTCGACCCCGCGGCGACCGTCGAGGCCTTCGCCGGCGCCGAGTTGCAGCTCGGCCGCGCCGCCGCGTCGACGGGGTCGTCGGAGCTCCAGCAGGCGCTGCTCGGCGCGGTCGTGCAGGGCCGGGTTCCGGCCGAGGCGGCCGACCGGCTCGTCACCTCGATGTTCGTGCACGGCAGCGAGGCCACGATCGGCCGCGAGACGGGCCGGCTGATGGGCGAGAGCCTCGCCGCGCTTCGCCACCCGGGCACGACCGCCGCCGATGCCGCGGCGCGGGACCTTCTGTCGCAGCGGCTGGCCGATGTCCTGGGCTCGGACGGCGGGCGGCGCCTGCTCCTGGGCGAGAACGTCGCGCCCGAGATGCGCGCCTGGGCCTTCGAACAGGCGGCGACCGACCCGGGTTGGACCGCGCAGGCGCTGTCGAATGGCTGGGAGAGTGACGTCGTCACCACGGCCTTCGCCCGCCAGAACGCCGACCGCTACGCGATGCTCGGGACCGACGGCGTGCCGATGTCGGGGCAGGTCCTGCGCAACACCGTCGGCCAGGCGCTGGGCCTCGCGCCCGATCGCCTGCCCGGCGAGAACGAAGGCGCCGCGGCGCGCGAGGCCCGCCTCGCCGCGGGGGCGACGCACCAGTATTACGGCGATGACAGCCACGCCGCGCGCGTCGCGGCCGTGATCGAACGCGAGGGTGGCGCCGGCGCCCGGGTCTCGGTGGTGCCGGTCACCGTCACCAACAACGATGTCGGTCCGCTGGCGACGGTCGTGTTCCGGGTCGAGCGGGCCGATGGGTCGGTCGGGTTCGTCGACAACCAGGGCAAGCGCTACGACGATCTCGGCCACTGGCAGAGCGCCAACGAACTGCCTCCGGGGCGCATGGCGATACCGGAGGACCTGCGCCCCGGCGCACCGCTCGCGGCGCCGGAAAACACCCGGCTGGTGACCGACTCGTTCTGGGAATGGGCGGGCCGGATCGGCGACGGCGTCGCGATGGGCGTCGGCATCGTCGCCGGCGTGGCCGTCATCGCCGGCACCGGCGGCACCGCGGCGATCATCGCCGGCGGGGCGGCAGGCGCCTACATGGCGGGCCGCGCCGGGCACGAGCTGCACGAGGACAGCCGCCGCGGCGTCGATGTCCTCGACTTCTCCAGGCCCGAGACGCGCGGCCGCTGGCTCGAGGTCGCGGCCGGCACGCTCTCGCTCGGCGCGATCGGCGGCGGGCTCCGCCTCGCCGGCATGGCCGCGCGCGGGACGCAGGTGCCGGCGCATCTTGCCCGCGGGGTGGCGGGCGTGACCGTCGCCGCCGACCTCGTCGACGGCGCCGCGATGCTCGACCAGTCGGCACAGCTCGCCACGAACTGGGACCGGCTGTCGACCGGCGAGCGTGCGATGGGCATGCTGAACGTCGCCTTCTGGGGCGGGGTCATGGCGGCCTCGGCGCGCTCTTCCGGCGCGGGGTTGCAGGAGGCGTTCAGCTTCCGGGGCCTCGACAACCAGCTGCGCACCGGCACGCCCTATCCGATGTCGCAGGGCGCGGGCCTGGCGCCCGGCGAGATCCGCGTGGCCTACGACACCACCCCGGGCGGCCGCGCCGAGAACGTGCGGATCGAGACCGGCGCCGGCCCGGTCGACCGCGCGACGCTCGACCTCCACACCCGCACCGCGCGGCAGATCGAGGCTGCGGGCGGCCTTCGCGACCGGCTGGCCACGATGATGGGCGACCGGACGGCGCCGGTCGGCTCCGCCGCCTGGGAGGCCCGGCTCGAGATCGACAAGATCGGCACCGAGGCGCGGGAGATCGCGGCGGAACTCGGCCAGCCCCGGCTGAGCGCCACGCGGCGGGGCGAGATCGAGGCGCGCCAGCGCGAGCTGGATCAGGCGATCGTCCGGGAGACCGAGCGGCTGACGGCGGCCGCCGCGAATCCCAGCGGCTTTGTTGCAGCGCCCCGTTCGCTGGATGCACTGCTGGCCTACTATAGCTCGCCTGACCGCGGCGACATCGTCCTCGGCGTCCCGGACGACCTGCCGGCCCTAAAGGCGCCTGATGCCGATGCTCCCGCGCGAACCACGTTTCGCCCTCTGAACGATCTCGGTCAGGCGCAAGGCATCGAGGCAACCATCACCGCCGAGATGCTCGACACTGGCAGCCATGCAGACAGCAATATCCGACCTCCGGGTTTCGTCGGAGGTGCCGAGAATCACTCCCGAGGGCACCTCCTGGCCAGAATGCTTGGGGGGTCGGGGACAGACGAACGCAACCTCGTGACGCTGTTTCAGAGCGACGCCAACTCACCTGTGATGCGGGACTTCGAACGTGCTGTGTATGATGCGGTTGCTGCGGGCGAAGTGATGAATTACCGGGTTGTACCGATCTATGACGGGCCGGGCATGCCGACCTCGGTGGCCTTGTCAGCGCGAGGGTCGGACGGGTTTGAACTGGACATAACGATCCTGAACCGGGATGGACGCTGATGGCTTGGATCGACGAACTGACGGAGCTTCTCCCTCCGCCCGCGCCTTCACAGGCCGTCGAGACCATCGACTGGAGCAGTCAGGAGGACGCGCTCGGAGTCGAAGTTCCAGAGGATTTCAAGGTGTTTGTCGCCACGTACGGGGCAAAGGGCGGTGCGTTGGGCGACTTCATCCAAATCTTAAGCCCCGTCACCTCAAAGCGGTCCGTGCAGCTTGCGCGGGCTGCTGTGCGCGAGAACGACGCCTATGCGACGCTCAAGGCGCATCATCCCCATGCCTTTCCGCTACAAATCCTGCCCGAGCCGGGCAGCTTCCTGCCGTGGGCAGTGACCGACAATGGCGACTATCTTGGCTGGATCGTGGGGGATGGGCCGAGTTCGGACTGGCCCGTTGCCGTTCTCGATGACGAGAGCGGGGTGCCCGAGGTCTTCGAGATCTCCTTCGGCGATTTCATGGTCGGCTTAGTCAAAGGCGAAATCACACCGTCCGCCTTCCCCGGAAATCTCTACATGAAACCCATGAGGTTCGAGGGCCGGGCGGAGTAGATGCCTCCAGCGGCGCCCCCTGCGGCAAGGCTCTGCCAGAGACCCGGCCGACCGGGCGTTGCTCGACCTGCACACCCGCACCGCGCGGCAGATCGAGGCTGCGGGCGGCCTCCGCGACCGGCTGGCCACGATGATGGGCGACCGGACGGCGCCGGTCGGCTCCGCCGCCTGGGAGGCCCGGCTCGAGATCGACAAGATCGGCACCGAGGCGCGGGAGATCGCGGCGGAACTCGGCCAGCCCCGGCTGAGCGCCACGCGGCGGGGCGAGATCGAGGCGCGCCAGCGCGAGCTGGATCAGGCGCTGACGAGGGAGAACGCTCGCCTCACGGCAGCCGCTGCGGATGTGAACGGCTTCATCGCCGCGCCGCGCTCGCTCGCACAGAAGCTCGCCGAACACAGTGCGACGGGGGCCATCGTCCGCGGCCTGCCCGACGGCATCTCTCCTGCCACGGTGCCGGATGCAGGCGCGCCGGCCTCGATCGACTACGGTCGACTCAACGCCGATGGACAGGCTGTCGGCATCGAGGCCACGATCACTCAGGACATCCTTGACACCGGCAGCCATGCCGACCGTTCGATCCGGCCGCCGGGCTTTACCTCGGGGGCCGACAACCATTCGCGCGGGCATCTACTCGCCCGCATGCTGGGAGGGTCGGGCGACGAGCCCGCGAACCTTGTCACCCTGTTCCAGCGCGACACGAACTCTCCCGTAATGAGCGATTTCGAGCAGGCCATCTACGACGCTGTGACTGCGGGAGAAGTCGTCAGTTACAAGGTCACCTCGATCCATGATGGGGCGGGCATGCCGACCGCGCTTGCAATCTCGGCGCGTGGCTCCGATGGATTCCGCCTGGATATCACGTTGATCAACCGGGATGACACATGACCGACATGATCGCTGAATTGAAGTCGATCGTTCCCCCGCCCGCGCGCGCGGCCGAAGTCGCGCAGGCCCAGAACTGGGATATGGTCGAGATGGTCCTCGGCACGAAGCTTCCCGATGACTTCAAGGCGTTCCAGAACATCTGGGGCGAGGGCGACATCGCACAATTCGTCCGTATGTTCATGCCCGGAACGTCGAAGAAGTCCATACGGTATCCCGAGGCGGCGCAGGCTTTCGTGAACGCCTACGCGACCATGAAGACGGGTCATCCGGAGCGCTACCCGCTTCCGGTTCTGCCCGCGCCGGGAAGCTTCCTGCCTTTCGCGATCACCGATAACGGCGACTATCTCGGCTGGATCATCGATGACGGCGATCCCAATGCCTGGGACGTCGCGGTCATGCCCGACGAGGACGGGACACCCGAGATCTTCGCGATGTCGTTCTCGGAATTTCTCCACGGCCTGATCTCGGGAACGGTGAGGCCGCGCCACCTGCCGAGCGATCTGGCGAGCGAGCCGCTCCTGTTCAAGCCTAGCAGGCCGCTGAAATAGTCGGCCCTCGCGCCCCGCCTTGCAGAACATGATTCACCCTCTGCAGGGCAACGACGGGGTGAGCGATGCGTGGGACAGACGAGGCGAGCGGGTCGTCCTGTCGACGGCGGCGTGAATCCAGGCCGTTGGGCGCCAGGCCCGAAGTGCTGATCCGTAGCGGGTGATCAGACGCTGACGTCGGCTTTCCGGGTGCGGCTCGGTCCAGGCCGGCAACCGTCGCCAATCATCTCGATGATGTGGGCGTGGGGCGTCAATCTGTCGAGAAGGGCGGCCGTTAGTCGCTCGGTTCGCGCGCGGCGGGCGCTGGACGCCATCCGTCCGTATGATCCACGCGACCTGCTGTTGTCTTTCGCCGAGACGCAGCTCCGCCGCACCGAAGAGCCGGTCGACGATCAGCACATTGCCCAGCACACGGGTGTTGACGATCTGGCCGCGTCAGCCGCGCCGAGGCCGACCTCTCGATCGACCCTTGGGTCCGCGACAACCGTTCGCAGGCCGCCTACGGCAACCTCGGCACGCCAAGCGCCGACTTTGACGGCGGCCACCTCTTCGCCCGCCTGTTCGGCGGCGCGCCGGACCGGATCAACGTCGTCCCGATGGACTCGACGCTGAACCGGCGCGGCGAGTGGCGGCAGATGGAACAGCGCTGGGAGGCCCTGCTCCGGGACGGCCGGGATGTGCGCGTCGAGATCGACGTGATATATCCAGACGGTGGCGGGCCGGTGCCGGAGAGGTTCGAGATCATCGAGACGATCGACGGCGTCCGCCGGCGTCCACGCGAACTTTGGAATACGCCGGATGGATCTCCGGCATCATGAGTTGAGGCGCATATGGATGAGCTCCAGCTAATCTATACCGAGATCGGCACCTTGCTGCGCGACATCGCTCCGCCTGAAGCGGATACGATGCTGTTTCTCGGCTTTGCCTACGCGACCCACGGCCAGGGCGGGGCGAGTTGGCTCGACGACTAGGGCATCGAACACCAATACGAAGCTGCGCATCGCAGCCCGCGCCTCGAGGCGCGCCGCATCCGCGACCTTATGCGCAAGCTTCAGAAGATGGAGCCTTTCGCCTCGCGGGAGCCCTTCACGCACTACCGTATCACACTCACCAAAGAGATGAAGTTTGCCATCGACTTCGCCTACATCCCCGAAGAGCAGTCATGGCCCGATGTCTACATGAAGCCCGTCGGCGCACTGACGGCCGAGGAGGCGAAGGCGCTCGACGTTCCCGAGGAGCGCTGGCTGGTGCGCAAGCGCCTCCACGAGGGCGAGATCACCAGGTCTGAGTTCGACGCCGAGATCGCCCGCATCGACGCCGCCTTCGAGGCGCGGAAGGCCGCGCGGGGCGGAACGTTGCGGTAGGCCGGCCCGGCCGACCGGGCAACGCTCGACCTCCGCACCCGCACCGCGCGGCAGATCGAGGCTGCCCAAGGCTGGGAGCCGCGTGGCGCGGCGAACGGGAGACGCGCCAGCGGTGGCGTTTCAGAACTCCGCGCAAGGTGCGACACCGCACTCCCCCCTCCCGGAAACTCCAGCTTCCGGCAGTCCAGGATCCCCAGGCGGAGCAGCGCCCGGCCCCGGCGGGTCAGCCCACCTGCGCCTCGGCGAGCTCGCGCTCCAGCCGCGCCTGCTCGGCCGCCCTTGTGCCGGAGAGCCCGGCGAGGAGCAGGTAGGCGACCGGGGTGAGGAACAGCGTCGACAGCGTGGCGAGGCCGAGGCCGCCGACGATCACCCAGCCGAGCGCCTCGCGCGCCTCGGCCCCCGCGCCCGCCGACAGGATCAGCGGCACGCCGCCGAGGACGGTCGAGATCATCGTCATCATCACCGGCCGGAGGCGGATCGTC
Organism: uncultured Rhodobacterales bacterium; assembly: GCA_964645155.1. Lineage (GTDB taxonomy): Bacteria > Pseudomonadota > Alphaproteobacteria > Rhodobacterales > Rhodobacteraceae > CAZYBG01. The sequence continues at coordinate 18,616 of CAZYBG010000021.1, read as the reverse complement.
GCCGCGCCGACGATCGCGTCGCGCACCGGGCGCCCCTCGTCGCGGAGCTGGTTCGCGAACTCCACGATCAGGATGCCGTTCTTGGCCATGATGCCGATCAGCATCACCAGGCCGATCTGGCTGTAGACGTTGAGGCTCTGGCCGGTCGCCTGCATCGCGAAGGCGGCGCAGGCCAGGCCGAGCGGTACCGTCGCCATCACCACGATCGCCGAGACGAAGCTTTCGAACTGCGCCGCCAGCACGAGGAACACGACGAGGATCGCGAAGCCGAAGATCACCAGGAGGCCGCCCGCCGTCTGGTCCAGCGCCGCCGCCTCGGCGAGCGGCACGATCCGGTTCTCCTCGGCCAGGATGTCGGGCGCGATCGCCTCGACCTCGGCCAGCGCGTCGCCGAGCGCGGTGCCGGCGGCGAGGCTGGCCGAGATCTCGACCGCGCGGCTCTGGTCCTCGCGGGTCAGCTCCGGCGCGACCGCGCGCTCCTCCAGCCGGACGAAGGACGACAGCGGCACCATCTGGCCGTCGCCGGTCTGCACGAACACGTTCTCCAGGTCGCCGGGGTCGTCCACCGGGTCGCTCGTCGAGAGGAGCTGCACGTCGAAGCTCCGGTCGTCGACGAAGACCGACCCGATGCTGCGGCCGTCGAGCACCGCGCGCAGCGCATCGCCGAGGCCGGTGATGTCGATCCCGAGGTCGGAGGCGCGGGTCCGGTCGATCTCGACGAAAAGCTGCGGCTGCGTCGTCTCGTATTCCAGCCGCACCTCGCCGAACGACGGGTCCTGCTGCATCCGCGCGACGAGGCGCTCGGCCACGCCGGCAAGCTGCCCGTAGTCGCTGCCGGTCACCGCGAAGGTCAGCCCGCGCCCGGCGCCGCGGATGCCGAGCGAGTTCGGCTGGATCGCAAACGCGCGGACGCCGACGACGCCTCGGAGCTGGCCGTTGATCTCGCCGACGATCTCCTGCTGGCTGCGGCTGCGCTCGCCCCAGGGCGCCAGCGTCATCACCATGAAGCCGCGGTTGCCCGACCCCTGGCCCGAGATCGAGAACACGTTGGTGATCTCGCCCGAGGCGCGCAGCGGCTCGAGAAGCGCCTCGATCTCGGCCATCTTGGCGCTGGTGAAGCCGAGCGAGACCCCCTGCGGCGCCGAAACCGAGAGAAGCGCCACCGCGCGGTCCTCGGGCGGGGTCAGCTCCTGCCGGATGCCGGTGCCGACGAACACCGCCGTGACCGAGAAGAGCGCCGCGGCAAGCACGACGATCCACGGCATCGCCAGCGCGCCGCGCAGCATCCGCGCATAGAGCGCGGCCAGGGCCTCGCCCACCCTGAGCAGCCACGAGCGGCGCGGCGGCGCGGCCTCGGCCCTGAGGAGGCGGCTCGCGAGCATCGGGCAGAGCGTCAGCGCCACCACCGAGGAAAGCAGCACGGCCATGGCCAGCGTGAAGCCGAACTCGCGGAACAGGCCGCCCGCCTGCCCCGGCAGGAACGACAGCGGCACGAAGACCGCGGCGAGGGTGGCGGTCGTCGTCACCACCGCGAAAAACACCTGCTGGGTGCCGAGCACCGCGGCCGCCCGTGGGCCGAGGCCCTCCGACCGCCGCCGCACGATGTTCTCGAGCACCACGATCGCGTCGTCGACGACCATCCCGGTGGCGAGAACCAGCGCCAGCAGCGTGAGGATGTTGAGCGAGAAGCCGATCAGGTAGATCGCGGCCAGCGTGCCGATCAGCGCGATCGGCATCGTCAGCGTGGGAATCAGCGTCGCGCGGATGTCGCGCAGGAAAAGAAAGATCACCGCCACCACGATCACGACGGCCATGCCCAGCGTGGCGAGCACCTCCTCGATCGAGCCCCGGATGAACACCGCATCGTCCGAGCTGACAAAGATCCGCACGTCGTCGGGCATCTGGCGCTGCAACCCGGCCACCACGGCCCGGACGGCCGAGGAGATCTCGAGCGTGTTGCTGGTCGCCTGCCGGACGATGCCGAGGCCGACCCCGGTCTCGCCGTTGGCGCGCAGCACCGTCTCGTTCGGCGCCGGCCCGAGGGTGACCCGCGCGACATCGCGCAGCAGGACGTTCGGCGCGATCTCCAGCGCCTCGAAGGCGGCCGGCGTTGCCACCGCGGCGGTGGTGCGCACGTTGATCGACTGGCGGTCGCCCGACAGGTCGCCGGCCGGCGCATCGTAGGCGATGTCGGCCAGCGCCTCGCGCAGGTCGCCCAGCGTCAGGCCGCGGCTCGCAAGCTCCAGCTGGTTGATGTCGACGCGGAAGATCGGCTCGCGGTCGCCGTAGATCTGCACGTCGGCGACACCGCTGATCGAGATCAGCCGGTCCTCCACCTGATCGCGGACCAGTTCGGTCAGCTCCTGCGGCGACCGGCTGGACGAGGTGACCGAGACCCGCACCACCGCCTGCGCGTTGGCGTCGGCCTTGACGATCTGCGGCAGTTCGGCATCGTCGGGCAGCACGTTGCCGATCCGCGCCACGGCGTCGCGCGTGTCGGTCGCGGCGACGTCGAGGTCGACATCGTCCTCGAACTCGAGCGTGATCCGGCTGCGCCCGAACTGCGAGCTCGACGAGATCGTCCTGACACCGGCGACGCGCCCGACCGCGCCCTCCACCTGGGCGGTGATCTCCTGGTCCACCGTCTCGGCCGAGGCGCCGGCGAACTCGGTCGTCACGGTGATGACAGGGCGGTCCACATCGGGCAGCTCGCGGACCTCCATCCCGAACAGCGCGGCGAGGCCCGCGACGACGATGAGGGCGTTGAGGACGAAGGCGAGGATCGGCCTCCGGATGAAGAGCGCGGTGCCGTGGCTTCCGGCGCTGGCGTCACCCCGGGCCATGGCTAGCCGCCGATCCGCGTCCGGCTGGCCGCCTGGACGCCGCTGGCGCCCGGCGCGTCGACGACCTCGACGGCGGCGCCCTCGCGCAGGGTCTGCACGCCCTGCACCACGATCTGCTGGCCGACGGCAAGATCGGCCTCGACCAGGACGCTGCCGGCATTCCGCTCGCGGATCGCGACCGGAACGCGCGCCGCCGCGCCGTCGCGCACGACCCAGACATAGGGCCCCTCGCTCGACCACTGGATGGCGAGCGGGTCGACCTCCGGCAGGCGTTCGCCCGCCAGGCCGAGCCGCACCGAGAATGCCATGCCCGCGCGCAGCCGGTCGCCGGGGTTGGGGATCGTGGCCTGCGCCCTGAGCGTGCGGCTGGCGCGGTCGACCACGTTGTCGAGGGCGGTGATCCGCCCCTCGATCTCGAGCGCGGTATCGGCCAGCGGCGCGATGCCGACGGCCATGCCGGGCTCGATCTGGCCGATCACGCGTTCCGGAACGCGGAAGTCGATCAGCAGCTCCGAGCGGTCGGTGATGAGGGCGATGGTGTCCTGCGCCGCGACGCGGTCGCCGGCCTCGACGTCGAAGAGGCCGATCCAGCCGGCGATCGGCGCCCGCAGGATGCGCTGCCCGAGGTCGAACTCCGCCTCGCGCAGGCCAAGTTCGGCCGTGCGCAGCGCCACGTCGGCCTCGCGCGACTGCACGCCGGTCACGGCGCCCGACCCTTCGAGCCGGGCGAGGCGCTCGACTTCCGCCCGCGCCTCCTCGACCACAAGGCGGGCGCGCTCGACCGCGATGCGCTCGGCCTCGTCGTCGAGGCGGACGAGCACGGCGTCGGCCTCGACATAGCTCGCCACGCCGGCCTCGACCGCGGCCACCCGTCCGGTCGCCTCGGCGCGCACCGTGACCGACCTGACCGCGCGGCCGTCGCCGACCGATGTCACGGTGTCATCCACCGCCCCTTCGGTCACCGGCGCGACGATCACCGGCACCGCCCCGCCGCCAGGGCCGCCTCCCGGGCCACCGCCACGGCCGCCCCCGGCCCCGCCAGTCACCTCGACCGGTGCCGCGACGCCGACGAGGTCGAGCAGGCCGATCCGGTCGAGATAGGGCAGCGCCGCCGGCGTGTAGCGGACCCAGACGAACAGCGCGACCGCGACGATCGCGACGCCGATCAGGACCTGCCGCACCACTGCCACCTGCGCCTTCCACCCTTGCCTCTGGTCTGCCGGCGCGGCACGCCGCCGCCCGCCGATCCCCGGCGGGAGCCATCACCCGGCCTGCCGTATCGTAGCGGGATGCCGCCGGCGGGAAAGGGCCCTGACGGGCTTGTGACCGCCGGCACCGCGATTTCCGGGGTCCGCCCGGCGCCGGTGCCCGGCCCGGAGCCCCGCCGGTGCGCGGCCGCATTGCCACGCGCCGGCGGCTGTGACACCTAGGGCCGCATCATACCGGGTGCGACGGGGCTTGCATGGAAACGCTTCGCTACTTCAGGTGGTCGTTCATCGTCACCGTTGTCGGCCTGCTGCTCGGCGGCTGGCTCGGCTACCGGACGACCGGCACCGTCGCGGGCGCCGCCACCATCTTCTTCATCTGCGCAGTCCTCGCGGTGCTGGAAATCTCGCTCAGCTTCGACAACGCCATCGTCAACGCCAACAAGCTCAAGGAGATGACGCCGCAGTGGCAGCGGCGCTTCCTGACCTGGGGCATCCTGATCGCGGTCTTCGGCATGCGGATCATCTTTCCGCTCGCGATCGTCGCGATCGCCGCGCGGATCGGCCCGATTGCGGCGGTCCAGCTCGCCATCGCCGAGCCCGACGAATATGCCCGCATCATGCGCGACGCCCATCTCGGCATCGCGGCGTTCGGCGGCACCTTCCTGATGATGGTCGCGCTCAGCTTCTTCTTCGACGAACACAAGGAGATCCACTGGGTCCACGTCATCGAATCGCGGATCTCGCGCTATGCCAGTGTCCGCGGGGTCGAGATTGCGTTCGTCCTTGTCCTCATGCTCGGCTTCGCCACCCAGATCGCGCCGGTGGAAAAGGCGACCTTCATCTCGTCGGCGATCTACGGCCTGCTGACCTTCCTCGTCGTCGATATCCTCGGCAACGCGCTCGACCGCTCGGCCCAGGCGATGTCGGAGGCGGCGCGGGGCGGGCTCGGCGCCTTCCTCTACCTCGAGGTGCTCGATGCCAGCTTCTCGTTCGATGGCGTCATCGGCGCCTTCGCGCTCACCCAGAACCTGTTCGTGATCGCCATCGGCCTCGGCATCGGCGCGATGTATGTCCGGTCGATGACCATCATGCTGGTCGAACGCGGCACGCTCGCCGCCTACCGCTATCTCGAGCATGGCGCCTTCTACGCGATCCTTGCCCTGTCGGTCATCATGTATGCCCAGGCCGTCGTGCACGTGCCCGAGGTGCTGACCGGCCTCGGCGGGGCGGCGATCATCGGCATCGCGCTCTGGTCGTCGATCCGCTACAACCGCGGCACCTGACGGCCGGCCGCCGGTCAGCGCCGCCACCACCGCCGCACCCGGCGCAGCCGCCGGCGCCACTGCCGGCGCCGCAGCGCGAGCCAGCGCCGCCCGCGGATCACCGCGGCCGAAACCGGCCCGCGCAGCACCGGCAGGTCGACCGCCAGCAGCAGCAGGCCGAGCGGCAGCATCCAGAGCCCGAGGATCGGCAGGAACGCCAGCAGCCCGCCCGCGATCAGCAGAAGCGCGAGCGGCAGGCGCACGAGGATCAGCGGCCGCCGCTGCGCCGCGACCACCACGGGCGCGAGCACCGGGGCGATCCGCGCCAGCAGCTGGAACTGGCGCTCGAACCTCCGGCGCTCGCGATCCGTCATGTCGGCTGCCCCGTGCTCCGCTGCCATGCCCGACGGAGCCCGCCGCGCCGGCCCTAGATATGCGCCCCCGCCCGCGGCGCAACGGCCACGCCCCGCCTTCGGCCGATTTCCGTCGCGGCCGCCGGCCGCGCCCGCCGCCGCCTTGCACCCCGGGGGGTCGCGGGCTAAGCATCGGGCATCGCCGCTGCAGTGCGGCAAAAGCTCCCCGGTCCGCCATGAGCGCCCCTACCGCCGCGACCGCCCCGACCGCCACCACCATCGAGCGCGCGTTCCGCGCGGCAGCCGTCCTGCTCGGCGCCGGCTGCATCCTCTATCTGGTGCTTCTCGTCCTCGACGATCTCGGCGCCGGCGGGCGAAGCTGGCGGCAGGGCGACTGGCTGATCAACGCGGTGAACCAGCCGATCCGGCGCGGCCCGTTCGGCTCGGCCGTCCTGGCCGCCGCCGACACCCTCGCGCTGTCGCCCGTGACCCTCGTCGTCGCCCTGCAGGCGGGGCTGATCGTGGCGCTCGGCGCGATCGTCCTGCGCGTCATCTGGCGGTTGCCGCACCGGCCGGCCTATGCGCTGCTCCTCGTCTCGCCGGCCTTCTTCCCGGTGTTCTGGGTGGCCGATCCGCACGGCGCCCTGCGCAAGGAGCTGATCGCCTATGTCGCCATGGCGCTCCCCCTGCTGCGGCCGGTCTCGGCGGCGGGGCGGGGGGCGCTTCTCGCGCTGTCAGGCGGGCTTTTCGCCGTCGGCTGCGTCGCGCACGAGGCGACGGTGTTCCTGCTGCCGGCCTATGCCGCCATTCTCGCCGTCGCCTTCCGCCCCGACCCGCGCAGCCCCGCGGCCTGGCTCGCCGGGGCGGCCCTCGCCGGCGCGGCGGGGCTCGCGTTCCTCTATGCGGCGCGCCACAGCGGCGTTGCGGATGCGGCCGGCATCTGCGCGCCGCTGCTGCAGCGCGGCCTCGATCCCGAGCTCTGCGAGGGGCCGATCGCCTGGCTCGCGCTCCCCGCGGACGAGGGCCTGGACGAGATCGGCGCCGGCATCATCGGCACGGCCAGCGGGCTCGTCTTTCCCCTGGCCTACCTCCTCGCGCTGGCGCCGCTGCTCTACCTCGTCGCGCTGCACCGCGAGGCGGGGCGGCTCGCCCTGGCGCTGGTCGTCCTCGCGCTGCCGATCCTGCCGCTGTTCGTCGTCGCGGTCGACTGGGGGCGATGGATGAGCCTTCACGTGACGAGCTTCGGCCTCCTGCTGCTGGCGCTGGCCTGCCATGGCCGGCTGTCGCCCGGCCGGCCGGCACGGCCCGCCGTTCTCGCGGGTCTCGGCCTCGCCGGCCTGCTCTGGGCGCCAAGCCACGCGCCCAATGTCGAGCGCTACATGGCCGGCGTCGTGCCCGGCGGCCTCGTCGCCGAGGTGCTCGGCACCGCGCGGGAGCGGCTGCCGGGAACCGAACCGCCGCCCTGAACATTCGCCCCGGCTCTGTTCGCCGCCGGCGGACCGGCATAGGTATGGATCATGGCCGCGCCGCCCGCACCCCCGCCGCCGACCGCGCCCGACGACCTGTCGGGGCTGATCGCATGCCCGGTCTGCGACGCGCTGCACCGGGTCAGCGAGGTGCCGCTCGGCAGCCGCGCCCGCTGCCGCCGCTGCGGCACGACGCTGATGGCGCCGCGCGAGGGCGCGATGACCCGGATCGTGATGCTCGCCGCGGCGGCGCTGATCCTGATGATCGCCGCGGTGTTCTTCCCGTTTCTCGAGCTCGAGGCATCGGGCCTGCGGCACCGCAGCTCGGTCTTCGATGCGGTGCTGGCGTTTTCCGACGGGCTGATGCTGCCGCTGTCGGTCGCCACCGCGGCGCTGATCGTCGTCCTGCCGCTGATCCGGCTGTCGGCGATCGTCTACGTGCTCGGGCCGATGGCGCTCGGCTGGGCGCCGGCGCGGCATGCAAGGCCGGCATTCCGGCTGGCCGAGGGGCTGAAGCCCTGGGCGATGGCCGAGATCTTCATCGTCGGTGTCGCGGTCGCCCTCGTCAAGGTTGCGGGCCTCGCCTCGGTATCGCTCGGGCCGGCCTTCTGGGCCTTCGTGGTGCTGGTGATCGTCACCGCGCTCAAGGACAACTTCATGTGCAAGCTGACGGTATGGAAAACGCTCGACGAACGCATGCGGTCCTGACCGCCCGCCGGGCCGGCCTGGTCGGCTGCACGAGCTGCGGCCGGGTGCACCGCCGGGGCGTGGCGCAGTGCCTGCGCTGCGGCGCGCCGCTGTCCAGCCGCACGCCGGGCAGCCTGCAGCGCGTCTGGGCCTGGCTCATCGCCGGCGTCGTCGCCTACATCCCGGCCAACATCTACCCGATGCTGCTGACCACCACCTTCGGCACGACGATCGAGAACACCATCATCGGCGGCGTGATCGAGCTGGTCCGCAGCGGTTCCTGGGGCGTCGCGCTCGTCGTCTTCACCGCAAGCGTGGTGATCCCGATCGGCAAGTTCATCGCCATCGCCTACCTCGCGATCAGCGTCCGGTCGGCCGTCGTGATCCGCGGCCACGGCCGCCAGCGGCTCTACGAGGTGACCGACTTCATCGGCCGCTGGTCGATGATCGACGTGTTCGTCGTCGCCATCCTCTCGGCGCTGGTGCAGCTCGATTTCGCGGCCACCGTGAACCCCGGCATCGCGGCGGTGAGCTTCGCATTGTCCGTTGCATTCACGATGCTTTCTGCGCAGAGCTTCGACCCCAGAACGATCTGGGATGCCTACGAGGCCGACGACCGGTGAGCGATCCGAGACCCGCAGATTTCGACGTCACGCCGCCGCGTCCCTCGTTCTGGCGCAACCTGTCGTTCGTCTGGCTGGTCCCGATCCTTGCCCTCGCGGTGTCGCTCGGCGTGGCGTGGCGCACCTTCGCGGATCGCGGGGTGCTGATCGAGATCTCGTTTCTCAACGCCGCGGGCGTGACGCCGGGCGAAACGACGATCCGCTTCCGCGACGTGGTGATCGGCACGGTCGAGGACGTGAGCTTTTCCGCCGACCTGAGCCGCGTCGTGGTCGCGGCGCGGATCGACAACGAGATCGCCCCCTTCCTTGACGCCGACACGCAGTTCTGGGTGGTGCGGCCCGAGGTGACCTCGCGCGGGATCACCGGGCTCTCGACGGTGCTGTCCGGCGTCTACATCGCCGGCGTCTGGGACCGGGAGGCGGGCGCGGCGGTCCGGGCCTTCGCCGGCCTCGAGGCCGAGCCGCTGGTCCAGCCGGGGCGCGAGGGGCGGCGGATCACGCTCCGCTCCGAGGACGGCACGCTGATCTCGGCCGGCGCGCCGGTCCTGTTCCGCGGCATCGAGGTCGGGCGGCTCGAGCAGCCGCGCCTGACCGTCTCGGGCAACTCGATCGTCGTCGACGCGTTCATCGAGGCGCCGCACGACCGGCGGATCAGCGCCGCCACCCGCTTCTGGGACACGTCGGGGTTCAGCGTGTCGTTCGGCGCCGGCGGGCTCGAGCTCGACGTCGACAGCCTCGCCACGCTGATCACCGGCGGCATCGAGTTCGACTCGGTCTACGAGGGCGGCGCGCCGGTCGGCGACGGCTATGTCTTCACCATCTTCGCCGACGAGGCCGAGGCGCGGCGCAGCCTCTTCGTGCGCTCGACCGCCGATGCTGTCACGCTTGCGGTCCCGTTCGGCGAGTCGGTCGCCGGCCTCGAGGCCGGCGCGCCGGTGCAGCTGGACGGTGTCCGCGTCGGCGAGGTGACGGCAATCGCCGCGCAGGTCGTCGAGGGGTCGCCGACCGTCGACCTCGTCGCGAACATCGCGATCGAGCCGGGCCGCCTCGGCCTTCCCGAAGGCGCCGGAGAGGAGGAGACGCTCGACTTCCTCGAGGCGGCGACCGCGAACGGCCTGCGCGCGCAGCTTGCCACCGCAAGCCTGATCAGCGCCTCGCTGATCGTCGAGCTGGTGACCCTCGAGGACGCCGCGCCCGCCGCGCTCGACCGCGACGCCGAGCCACCAGTCCTGCCGAGCGCGCCCTCGAACCTGCCCGACTTCACCGCCTCGGCCGAGGGGCTGCTGGAGCGCATCAACGCGCTGCCGATCGAGGAGCTGCTCGAGCAGGGCATCAGCCTGCTGGCAAGCCTCGAGGATCTTGCGGCGGCGGAAAGCACCCGCGCCGTGCCCGACGAGGTGCTGGCGCTTCTCGCCGATGCGCGGTCGGTCGTGAACGACGAGGCGACGCGCGCCCTGCCCGCCGAGATCCGCGACGCGGTGGCCGACCTGCGCGCGACCGTCGCCGAACTGCGCGAGGGCGGCGCGATCGCCAACCTCTCGGGCGCGCTGGAGCGCGCGAACCTGGCCGCGGCGAACATCGCCTCGGCGTCGGAGGAGTTTCCCGCGCTGGTCGAGGACCTGCGCGCCGTTGCCGCCAAGGCCAACTCCCTCGAGGCCGAGGAACTGGTCGCCGCGGCCACGCGGGTCCTCGACAGCGCCGACGCGCTGATCGGCACCGAGGAGGCGCGGGCGATCCCGCCGGCGCTGAGCAGCGCGCTCGACCAGGTGCGCGACACGCTGGCCGAACTGCGCGCGGCCGGCGCGGTCGAGAACGTCAACGCCACGCTGGCCTCGGCGCGGTCGGCCGCCGACGCGGTGGCCGAGGCGACCGAGGGGCTGCCGGAACTGTCGGCCCGCCTCGAAGCCCTCGTCACCCAGGCCGAGGGCCTGATCGGCGCCTACGGCGCGCGGTCGCAGTTCAACGACGAGACGCTGACGGCGCTGCGCGAGGTGCGCGCCGCGGCCCGCGCGGTCGCCCAGCTCGCCCGGACGATCGAGCGCAATCCCAACTCCCTCATCCTCGGACGGTGACGATGCTCCTGCCCCGCCTAGCCCTCGTCTGCGCGCTCGCGGCCCTCGCCGGCTGCGGCGGCACCGAAACCCGGTTCCTGATCGACCCGCCCGCCGCCACCGAACGCGTGCCGCTGCGCGTCGGCACGATCGAGGTGCGCGAGGTCTCGCTGCCGGCCTATGCCGACGCCGCCGAGATCGCGGTCGAGGCGCCGGGCGGGGCCATCACGCCGATCCGCAGCACGTTCTGGGCCGATGACCCGGCGCGGGGCGTGACGCTGGTGCTGGCCCGGCTGATCGCCGAGCGGAGCACGGCGACGACCGCCGCCGAACCCTGGCCGCTCGACGATCCGGCCGACGTGCAGCTCGACGTGCGGGTCGAGCGGATGCTCGCCCGCGCCGACGGCCAGTTCGAGCTGACGGGCCTCTATGCGGTCGCCTCGCGGGCCGGCGTGGTCCGGGAATCGGTCGAGCGCTTCACGATCCGCATCCCGCTCGCCGGAACCGATCCGGCATCGGTCACCGCCGCCGCCGGCGCTGCGCTCGACGCGCTCGCCGACAGCGTCGTGGCGCGGCTCGGGGGTTAGCGGGGGCGGCCGACGGGGCGGCCGACGGGGCGGCTGACGGGGCGGCTGACGGGGCGGCGCCCGGGGATCAGCCGAGGAACGCCGCGACCGCCGCCTCGAACGCCCGCGGCCGGTCGGCGTGGAGCCAGTGGCCCGCGCCGGGGATCTTCGCGAACCGCGCCTTCGGGAACAGGGCACGGATGGTCTCGCGGTGCTCCGCCCGCACGTAGTCCGACGCGGCGCCCGAGAGGAACAGGACCGGCCCCTCGAAGCGTCCTTGAACCGCTTCCCAGCCGATGATCCGCGGCATCGCGGCCTCGAGCGCGTCGAGGTTGAGCCGCCAGCGCGGCGGGTCGGCCCTGAGGTCGAGCGACTGGAGGAGGAACGCCCGCACCCCCTCCTCGGCCACCACCGCCGCAAGCCGCCGGTCGGCCTCGCCGCGCCCGGCAAGGCCGGCAAGGTCGAGCCCGCGCATCGCGCGGATCAGGTGCGCCTGGCTGTGGCCGTAGGCGACCGGCGCGATGTCGGCGACGACAAGCCGGCGGACCGCCCCGGGATGCTCGAGCGCAAGGCGCATCGCCGCCTTGCCGCCCATCGAATGGCCGACCATGTCGGCGACGCCGCCATGCGCCGCGATCACCTCGGCCAGGTCGGCCGCCAGGTCGCCGTAGCCGTGCGCGTCCGACCACGGGCTTGCGCCGTGGTTGCGCATGTCGACCGCAAGGACCTGCCGGCCCTCGGCCAGGCGCCTCGCGATCACGCCCCAGTTCCGCGCCGACCCGAAGAGGCCGTGGGCGATCAGGAGGGGCGGCTGCTGCCCGCGCGTTCCGGTGACGACCGTGTTCAACATGGGACACATGCCTACCGCGTGGCCCTTCCGCCTGCCAGACCGTTGCGTTGCCGCGGCCGGGCTTCCTAGACTCGCGCGATGGGTGCAGGGCGGGTTCGGGAATGCGGGTGAAGACGGCCGGCGAGATGGCGGTGACGCTCTCCGAGCTTCTGCACGAGAAGCTCGGCGTGCGCGGCGCCGGGCTCGAGGACCGGCTGGACCGGGCCGGCCGCCGGCTGCCCGCGCGCATCCGGCGCCAGGCGCGCGCGATCGCCGAGGCCGCCGGGCGCGAGGCCAACCCCCGGCTCGCGCGACAGAACGACCCCGCCGCGCTCGCCCGGGCCTTCGCCGAGGTCGAGGCGCATCTGAAGAAGATCGACGCCACCGGGCGGCGCGTCGGCGCCGCGCTCGGCGTGCTCGCCTCGGCGTCGTTCGGCCTGCTCGCCGTCTCGGCCGGCCTTGTCACCTATCTGCGCTGGCGCGGCTTTCTCTAGCCCGCCTGCGGCCCGCCCGGGGGCCGCCGGACGCCCGTCGGGGGCTGCTCAGAGGCCGGGATAGATCGGGAACCGGGCGCAGAGCGCGGCAACCTCGGCCTTGACCCTGGCCTCGGCCGCGCCGTTGCCGTCCTCGTCATGGGCGGCAAGTCCGTCGACGACCTCGGTGATCCAGCGCCCGATCTGGCGGAACTCGGCCTCGCCGAAGCCGCGCGTGGTGCCGGCGGGCGAGCCGAGGCGCACGCCGCTGGTGATCGCCGGCTTCTCGGTGTCGAACGGGATGCCGTTCTTGTTGCAGGTGATGCGGGCGCGGCCGAGCGCCTTCTCGGTCGCGTTGCCCTTGACGCCCTTGGGCCGCAGGTCCACGAGCATCAGGTGGCAGTCGGTGCCGCCGGTCACGATGTCGAGGCCGCCCTTCATCAGCTCGTCGGCCAGCGCCTGCGCATTGGCGACGACCTGCTTCTGGTAGGTCGCGAATTCCGGCCGCAGCGCCTCGCCGAAGGCCACGGCCTTGGCGGCGATGACATGCATCAGCGGCCCGCCCTGGATGCCGGGGAAGATCGCCGAGTTGACCTTCTTCGCGATCTCCTCGTCGTTGGTCAGGATCATCCCGCCGCGCGGGCCGCGCAGTGTCTTGTGCGTCGTCGTCGTCACGACATGGGCGTGCGGGAAGGGCGAGGGGTAGATGCCGGCCGCGATCAGTCCGGCGTAATGCGCCACGTCGGCCAGCAGCCAGGCGCCGACGCTGTCGGCGATCCGGCGCATCCGGGCGAAGTCGATGACCCGCGGGATGGCCGAGCCGCCGGCGATGATCAGCTTCGGCCGGTGCTCGGTCGCAAGCTCGGCCATCTGGTCGTAGTCGAGCGTCAGGTCCTGCCTGCGCACGCCGTACTGGACGGCGTTGAACCACTTGCCCGACTGGTTCGGCTTCGCGCCATGGGTCAGGTGGCCGCCGGCATCAAGGCTCATCCCGAGGATCGTGTCGCCGGGCTGGATCAGTGCGGTGAACACGCCCTGGTTGGCCTGGCTGCCGGAATGCGGCTGCACGTTGGCGAAGCCGCAGCCGAAGAGCTGCCTGGCCCTCTCGATCGCCAGGGTCTCGGCGATGTCGACATACTGGCAGCCGCCATAGTAGCGGCGCCCCGGATACCCCTCGGCATACTTGTTCGTCATCACCGAGCCCTGCGCTTCCAGCACCGCGCGGCTGACGATGTTCTCGCTCGCGATAAGCTCGATCTCGTCGCGCTGGCGGCCCACTTCCTGGCGGATCGCGCCGAAGATCTCGGCGTCGCGCGCCTGAAGGTCGTCGCTGAAGAAGCCGCCGTCGCGATGCGGTGCGTTCATGGGTGATGCCCTCCTCGGCCCGGGGATGCCGCAGCATGATGCGGGGGTATCTAGCGGAAACACCCCCACCCGGAAAGCGCGAAAGCGGCATTCCGCCCCGGCGCTGCGGCGCTTGAGTTTCCCGCCCCCGCGGGCAATGACTGGCGGGCAGCAGCGGAGGAAGGCATGGCCGAGCCCCGGAACATCGCCTTCCTGGCGAGCGAGACCGACATCGCGCGGACCGCGCTGGCGACGCTGTCGGGCCGCCACGGCAACGCGCCGCCCGACGCCGCCGAGGTGATCGTCGCGCTCGGCGGCGACGGCTTCATGCTGCAGACGCTCAACGCCACGCAGCATCTCGACCTGCCGGTCTACGGCATGAACTGCGGCACCATCGGCTTCCTGATGAACGAATATGCCGAGGACGGCCTGCCCGCGCGCCTCGCCCGCGCGGCCGAGGAGGTGATCAATCCGCTCCGGATGCGCGCCACCGCGGCCGACGGGCAGGTGACCGAGGCGCTGGCAATCAACGAGGTCTCGCTCCTGCGCGCCGGGCCGCAGGCGGCCAAGCTGCGCATCACGGTGGACGGCCGGGTGCGGATGGAGGAACTGGTGTGCGACGGCGCGCTGGTCGCCACCCCGGCGGGGTCCACCGCCTACAACTACTCCGCCCACGGCCCGATCCTGCCGATCGGCGCCGACGTCCTCGCGCTGACGGCGATGGCGGCATTCCGGCCGCGCCGCTGGCGCGGGGCGCTCCTGCCGAAATCGGCGAAGGTCCGCTTCGACGTGCTCGAGCCCGCCAAGCGCCCGGTCATGGCCGATGCCGACAGCCGGTCCTCGACCAATGCGGTGACGGTCGAGGTGGAAAGCGAGGGGCGGGTGCGGCACCGCCTGCTGTTCGACCCCGGCCACGGCCTCGAGGAGCGGCTGATCCAGGAGCAGTTCGCCTGACCCGCGGGGCTCAGGCCGCCCCCAGCCCCCGCTCGAGCCCCGGGTAGCGCAGCCCGAGCGACAGCCCGCGGGCGACGAACGAGACCAGGAGCGCCATCCAGAGGCCGTGATTGCCGAAGCCCGGCACCAGCAGCGCGACCGCCAGCGCGTAGATCGCCGCCGAGACGGCCATCATGTTGCGCATGTCGCGGGTGCGGGTGGCGCCGATGAAGATCCCGTCGAGCATCCAGGCGGCGGCCCCCACCAGCGGCGCGGCGACCATCCAGGGCAGGTAGTCGCGCGCCGCGGCGCGGACCTGCTCGGCCGTCGTCATCGCGTCGATGATGGCCCCGCCCGCCAACGCGAAGGCCAGCGCGAGAAGCCCGGCGGTGGCCAGGCCCCACACGCTTGTCAGCACCGCGCTGCGGCGGAACCCGGCGCGCGCCCGCGCGCCCACCGCCTGGCCCACCAGCGCCTCGGCCGCGAAGGCGAAGCCGTCGAGCGCGTAGGCCGTGATCAGGAGGAACTGCATGAGCACCTGGTTGGCGGCGAGCGCCACGTCGCCCAGCCCCGAGCCAAGGAACAGGAACGACACGAAGATCGCCTGCAGCAGGACCGAGCGGATCAGGATGTCGCCGTTGACCGACGCCATGCGGACCAGCCGCGGCCGGTCGAACACCTGCGCCCATGCCCGGGCCGCAGGACCGCGCAGCGCGGCACGGCAGAACCAGAGGCCGAGCGCCAGCCCCGACCATTCCGCAAGCAGCGTGGCGAGGGCGACGCCACCGACGCCCCAGCCGAGGCCGAGCACGAACCACAGGTCGAGCACGATGTTGACGCCGTTCATCCAGAGCTGGATCGCCAGCACCGCGCGCGTGCGCTCCAGCGCGATCAGCCAGCCGGTCACGCCGTAGAGCGCGATGGCGGCGGGCGCCGACCAGACGCGGATCGCCATGTAGTCGCGCGCCAGCGCCTCGACTTCGGCCGAGGCCGGCGCCAGTGCGAAGGCGCCCGCGAAGATCGCCTGCTGAAGGACGATCAGCGCCAGCCCCGCCGCGGCGCCGATCATCAGGACCCGCGTCAGCAGCGCCGCGACCTCGGCCGCGTCGCCGGCACCATGGGCCTGGCTCGCCAGCCCGGTCGTGCCCATGCGGAGGAACCCGAAGATCCAGTAGACGGCCGACAGGACGATGGCGCCGAGGCCGACCGCCCCGATCGGCGCGGCCTGGCCCAGCTGGCCGACCACGGCGGTATCGACCGCGCCGAGGATCGGCACGGTCGCGTTCGACAGCACGATCGGCAGCGCGATCCTCAGGACCCGGGCATGGCTGACGGGCCCGGCCGCGGGCCCGCTCATTCCCGCGCGGGCATCAGGAAATGTCCCGTCGCCTGCGCGAAGAGCCGGGCCCGGTTGTCCTGCCAGGCCTCGACATGCACGCTCGCGTAGCGCCGGCCCGACCGGTTGACCCGCGCCCGCGCGTAGGCGTCGCGCGGCAGGCCCGAGCGCAGGTAGTCGACCGTGAAGTCGATCGTCTTCGGCAGCCGCGGCAGCGCGCCCGGCGTCAGCGCCGCGGGGTCGAGCGCGCCCTGCTCCATCTCCTCCCAGAGCAGCGACCAGGACAGCTCGATGACCGCCGTCACCTCCAGGAACGCCGCCGTCACCCCGCCGTGCAGCGCCGGCAGCAGCGGGTTGCCGATCAGCTTCTCGGCGAACGGCAGGATCGCGGTCAGCTCGTCGCCGCGCCGGTCGAACTGGATGCCGAGAAAGCGGATGTAGGGCACGCCTTCCACCAGCGCCTTCAGCGCCGCGTCGCGGCGCTGCTTGACGACCTGCACCGGCTCGGGCTTGCCCCTCATCGCCCGCGCCCCTCGACCGTGAAGGCGCCGGTGGCGGTGGCCACCGGCCGGGCGGGGTCGCCGTCGGTCGCCGTCGCCCGCACGAAGGCGACGCTCCGCGTCATCTGGTAGACCTCGGCGCGGGCAAGGATCTCCTGCCCGGGCGTCGCCGGGCGCATGTAGTCGATCCGCAGGTCCAGCGTCGCGGTGCCGCCGGGCGCGTCGGGATGGCTCATCACCGCCGCGCCGCCGCAGGTGTCCATCAGCGCCGAGACGGCACCGCCGGCGATCACGCCCGTCGCCGGGTCGCCGACAAGGTCGGCCGACCACGGCATCGCGATCTCGGCCACGCCGTCGCCGATATCGACGAGGCGCAGGCCCAGCGCCCGGGCATGCGGCAGCGCACCGATGAACTGCGCCGCGATCTTCGCCTTGTCGGCCGCCATCCGCTGCCCTCCGCTCCCGTCCTTATTCCGTCCGCGGCCGCGGCCCGCAAGGCCCCCTGGCCCGGGTCCGAAACGTTTGCCCTCGGCCGCCTGCGCGTCTAGATTCTCCCGCAGGGGGAGAGGCATGGCCGAGACACGCCTGACGTTCAAGGAGATGTGCGCCGAGTTCGACGTGACGCCGCGCACGCTGCGCTACTACGAGTACATCGAGCTGCTCGCGCCGGAAAAGGACGGGCGCGCCCGGTTCTACGGCCCGCGCGAGATGGCGCGGATGAAGCTGATCCTGCGCGGCCGCCGGTTCGGCTTCTCGCTCGAGGAAATCCGGCAGTGGCTGCTGATCTACGACAAGGAAGGCACCGAAAGCCAGATGCGCGCCTGGGTCGCGCTGGCCGACCGCCAGCTCGGCGTGCTCGACACCGAGCGCCGCCAGATCGACGAGACGATCGCCGACCTGCGCCGGCTGCGCGACGACGTGGCGGCGACGCTGCGCTGAGTCGACCCGGCCGGCAGGCACGGCATCCAAAGCGGTTTGGACCTCAGAAAATTGCGGTTGCCGTTGGGTCAGCTTGCGGGAGATTTCGCCATTCGGGAAGTGACGCCACGTTCCGCTTACGTGAACGTCAAGCATCCTTGTAACGTCGGGGGGACATCCGCATTTCACCGCCGCATTCCGGCCGTGAAAGGGAGACTGATGAAGACCGACGACACGATGACCATCCGCGAGATGTGCGACACCTTCGAGGTGACGCCGCGGACACTGCGTTTCTACGAGGCGAAGGAGCTGCTGAACCCGATCCGCATCGGCACGCGGCGCCTGTTCACCAAGCGCGACCGCGCGCGGCTGACGCTGATCCTGCGCGGCAAGCGCTTCGGCTTCTCGCTCGAGGACATCCGCCAGCTGCTCGACCTCTACGACATGGGCGACCAGCAGACGACGCAGCTCAAGCGCACCTACGAACTGGCGCTGAAGCGCCTGGCTGAGATGGTGGCGCAGCGCGACGAGCTGAACGTCGCGATCGCCGACCTGCAGCAGCAGATCGACTGGGGCGCGCAGATGCTGGCCTCGATGCGCCAGAAGGAAGCCGCCGCGTGACCCCCGCGTGACCCCCGCGTGACCCCCGGGCCCGCCCGCCGGCGGGCCGCCGCAGATCAAGGGAGAGAGAGACGATGCCGAGCTACACCGCCCCCGTGAAGGACATGCAGTTCGTGCTGCACGAGGTCCTCAAGGTGACCGAAAGCGCCGTGCCGGGCTATGCCGAGCTTGAACGCGACGTCACCGAAGCCGTGCTGAACGAGGCGGGCCGGCTCTCGGCCGAGGTGCTGGCGCCCCTCAACGCCGTCGGCGACACCGAGGGCTGCCGGCTGGAGAACGGCGTCGTCTACACGCCGACCGGCTTCGGGGAAGCCTTCAGGCAGCTGAAGGACGGCGGCTGGAACGGTCTCGATCTGCCCGAGGAGTTCGGCGGCCAGGGCATGCCCTATGTCCTCGGCACCGCGGTGGGCGAGATGATGGTCTCGGCCAACATGGCCTTCAACATGTACCAGGGCCTGACCCACGGCGCGATCTCGGCGATCCTCGCGCATGGCTCGCAGGAGCAGAAGGAAACCTACCTGCCGAAGATGGTCTCGCTCGACTGGACCGGCACGATGAACCTGACCGAGCCGCATGCCGGCACCGACCTCGGCATCATGCGCA